>CAYJEX010000015.1:0-24965 GCA_964369465.1 uncultured Oscillospiraceae bacterium
CGCATTCATTATCTCAAGCATCGGCAAGTGGTGTGTATGTAGCGAGAATATTGGCTGATAAATATAAATAATCATTAGTTTGACTTAAAAACTATACTTCGAGTATAAAAAGAATTGCATCAATGTTATGTTGCGATTCTTTTTTTTAGTAAAAAACACAAGTTGCAAATGTTATTTTGAACAGCAAACTTGTTCTATTTTTACAGTATATAAAGAAAATTGTTGACTTAAAAAGATAATATGATAAGATGTACATATTATTTATATTTTATATGCAATATATAATATTAGAAAGGAGAAAAATATGAGTGAACAAAATAATAATGTAAATGCTCAAGGCGAAGTTACAGAATTAAAAAGAGGAATAAAAGGTTGGCAAGTAACTTTTATTGGGCTCGGTGGTGTAATTGGTTCAATATTCTTCGTTGGAGTTGGAGGCATGATCTCTGAAATGGGACCTGCAATACTTATTCCATTTATAGTGGTAGGTGTTGTTGTTTACGCTGTAATGGTGGCGTATGCAGAATTATTAGTTAATTTACCTCGTAAAGGATCGTTTGTAGCTTATACTAGTGAATTTTGTGGCCCTACATTGTCAACTGGATTTGGATGGGCTTTTTGGTTTAACTGGGTATGTTATATACCATCTGAAGCAATTGCAGCAGCAATTGTAATAGAATTACTTTTCCCAGGAAATCTAATAGCGTACTCAATAGGAGCTCTTCTACTACTAACAATTATCAATTTATTCGCAGTAGATATTTTTGCTAAAGTTGAGTCAACACTTTCAATCATTAAAGTTCTTACAATTGTAATATTTATTATTATTGCTTTTGGAATTTGGATTGGATTATGGGGAAGTGACGGATTCCTTGGAACTCAAGTTAACTTTGGAAGTGATTTATCTTTCGTTGAAAATTTATTCCCATTTGGAATTATGATTATCTTAATTGGTATGACTCAAGTTCTTGTAACATTCCAAGGTACAGAAATTGTTGGCCTTGCAGCTTCTGAAGCTCAAGATCCTGAGAAATCAATACCAAAAGCTTGCAAAAGCGTTACTTATCGTATTGTAGGGTTATACATATTACCAATAATTTTAGTCCTGTTGATCTATCCATATGAAAGAACTAGCTGGGAAGATCCAGTATTTGTAGCAATATTAAATTATTATAATTTAGATATGTTTGCGGGAATTCTGTCAGGGGTTGTACTTATTGCAGCATTTAGTTGTGCAAATACAGGATTCTATGGTACAGTTCGATGTTTATTTGGATTGTCGGTAGAAGGATTTGCACCTAAGTTCTTATCTAAACTTAATAAAAGAGCTGTTCCTAGAAATGCGATCTTATTTACTCTTATCCCTTGCTGGATTATTCTAATGATTGGACTTCTAGCAGGAGAGGGAACTGTTTACGCAACTCTTATATCATTGTCAGGATTTACAGGGGCACTTGCTTGGATAGGTATTTTGGTTAGCCAAATTAGATTTAGAAGAAAACTTAAAGCTAATGGATACAATCCAGATGAAGTTTTGAAAGCTAGAATCAAAAAACCAATGTTATGGGTAGTTTGGTTTGGTGCAATTGTACAAATTGCAGCTTTAATATTCTTTGTTGGAAATGGTGTCTTGATTTTCAGTATAGCACTTTCGGCACTAGTAATTCCTATGCTTGTTAGATGGATTGCAGTGAAAACAGGAAAAGCTAGAAAAGTTGTTACTTTAACAGGTGGAGAGAAAACTTTTGAAGAAACTTTCCCTAAAAAATAGACTGATTTTCAACTGATGTAATATAATCATCTCTTGTATGATTGGATCTAAATCATAACAAAAAAAGAAGGCAAGTGTGCAAAGTTTGCACACTTGCTTTTTTGTGCTTGGAAGGTAATTGTTTGATGTTTAAAAATGCCTATCGTTTTATTTGGTGAAAACGATATTATTTGTTCGCTGAAAAATATTGTGGAAATTTTTGAATATATTTTGAAAAATAAATGTGCATGAAAAGTATTGCATAATAATAACTTATAAGTTATTATTATAAAGGTTGATATTGCCTGAGATGGAGTGAAATATGAATAGAAAAACAATAGCAAAGAAATGGAAGTCATTTAAATCCAGAAAACATAATCCGAAAAAAATCGTGAAATTTAATTTGAGAGTTGCTCTAATAAATGAGCTTGTTAGTGCAAGAAAAGAAAAAGGAATTTCGCAGAAAAAACTTGAAGAGTTAAGCGGTGTGAGACAACCTGTAATTGCGAGAATTGAAAAAGGGATAACGAAACCTCAAATTGACACATTAATAAAATTACTGTCTGCTATGGGGAAAACATTGACTGTTGTTCCGATAAAAAAAATATGAGAGGGTAGATATGAAAGCAAAAAAAGAAAAAAAGAAATTTGGGGATAGAAAAGACGGAAAACTCGTTAGAAATCAAGATGGATTACACGTTATCATGCCGTATATTTACCCTAACAGATGCGATAATGAAGCATTTATTCAAGAAACGATAGATGTGACAAATTTACTTAAATATATTCAAGATAAGAATAGCAAAAATCCGGAGCATCCGTATAAGGTTTTTCATGCGATAGTTTCGACAATGGTTAAAACATTAGTATTAAGACCTAATATGAATAGATTTATACAAGGACGAAAAACATACCAACGAAATCACTTGTCTGTTTCGTTTGTGATAAAAAAACAGTTCACGGATACTTCAGAAGAGGGAATGGCATTTTTGTTCTTTGATGAAAATGATACAATCGATACAGTGCATCAAAGCATTATGAAAGAAATAGTTCAAAATAGAAGCTCGAAAAGCGACGGTGCGACAGATATAATGGACACATTAAAAAAACTACCGAGCTTTATACTACGTTTTGTAATGTGGGTTCTAAAAGTATTAGATTACCATGGCCGTATGCCATCTTCTATAGCTAATGTAGACATGAATTATTCTAGTGTATTCTTATCAAATTTAGGTTCAATAAAATTAAACGCAGGGTACCATCATTTGACTAATAGGGGGACTAATTCAATATTTGTTGTAATAGGGGAAATGCACAAGGCGCCATTTTATGATGAAGAAGGTAATGTAACTATGAGGGATGTTATTGAACTTGGCCTTACGATTGATGAGAGAATAGGGGATGGATATTATTTTTCTAAAACGATTAGGTTGATGAAACATTTGCTTACAAATCCTGAATTGCTAGAATTGCCTGCTAGCGAAGAAATCGATTATTAAAAAGTTATTGAGGTGAATTATGAAAAAAGTGATAAAAAATAAACCATGGCAGAATTTTTACGGGGAAGTCAAATCCACGTTAGAATATTCAGACCTTTCTATTAGTTTGGAATTTGAAAAGACTGCCAAAAAGTACCCGGATTATATTGCGTATGAATTTATGGGCAAAAACACTACATACAAGGAGGCGATTTTTGCTGTCAAAGAATTTGCAAAGTCGTTGAAGAGCATAGGTGTTTCAGAGAATGACAAAGTTACAATTTGTTTACCTAATTGTCCACAAGCTATAACTGCATTTTATGCTGTGAATATGGTTGGAGCGGTTGCGACTATGATTCATCCTTTGTCTAGTGAGAGTGAGATCAGATTTTATTTAGCAGATTCTGAAAGTAAAGTTTGCATAGCGCTAGATCAATTTTATGATAAGTTTGATAAAATAAAAAATCAAGTTGATTTAAGGAAACTAATTATTGCTTCTATTAAAGATTCTTTGCCTGGAGCAAAGGCCATAGGATATGCGCTGACACAGGGGAGAAAAATTAAAAAACCTCCTAAGAGTAATGACATACTACTTTGGAAAGATTTTTTGGCCATGGGAAAAGGTGAGGAAAATTATATTGTAAAAAGAAAGAACGTTGACCCAGCGGTAATACTTTATAGTGGTGGAACAACAGGAACTTCAAAAGGTATTCTTTTATCAAATCTTAACTTTAATGCATTAAGTGCTCAAATTGAAGAAATGAGCAACTGCTTTAAACCAGGGAATATAATGCTGGCAGTTATGCCTATGTTCCATGGATTCGGATTAGGTGTAAGTATTCATTCGATGTTGACAAATGGAGCGAAATGTATTTTGGTACCTAAATTTACAGCTGCTACGTATGGCGAACTTATTAAAAAATGCAGACCTAATTATATTGCAGGAGTCCCGACTTTGTTTGAAGCACTCCTTAGATCAAATATACTTGATGGTGTTGATTTATCTTGCTTAAAAGGTGTTTTTGTAGGAGGAGACTCTCTTACGATAGACTTGAAAAAAAGAATAGACCAATTTTTAGAAGAACATAATTGCTCTACTAAAGTCAGAGAAGGGTATGGAACGACTGAATGTGTAACAGCAAGCTGCCTAACGCCATATCATATAGAAAAACCAGGAAGCATAGGAATTCCATTACCTGATATGTATTACAAAATTGTCAAGGTAGGAACTACAAAAGAAGTTAAAGCTGGAGCAGAGGGTGAAATATGCATTGCAGGACCTACTGTCATGTTAGAGTATATTAATCAACCAGAAGAAACAGCGCAAACTATGCAAACTCATAAAGATGGTATGACATGGATACATACAGGCGACTTGGGAACTATGGATGAGGATGGATTTATTTACTTCAAACAAAGAATAAAAAGAATGATTGTTAGTAGTGGATACAATATTTATCCAAGTGTCATAGAAAATATTTTAGATAATAATGAGCTAATAAATATGAGTTGTATAATTGGAGTTAAAGATCCTATAAAAATGCAAAAGGTTAAAGCTTTCGTTGTTCTTGAAAAAGGCATTTTGGAATCTGAAGATGTAAAGGAAGAAATTATCGATTATGCAAAAAAACACATAGCAAAATATGCTATACCATACGAAATAGAATTTAGAGATAGTTTGCCAAAAACTTTGGTAGGAAAAGTAAATTATAGAGTTTTAGAGGAAGAAGAAGAACAAAAGGAAGAGTCTAAGTAAGCGAAAGATAGCAAGAAAAAATATAATTAGAAAATAAAGAGTGTTATATTATTTTTTCTTTCTTACAGAGTATCCAAATGTTCCGATACGTTTTCCTATTTCAAAATATTCGCCATGTGAATAAGCAAGAAGGTGAGCCTTGTCTAAACGAAGCTTGCCTTTTTTATCTATTAAGGATTCTTCGGCGTTTACAGCTACAATGTCAGCTAAGAACATATCGTGGCTCCCTAAAGAAACGATATCATATACTTTGCATTCTAAAGAAAGTGGGCTTTCTTCGATTTGAGGGCAGTCTATTTTAGACGAAGGGATTGGAGTTAGGTTCATAAGTTCAAATTTATTGCAGTCCCTACCCGATTTCACACCGCAAAAATCAGTAGCTTTCAACAATGGAACAGTTGTAATGTTTATTGTAAAACACATATTTTTTTTAATTATTTCGTATGAAAGCCTTGAAGGTCTAATTGAAATATATGTTTTGGGCGGTTTGCTATTGATTATCCCAGTCCATGCAACAGTGAATACGTTTGGATTTTCCATTGTGCCTGATGTTACAAGTGTGGCAGGGACAGGCGAAAGTAATGAAGCACCATCCCAGGTTACTTTGCTCATATAGAACTCCTTTGCATTGATGTTCATCTACTTTGTTGTTTTCGTTTATTGAAAACATAGTAGAATAAATTTAAATTATAGTGTAATATGATTATTGTAACATATTTCATTTTAAAATGAACAAATCTAATAATAAGAGTTATGACTGCGCGAAGGACAGGGGCGATAAAATAGATAATTGATTATAATAATATATTCTTTGGGAGAAAATAATGCAAAATGATTATAAAAAAAATGAAAAAAAAGAATGTGATGAGACGAAAAATCGAGAAGAAGTCTTACTAAAAAATGCTGCCGAAGATGGCAAAGAATATTTTAGACAAGGGTTTAACTGCGCCGAATGTGTGTATCTTAGTTACAGAAAAAACTATAATAATAGTTTGCCGGTAGAATCGGTAGCGTTTGCGACAGCTTTTGGTGGTGGATTTGCAAGCAGTAGAAATCACGCCTGTGGAGCTATTACAGGAGCTCTCATGGCACTTAGTGCTTCTTTTGGTAGAAAAGAACCTTTTGCAAAAGAAACACCAGAAGAGAGAATTTCAGAGGTTCGAATGATTTATGAAAGATTTTCTCCTTTGGTAAATGAAATAGAAGAACAGCTAGGGACTTTCGTTTGCAAAGAACTTTCGAAACCTTACGGAGACTTTAGTAGCATAGAAAGAAAAAGAAACTGTATGAGTTTGATTGAATATTGTAGCGAACTGGCAGTCAAGCATGCTCTAAGAATTGAAGAGGAAGTTAAATCAGGAAAGTGAAAAAACATTGTGCGGAGATTCTCAATGATTCTGATAATCAAGCAAAGCCCCCAGCGATACGTGGGGGCTTTGTTTGATTTGGTATTGAAAAATGAAAAGTTTGTATTTGTTTATAGACTCCAAAGCTCGTCCTCTGTAGGAACTTTGTTGTCACTCATATACTCAGCAACTCTAGAAACATTCATAAGATGTTTGTAGTCTAAGTTTTCAGATATACTATTATGTCCCCAGCTTCCGCACCCCAAAGTGTTTGTAGGTGCTAGTCCATTGAAGAAGCTTCCGCCTGCGCTACTTGCACAAACTTGGTTTACAAGAAATCTTGAAACACATAATTCTTCGCCGACTTTATCAATATGCTCTTTGTTATTTGAATGAAGAGCCATACTGTGGCCTTTTCCTTCCGCTTCTAAGTTAGCTCTAGCAATTTCAATTGCTTCGTCAAAATCATCATATTTATATGCGGTTAAGACAGGGCACATTTTTTCGTGTGACAGGATGTCGTCGTTTCCTTTTCCATTGCCTTCTACTACGATAAGTCTTGTACTTTCTGGAATTTCGATCCCAGCTAGTTTTGCAATTGTTTGAACATCTTGTCCTACAGCGTGTCTGCTCATTGCTCCATCAACGAAAACGGCATTTCTAACAGCCTCAGTTGCTTCTTTGCCTTTTACAATGTATGATCCGTTTTCTTCGAAGATTTTCAATATTTCATCATATGATTCGGTAGGGCAAATTGCAGTTTGTTCTCCAGAACAAATTATACCATTATCAAAAGTTCTACCTGTAATAATTTTTGGAACAGCTTCTTTGTAATCAATATCTCTATCAAGGATTACTTGAACATTTCCTGCGCCAACCCCTAAGGCTGGTCTGCCAGAACTATATGCAGCTTTTACCATTCCCATACCACCTGTAGCAATCACAACATCAGCAGTCGAAATTAAATTTTTTGTATTGTCTCTGTTTTGCTCGTCTAAAATTTGAATTAAGTTTTTAGGAGCTCCTAGTTTCTCTATAGCTTCATTGATTAAGTTTACTGTTTTTGTACTACACTTCAATGCCTTATGATGTGGTGTGATTACTATAGAGTTTCCACATTTAAGTGCAAACATGGCGTTGCTCATTGGAGTTACTATAGGGTTTGTACAAGGTGTAATTGCAGCAACAACACCTATAGGTTTTGCAATTTTTGTAATCCCAGTCGATTCTTCTCTTTCAATTATTCCGCGTGACTTTTTCCCTTTCAAACTATGCCAAATTATTTTTGCCTTGTTTTTGTTTTTCAAAATTTTGTCAGGGCAGTTCCCCATACCTGTTTCTTCGACTGCCATTTCTGCTAGCATTTCAGCGTTATCATGAACAACTTTTGCAATAGTCATTACTATTTCATCTACTTTTTCTTGAGAAAACTTTTCGAATTCCATTTGTGCTGCTTTTGCTCTATCGATATATTCTTTGATATACTGTTGGCTAGCGTCTAATGTTTTTTCATTTACTTTCATTTTGTGGTATCTCCTTCTTTTATGTTGGTTGATATTTGTTCAGCTTCGCTTGAACCATTTAATATTATATGGTTTGAATTCGTTATTTCTTATTTTATCATTTTTAGTTAAGGATATATACTACTTTACCATAGTCCCTTTTTCCAAGAAATTATTGTGCCACGAAAGGGCTTCGGTTAAAATATGAGGCGTTTGTAAAGGTCCGCTTTTACAAGCTCTGTTATAGTAATCAAGTAGTTGTTCTTTGTAATCAGGGTGAACGCAGTTTTCGATTATCAACAGAGCTCTCTCTTTAGGACTCAATCCTCTTAAATCAGCATAGCCTTGCTCTGTAACAACAACCATAACATCATGCTCTGTATGGTCAACATGTGAAACCATAGGAACTATTGATGATATTTTACCATCTTTTGCTGTTGAAGGGGTACTAAAAATTGAAATGTATGCATTTCTTGCAAAGTCTCCCGAACCACCGATTCCATTCATAAGCTTAGAACCCATGATATGAGTTGAATTAACGTTTCCGTAAATATCAAATTCTATAGCTGTGTTCATAGCAATTACTCCAAGTCGCCTAGCTATCTCAGGGTTATTGCTAATTTCTTGAGGTCTTAGTATTATTTTATCTTTAAAAAACTCAATTTCTTCTTCGAACTTTTCTAATGCTTCTGGAGAAGGTGAAATTGAAGTGGTTGAAGCTAAAACAGCTTTTTTGCTACGCAAAAGGTCTAGCATAGAATCTTGAACTACTTCCGTATAACAAGTTAAGTTTTCAAAACTAGAATCACAAAGTCCATATAATACAGCATTTGCAACACTACCCACACCTGATTGAAGAGGGAGTAAGTTATTCGTTAATCTACCTGCTTTAACTTCGCCTTCAAGAAACTTCAAAATATTATTTGATATTTTTTTTGAATCTTCATCGACTTCTCCTAAAGATCTAGTTTTGTCTTGCATTTCCGTAATTACGATGGCAGAAATTTTATCAAAACCACATTCAATATAAGGCGTGCCTATTCTATCTGAAGGAGAGTATATTGGAATCGCTTTTCTATGAGGGGGATTTTCAGGTAAGTAAATATCCGCCATTCCTTCAAGCGAAAGTGGTTTTAATGTGTTGATTTCTACGATTACTTGTTTTGCATTTTTTACAAAAGAAGGGGAGTTTCCAATTCCAATAGTTGGAATTATGTTTCCATCTTCTGTGATTGCAACAGCTTCAATTATAGCCACATCAATGCTTGGAATAAAATTGTAATTTACATATTGAGTAGAATGAGAGAGATGCATATCTAAGTATTCTATTTCTCCAGCATTAATGCTATTTCTAAGAGAAGCATTAGTGTGATAAGGAAGCCTTTTCTTCAATATTCCAGCTTCGGTCCAAGCTCCATCTATTTCGGGCCCCAGTGAAGCTCCTGAATACAATGTTAAATTTAATTTTTCTCCATTATGGCCTCTATCTGCTATTGCAAGAGGAACTGCTTTAGGATACCCAGATGGAGTGAATCCGCTAACTCCAATAATCATGTCTTTTTCTATTTTTTTTGCAGCTTCTTCTGCGCTAGTAATGAGGCTTTTCGCTTTATCAGATCTTATTCTGTTTTCTAAGATTTTATCTTTCATATTTTCCTCCGTTTATAATAAAGGTAATTTGTGCAATACTATTGTAAAGATTATCATTCCAAGTAACGCAAATGGGTATGTTGCGCCATATCCAGCCGCAGGGTCGTCGCTATCTAATGCATCTATAGCCGCGCCTAATCCAGGCGTAGAAGTCATCCCTCCACAAATCGCGCCCGAAAGCATAATCCAATTTAATTTAAAAACATATCTACCCAATACAAATGCAACTAACATTGCAATGATACCTATTCCTAATGAAACTAGAGCTAATGAAATACCAGAACCAAATATTGCTTCAAAGGTTCTGAACCCATATTTTAATCCTACAATAGCTAAGAAGAAAGCCAATCCAATTTCTCTAATTACAGCTAATGTTTTTGGGTCCATTCTAAAAGACATTCCACCGATTTTGCCTATGTATCCTAATACAAGTCCCATTATTAGAACACCGCCAGTAGCTCCTAAGCTAAAGTAACCCAAAGGACCCATATATATCTCAATATTTCCAACCAAATATCCTATGAAACAAGTCATTGCAAATGCAGCGATAGAAAATGGAGTTGTAGGAATTTCTTTTTTGTTGCTAGTAAGCTCTTTTGCTTGTGACATTTCTTCTGCAAATCTTTTCTTTTCTTTATTAATGTCCATTCTAAATATTTTGTCAAAAAAGTTCACAGCGAAAATTACTATTATTACACCAAAAGGATATCCTATAGCGTGACCTATTCCTACGCCCGCTGTTGCATTGTTTATATACGTAGTTTTTTGGTCTTCTGTAAGAGTTGTTGTGTTTTCGAGCGTAAGAGAATTATCGTCGATTATTTCCAACACCATTTCTTTATCTGTAGTCGAGAGATTTTCATAATTATTCGCATAATCTGTTGCATGTACTTCGGCTGTCTCTATTGCAGAGCCTAATCCAGGAGAACTTGTTAATGCGCCTGTGTAAACTCCTGCGACTTCGTAAGGATTACTATTTGGAAGTAATGCTGTTGCGGCATATGTTGCACCAGCTCCGATGAATGTAACAACAAAACCTATTATTATAAAAGTTTTTCCGTATTTCTTCAAAACTGCGCCCATATCTTTTGCAGCCAAAAGTCCCACTGCTGCAACAAAAAAGATTAAAGATGCGTTGAAAAAATAAGTATGTATTATACCGTTATCTAACATTGTTGTTACAGCTTCGTATCCCTCTGTGCTGGGACCATTTTCTAATATTTTGTTGCCAAGAGTGTAGATTCCCCAACCTACTAGTAGTCCAGTGAATAGTGTTCCTGATGTACCAAAGCTGAATTTGCCAAATTTGACTTTTCCAAAAAGAAGTCCTGTGGCAACAGCTACAAACATTAGTACAAATGGGTCTGTTAATATTCCAATAAAATCAAATTTCATGAAACACCTGCTTTCTTTAAATAATATAATGAGGTCATACATATTGTTATATATTTAACAAATTGTATAAAAAAAAATAGTTCCTTTATGTAATCATAGTATAGCATGTAAGGAACTATGTCAATATAAAATTGTTAAATTTTTGATTATATACAAGATGAAATAGTTTTGTATTGCGAAAAAACAAAAAATTAATGTTTTAATGTGCTGGATAATTTCACAAAATCGCTCTGCCTGAAGTTCTTGGCGGTTAATCTAGAACTTCCAATTGGCCCAAAAAACTGTATTACAAGATGACCTATATTATGCCTAATTTTTGTTGCGGTCGTTTTGAATGTTGCTGTCTCAATTAAATCGATTTTTAAATGAGTTATTTCTTTTCCAAAACCACTTCTTACATGTGAGATAGTTGTTGGTTTGATGCTTATTTTTTCATTCTTATATCTAAGTATGTATTTGATAAGCTGTAGTAATACTAACAAGTACATAAAAGGCAATGCTGCATATATGTACTTAGAAAGCTCTAGCTGTACAAATAAAATGTTAGTTGAGATGGTTAATACTAATAGAAATAATATAGGTGAATTAAGAAGGAAGTATTTCAAGGTTTTTTTCCTATTTCTGTCGAAGTCTGTTTCTATACTTATTTCAGGTAAAAATGAATTTAATAAGTTGACAATATCATCCTTTCTTCCAATTGGTAAAAAGAAAGCGATAGTGCTGCTGTTATTGGTTGCGTTGTTTCCGTATCCTATTGCATAAACCATTACAGAATAATAACCAAATATTCGCATTAGTAGAGATTGCTTGATTAGGATCCCTGAAATTTTCTCATTAGTAAGAGAAAATGCTTTTTTGTTGAAGAGACCGTAATTTATATACATTGCACGAGAATCTCTTTTTATTGTGTAGCCTGCGTATTTGATGAGCGTAAAAATAATAGACAATACCGTCCCAGTTAAATACATTGCAATGATCAAAATTGAAATTAAAATGACTAGGTAAATGGTAAAATTTTCTATCAAATATGATATGTCAGATTCTGAAAATATAGTTAGAAGTGGTTCTATCACATCATTTGATACGGCTTCTTCTATATATTCTCGGAATATCGCAGGAAGAATGCCCATAAGTGAAACAACAGCGGTTATGGGGAGAATCATATAGCCAAGTTTTGATTGTAGTAGGCCGAGAATAAAAATTCTACCAGCAGGAAGCTTTATAGAATCGACTACATGAGAAGAGTTCATTTCGACTTTAGGCGTTTCTTCTGTATTTATGTCCAGGGAATCTTTATTGTTTAGAATTGTATTTTTGAAGTGCAGAGCTTCTTCTTTTTTTAATGCCAATATTACATTTAAATCGTCGGTGCTATCTAATGTTTGGACAGTGGTTTCTACTCTAACTGTTGATACGCGTAGAAGCTGAAAAAAAAGGCTTTGCGTAATATCAACTGTGGTTATTGTTTCTAATGGAATTTCAATTTTTTTCTTGCTTATAATTCCTTTTCTTACTAAAAATATATCTTTGGTTATTTCGTATGTAGTGGATAAAAATTTGAGTATTTGAAATATTATTGATAGCAGTAGTATGCCAAGAAAGGCTATCGATGAAGTTGAAAATTCTTTAATGAAGAATAATGATAATGCTAGAGCAATAATAAATCCCCCATAGTTACTTATAAATTTATTAAAAATTATCAGAAAATTACCGCGTTTAGGTCCAAACATTCTTAATTACCTATTTCCTTTCGTTAAAGTGGAAATACGTTCTCTCTCTAAAAGTCTATTTTTTAGTAATTCGGAAATTTCTCTACATACTTCATCTTTTAGTCCTATTATTTCAAAAGTGCCACTTGCTGTACTCATTGATATAGATGATAGCCCACAAATTTTGTATATAGGTCCTTGCGTTGTAGTGATATGTTGTAGTCTAATTATTGGGATGCTGTATATTTTAATAAAGAAAAGGCCTTTGCGAAATTCAACCTTGTCGTCGCTAATAAAGTATCCCCAGCGTTTGTATTCTATTGTTGGAAAAACAAAGATGTATAACATGATAATAGAAATGATTACTATTGTTATAATTTTCAATATTTCAAATATATTAGGTGGAATTACAATGAAAGAAATTTCAAAGTATGGAAGAACATAGTAAGGAATAGCTAAAATTGCTAGAAATACAAGTAAAAATACAAACCTACCAATACGCCAAGCTCTCTTTGCTTTTTTATCGATCGATTTGTAAGTAAAATTTCCATCTGAAGTGTGTTCTAAATTGCTAATTTGCATGAAGGTTCTCCTTATTTTATAAAATTTTTGTTTGATGTTTTTTTAACATTGTTCTACAATATTTTATCATAAAAAATGCATTAAACCAAGGCGGTGCGTATGAAATATATGGTGCATACTTAAAGGATACATGTCTTGTATTGTGTATTCTTTGCAAAATAATTGTTAAGGAATGTACAATGAAATAAATATGTGTTAAAATTGTACAAAAGAGTGTATATGATTTAACTGTATTATTGACATACACACCAAGAGAAATTTGTTTGTTTTAAGGAGAAGTAATGGAATACGTATATTCATATGAACTTTGTGCACTTTTGTTTTTATTTATAGTCGTGGGGGTCTTTTTTTCAAAAAAACAATTTCCGACAACAGCAAATAAATTTTTTGCAGTAATAGTTATTTGTGGATTTGCTCATATTAGCCTTGATATGCTCAGTGCATGGATGATTGAACATGTAATGGACATTTCATTCGTATACGTACAAACAGTATGTGCGACATTCTATTCGTTACAGATGATGTTTCCGCTAGGTCTTCTTTATTACGTTTCCTTAATTGCTGGATGGAAAGGGAAGGCGAGAAATATTTCACATTGGCTTCTCATTGTGCCATGCTTTATGCTTCAAGCTGCACTTTCAACAAATCCGTGGACAGAACTGTTCTTTTATGTAGACCCGGTGACGGAATACACTAGAGGGCCGTGGTTCAACTTATTTTATATTATGACAGCAATTTATTTAATACTTACTGTTGTTGCAGTTTTTGTATTTAGAAAATCACTAAAACCTCTTCAAATTGCAACGGTGTTGTCTGCAATAGTCGTGATTGTTGCTGCAGTATCGATACAGTATGCTTTCCCAGAATATCTGCTTACAGGTGTTGCTGTTGCAATTTGTATAGTTATGATGTATTTGATAATACAAAATCCTGAGGATATGTTAGATGCTGTTACGGGGATTTTTAATAAAGAAGCGCTTGATGTCTTCATGAGTACGCAAGTTTTGAAAAAGAAAGAGTATGGAATTATTGTTTTTGATGCTCCTGAACTTTTGAAAATCGGTAGTTTTTTAGGTGCGGAAGCGGTGAAAGAACTTGCATGTAAGATAGGAGACTTTTTGACGGCTATGGCTGGTAAAGACGCTTGGGTCTTTAGAGAATCAAACAATGTATTTTTGATAGTATTAAAAAACGATGATAAATTTGAAGAAGTGTATAGCAAAATATATGAAACTTGCAAGGGAAATAATATATGGAAAGTTAGAGATGAAGAATTAGTATTAGATATTCACTTAACACGAGTTCGTGAGATTGGAGAAATATCAAATATTGAAAACTTAATGATGATAATTAATGAGAATATTCCTTCGCACTCAGCAAATACGGAAGTATATTCTATTGACCTTGATAGCGAAGCAATAAGTTTAGTTAATAGGAAAATAAAAATTGAAGATGCACTTACTAGAGGTTTGAGTGAAGGAAATTTCGAAATATATTATCAGCCTATTTTCTCGACGAAGGATCAAAAGTTTACGCATGCAGAAGCATTGCTTAGGATTACAGACCCAGAGTTAGGGGAAATTTCTCCTTCGGAATTCATTCCAATTGCCGAAAACTGTGGATTGATATTTGAAATAGATGAAATGGTTATTTCTAATGTATGTAAATTCATTGCTAAACATGATATTAATAGCGAATTCGGATTGAAACAAATTGAAGTAAATATTTCGGGGGCAGAGTTTATTAGAAAAGATCTTGCAGAAACTATTTCAGAAGTAATAGATAGCTATAGTGTAAATGCAGAGCAAATATGTATTGAACTGACTGAGACTGTAGCAACAACATCTTTTGATTCGTTTAGAGAGAGTGCAAGGGAAATGCGTAGAAAAGGATTTACATTTGCTCTAGATGACTATGGAACTGGATACGCTAATATATCGCAACTTGCAAGACTTAAATTTGAAATAGTAAAAATAGATAGAAGTATGTTAGTGGCACACTTTGAAAATGAAAAGAGTGCAATAATATTCGAATACATTGTGAACATGCTAAAAAGCCTTGGATTGACTGTTGTGGTAGAAGGAGCGGAAGAGCAAGATCAAATAGATCTTTTAACAAATCTGGAAGTAGATTTAATACAAGGGTATTATTATAGTAGACCGCTCCGAGAGAGTGATTTTAAAAAATTCCTTATGAAGTATAATTTTTAAGATACGCAATTAAAATAAAAAGGACCCCACTATGATGTATGTCATAGTGGGGTTTTTAATTTTTGTATGAAAATAAACTCATGTTATGTTCTAGAAGGGACAGCACAACCATCAAATGTAAAAAAATTACATTTTCTCCGAAAAGGGTTGACACTAAAAGTAAATAATTGTAAAATATGGATATATTTTACAATTAAGAAAAGGAGGGACTTGTGGAAAAGGATATTAAAGATAGGAGAATGAAATTTCCGAATAAAAGGGAGGAACAAAATAATATTGAAACTAAAATATTGGTCAAGAAAAAAGGATACACGGGAATGACCATTATACTTTTGCTTATGCTTTTTGTTATATGGGAATTTTGGGGAAGAAGTTATTTGCTTCAAGATACACTACTTGTGCTAAAAAACGATTTGAGAAAAGGCACTGTAATTCAAGAGGATATGTTAGAGGAAGTCAAACTAGAGAATGCCCCAGAAGGTGTGCTGGTAGAAAATGAACTCGAATATATTGTAGGGAAAAAAACATTGCAGTATATTCATGCGGGGATTCCTTTGTTCGAGAGTGATTTTATTGAAGCGAATTTAGCGGCAACTGAGCTAACAAAGATGAATATTTTCTCTATGCCAATGAATTGGTTGGATAGTTATCCTCAAACACTGAGAAAAGGTGATAATGTCGGATTGTATTTAGTCGGAAAGACGGAAAATAACTCACCGGTAGTTTTGACGAATGTGATTCATGTAAAGGATATTGAAAATAAGGAGATTGTTGGAGGCGGATTACAGAGGCTTACTTCTTCCCCACAAATTGAAAGTATAGAACTACTGATGACAAACGAGCAGTTAATTCTTTTGACTTCCATGGCGGAATACGGGAACAAGTTTGTTTTAACGTATGAACAGTAAGGAGAGTAGTTATGAAAGTGATATCGCTAATTGGGGGAGATAGCCAAGTTGGAACTTCTATGATTGCACAGTCTTTGACAGAGAGTTTGACAAGGTATGGTAAGAGCACAGTTCTAATTTTTGCAAGTGGAAATTATGGCGAAGACTATTTGCGGCAAGGAAAATATTCTATAGACTCTTTATACAAAAGAGAGGAAGGTCGCTTTGAGTATAAACAAGTGAAAAATGTTATAGAAAATAATGGTGAGATTGAATATATTTCAGGAATAAAGAAAATAGAAGATTTGCCATTTTACCCTATTGATTTTATTCGAGAAATTTCAAATGAGATGAGTGATGAATTTGAGTATATGATTGTCGACGGTGGCTCAAATATTAATAGCCCTTTAACAGTTTCATCTTTAGTATATGCTGATTCAAGGTATATTGTTTTGACTCAGCAAGAGAAAAGTATTAAAAGGTATAGAAATACAAAAAACATTTTGCTTGAACCTAAAAATTTAAAAGGCAAAATAATACTTAACAAGTATAAAGAAGATGAAGGATTGTATACAAAAGAGCATTTAGAGTTTTTATTAAGTGAGTTTGTCGAAGTGGGGTTTTCCTATAGAGAAGAAGGATGGGAAAAAGAAAACGAAAAAGAGACATTGATGAACAACGAAATTTTTGCACAGGAGATGTGTGCCTTGAGGGATTTGCTAATAAAAGAAACAGAAAACAAAAGTTCTAATCTTAAAGAAGGGAGTTTTTTCAATGAAAAGACAGGAGAATATAAAAGAAGTAAAAGAAGAGTTTTTTTTAGATAATTTTTTAAATGATACAGTACATTCAAAAAAAGAAAACTCCACAGAGAAGATCATTCCCTTCAAGGAAATATGCCAGTTTATTAAAGATGCTTTTGGAGAAGAATGGGAAAGTTCTGATGAAATATTAAAAGAAAGTAAACTTGAGAGGGAAAAGGATGCAATTATTGGGAAGGAATACGCAGTAAATTTTTATAGAGAAAAAATAAAAGAAATAATAATAAACAATAACTTAGAAAACTGTAAATGGCCAAAATACTATAAGAGTTTGGAAGATGGTATTTTTCATGAAAATTGGGGGTTATCAGGGCTTGCTTCCTGGGCGTATGACGAAAATGAGAAGTACAAAGCTTCTTCATCTGCGAAGATAATTGGAAATAGGATATATTGCTTCTTAGATGGAAAACTTAAGCTTCAACCGCAAAGGATTTCAAAAGAAAGAAGGGCTCAATTGAAAAAGGCGTTACTACTTGCAACTCCCAAAGAACGCTTAGAAGAGGGGTTTCATGAAGTATATATGCATAATGGTATCAGGATAACGATATTTTCTGGCGAGAGAACGAAAGATGGACAAGATGTAATGGTATTTAGAAAATATGTCCTTAAAACTTTGACCTTTGAAAAAATGGCAGAACTAGGAACATTTCCAAAAGAAGCAATCCCTTTTTTTAAAAGTATGATTAAAATTGGATACAACACTTTGTTTTCGGGGCAGGTTAGATCAGGTAAAACAACTTTTTTGCAAACGTGGCAGAAATATGAAGAAAATGATCTAGAAGGGCTTGCAATTGCTACTGACCCTGAGACACCTTGGCATAAAATAATGCCTAAAGCGCCGATAATGCAAATTGTAGCAGATGGTAAGGATTTAGAAGGGATTACAAAGTCGCTGCTGAGGGGAGACAATGATTACGTTTTGTTAGAAGAAATGAGAGATGCGACTGCGTTTAATATTGCTCTTGATATAACATCGACAGGAACAATGAGAAGCAAAGCTACTATTCACTCTAATAATCCTGTTAATGTTCCGTATAAAATGGCAAGTAAAATACATGCAAAATATGGGGGAGATTTTAATACGATCGTTGCTACAATTTTTTCTAATTTTAATTATATATTTGAGTTTTACCAATTACCGCAAAACAAATCAAGAAAAAGGTTGAAAAGTATATATGAACTTTCATACGACGAAGTTAAAGATAAATGCACATTGTATAAAATTTGTCATCTTGATTCAAAAGAAGGGAAATGGAAGTGGAAAAGTCATATTAGTATAGACAAAATAAATATAGGTTCTGCAATTCCAAGTGAGGTGGAGAACATGAAAAAATCTTTAGCTAAGCTAGAACAAGAAAACCCGTATATGTCAGAATACATTTTGTCGCCTGCGTATTATAAATCAAAATATTCTGAAGGGAAATTGGAATAGTGAGATGGAAGGAGAGTTTGTTTATGAGCGTAAAAGAAAAATATCTTGTTGAAGATATAAAAGAAAAAATCAGAATTTTAGTCATAAGTACGACGAATTTCACTAATCGCCCTACAGAAAAATTTATTGCAATTAGTGTAGGTGTAGGATTATTTGCGGGACTTTTGATAGGCCTCGTTGTGCAAATTCAGGTAGCAATTTTATCGTCGATAATTGCTATGTTTGTTCCATTTGTGTACTTGAAAAGTCGGCAACAAATAAAACGTGCAGGACATTCGAAAGAAGGTGAAATATTAGTAAGTGAACTTATTGCAAATTACAAGATTAGCTACTGTAACATTACAGAAGCTATTGAAAGCACAGCTAAGTTAATAGAAGGAGCACCGTATAGTAAGGCGTTATTATTTGACTTAGCACTTGGACTTAATACTGCTGTTTCAAAAGAAGATGTGAATAAATTGTTGGATTCTTTTAAACATTCTATAGGAACGGTTTGGGCAGATGTTCTTGCAACAAATATTTATTTTGCAATAACTCAAGGGATAAATATTAACAGGTCTTTACAAGATTTATTTGAAGGACTGCTTAGGAGTAGAAGAATTGTTGAATATAACAAGAGGGAAATAAACGAATCGACTATGATGTTAAAGTTTCTTGCTCCCTCCTGCGTAATCCTTACAGTCTTTTGCGCAACATGTGTTTTCGATATGCCTCTGAATAAATATCTGTATTATCAATTTGGAACAACTACAGGGCTTACATGGTTTTTGATAGTAATATTTACGTACATATTTGGAACGGCCGTTAATATTTTCTTTACAAGTAAAAGACTAGATTTGTAAAGATGTTTGAATACTATGATGGAAGTGGGTAGATAAGATTGAAATACAAATTGAGTAATGGAAGAAAAAGAAGAGATGAAAAATAAGAAAAAAGAGATAGTATATAGAAATTTCAAAAAATATATTGAAGTAAAAATAGAAGAAAAAAATATCAAAAAAGAAAAGAAAGAAGCTGAGGGGGAGATTTTTGACTCGTTGATGGTGCTTAAGAATCTTTCTATTGTGCAACAGGAGAGTCCTCTTTCGGCCGATTTTATTTTCGAAAAACTCCTCGTTAATTCCAAAAAGCTAAAACCGTATTTTGCGGAAATGATATTACTTTATAGGCAAGGCGATGAAAAAATGGCTTTTGAAATATTTACAAAAAAAATTGGAACTCGCCATTCTAGAACTTTTGGTAACATTTTAGCTAAATTAGATAAAATAAATCCTGCAGAAATTGTGAGTCAAGTAAAAGCCTTGCAGGAAATTCTTGAGGATGAAAGGATTACGAAGGAGGCAAAAAAGGCAAGTAGAAATGGTGTTATTACAACAATCTGTGCTGCTGTGACAATATTTGCTTTGCTACTTAATTTTACAGTTGTAGTTGTATTTATGGACACTATGAAAATACTGGAAGGGATATTTTAAATGTGAGCTAGGTGAAAGGAGAAGGAAATGAAAGAGTTAGTAGTTGTTATTGGTTTGGTGTTGTTAGGTGCTATTATTGTGTCGATTTTTGTACTAGGAGACAATGGACTGCAAGGTGCTGCAAGTTCTTTTTTGGGAGAAGGAATAGATGCCATAGAAGATCTGGAATTTTGATGTTTTAAATTAATTAATAGAGGGAGGGAATATGAAAGAGTTGATTGTAGTTATAGGGATGGCTATTCTTGGAGTGGCAATTTTCTCGATGATTATTGGGACATCAGAAGATTCTTTGAGAAGTAAAAGCCAAGGATTGATGGAACAAACAGTAGAGGCATATACTGAAGAATAGATAGTGCTAAGATAAGGGGGAATTAGATGAAAAATTTAATTACGGCTATGGCTTCTATTATTATCCTGTTAGTTTTGTTGATGCAGTTCGTATCGAACCAGCTTCTTCATGACAAATTGACTAGAGTGGATAAAACGGTATATACATTCCAAGAAGTATTGAAAGAAGATGGGATAATTACTGATGAAAATAGGCGGTTTACAGCAGAAAATTTGAGCGAAATAGTAGGGTGTGCAGCTAATGAAATTTCGATAGTAGGTGAAAAAGAAACGAAGTATAGAGGAGAGAAAATTTGGTATGAAATTGGAATTCCTCTAGATGATATTGTTTCTAGCTTTTGGGGTGTAAAAAATTACGGAATGTATTATACAAAAGGAGAAACTGTTAGCCAAAAGATAGATAGGAGGTCTAACTGGTAATGAAAAATTTTATCATTACAATAGGTGCATTAATAGTAATCTTCACGATATTGGCATTTCAGACAGACATTAATGGATATAGAAGGATGGTGTATAAAGTTGAGGAAGCAGCAAATGAAGTAGTAGAGGGGTGTTTTTTCGTAAGTGATGAGGGGATGAGAAAAGGTGAGCTTGCTTACGATTATGAGAGTATTATTACTGGAATATCCACGTTAGAACATAATTTGCCTGAAGGGATGGAATACGAAGGGATACTTCGTTTGAGTGACGAAGAAGGAAAAGAGAGCTCAGAAATTAAAATTATCGATGAAAAGATATATGCTAGTGAAAAAGTAAGGGACACACAAACAAAAGGCAGTTTTGAATTGGTATGCACATATAAACCATTTTCCTTGATTTTTCTAAGAGATATATCGGTAGAAATAAAAGTGGAAAGGAGGGGAGAGCTTATCTCTCATTAAAATGTAATGAAAAGTAAAAATAAATTTATAAATTTGATAAGAAAAACACATGTGATAGTTTTGGTAATATTTATACTTGCGTTGATTGCACCTGTTGTAGCGAGTGGATATAGTCAAGGACCTTTCTATAAGACGCCCAAAACTAGCAGCTCATATTTTGATGGATTCGATAATAATGGAATAAAGCATATAAGTATAAATGAAAATTTTGCGATGGGTGTAGAGCCTACAAGTAAAACAGAATATATTCAACTTGCTCCTAATGGATACGGTGTAGTTACGTCTAAAAATTTATACCCAGATAGAACTGGTGCTGGGTGGATGATGTGGTCCACGTGGGATAGAAAGGATAATCAGACTTTTGGAATAAAAGCAACCAATTGTAAAAAATGGAATAACGAGACGAGAGAATACGAATATCTTGATGTAGTAATAATGGTAACGAGCTGGCAAGATGGATATTATTATAATAGAGAATTCGGACCATATATTGCTATCAGAAAAAATCCCAATTTAGCTGTGCAAACATCAGGAATACTAGATGTTCAATTCAAAATAAATTATTACAAAGCAGGGACAAATACTCCTGTGAAAGTGAAGACCAATGGAACTGTAAGGGATATTGATGATTACCAAATGGTAGCTATTTCACCATTGATTGACTATGTCACGGTAAAAGGAAGTTATTTGGATAAACATTCCTCCAAGACTGCATTTGCTTGTTTGATTGGGACAAATTTTGAATACTCAGATCCCAAAACATCTTTTGGATATGTAATGGATAGTCATTATCTAAATGTTCAATTTGGAGATAATAAGTATATGAGAGGAAGTGCATATGACAAAAGATCATATAATACTATTTGGGGCAAGGGTAATGGTGGAAAGTATTTTGATATAGGAGCTTCGACGTTTGATAAAGTATCAAATAATTTGCCAGATATAATGCCTTACGTTTTGGATGTGACTACAGGTTGGAATCGCGATGCAGGAAAGTGGAACGTAACTTATGATGAAGGGGAATTATATATTGATGATAAAGTTCTTATTGGAGCAAACGTTAGAGATGTAATTGCCAAGTATCAGAGCAAAGGTGATGTGATAAATACATATTATGAGATATATAAAAATGGCGAAAAGATAATTACAGGTGAAAACAAGCTTACTGACACCTCCGATTTTTCAAATGGACAAAGTGTTCATATGATAGAAGAAAGTCTAGAGGAAATTGGTATTGGAGAAGTGGAAATATGGTGGTACGGAACAGATAATGTTCCTGGTTACGGTAAGAGAGGTCCTGTGAAAATGAAATTTCAAATCTTACCAAAAGAATATGCTGACTTGAGTATAATAGGAGTAGTTGAACATTTGCCTGATTGGGAAATGAATAGAAAAAAATTTAATGAGTATTATAGTCAAACGTCGGGAGGAATTTCTACATTTAATGATAGCGATGTGTATATTGAGGAATATCTCTCTGATGATAGAAGGCCAAGAGAAAGATTTCGCAATGTGTTTTGGGCTGGTGAAGAATTTGTTCTAAAAGCAGAGGCGGCTAAAGGAGTACAAGCAATTAAAGTTCATATTGAAAATGAAGAAGGGAAAAAAAGTGGTGAGGCTGAAAATGAATATGATGTATGGATGATAAGAAATAGCAGTGGAGAGTGGGAAGCTAGTTTATGGCATGAATCAATGATAGGAAAAGGTGGTAGAGAAACACCGAAGCAGATATATTTCGTTTTTACGTCATATAGAAATGGGGAACCTGGAGAAACAAGTAAAGTCCCAATTATTATTGACAACTATAGAGATTATTGGGATTTGAAATTTTCGATATGATTACAATTTGTATGAAGAATAATATTCAGCAGCTTATTATTTATATATTTTAGAAAAGGAACAAAGATGGTATAATACTTGTATATTATTTATAAATTACTGATGGAGGGAAAAGATGAATCTTGAAAAATTTTACCAAGCTGAGTATGCGTTAAAGAAAATTGCAAGAAAAACTGGGATTGTTAAGGCACAAAGTATTTGGCCTAACGAAGAAATATTTTTAAAGACGGAAAACCTCCAAAGAACAGGATCTTTCAAATTGCGAGGGGCTTACTTTAAAATGTCTAAGCTTACGGAGGAAGAAAAGAAAAGAGGGGTTGTTGCATGCTCTGCTGGAAATCATGCACAAGGAGTAGCTTTGGCATCGAGAGAAAGTGGAGTAAAAGCCACGATATTTTTGCCAAGTGTAGCCCCGATTTCAAAGGTTGAAGCAACAAGAAGTTATGGTGCAGAGATTAGACTTATTGATGGAGTATATGATGATGCGTATGAAGCCGCGTGTGCTTTTCAGAAAGAAACGAACGCTGTTTTCATTCATCCTTTTGATGACGAAGATGTGATTTGTGGACAAGGAACGATAGGTCTAGAAATACTAGAACAAATTCCAGAAGTAGATGCTATTGTAGTTCCAATAGGTGGAGGCGGATTGATCTCTGGTATTGCATATGTTGTCAAAAAATTAAATCCAAATTGCAAAGTCTATGGTGTTCAAGCAAAAGGGGCGGATAGTATGCATGCTTCTATGGAACATTCTTCTAGAGAAAAAATAAAATCAGTAAGTACGTTTGCGGATGGTATTGCAGTAAAAGAACCTGGAGAGATTACATACGATTTGTGCAAAGAATATGTGGATGAAGTAGTAACAGTTACTGATGATGAAACCGCAGCAGCTATTCTTACGCTTATGGAAAAAGAAAAGCTAGTAGCAGAAGGTGCGGGTGCAGTTGCTGTAGCGGCAATAATGTTTGGCAAAATACCAGTTGAAGGTAAAAAAATATGTGCTATTGTTTCTGGAGGGAATATAGATGTGAATATTTTGTCTAGAGTTGTAAATAGAGGGTTGCAAATGTCTGGAAGAGTTACGGAGATATCTGTAGAGTTACTCGATAAACCAGGACAATTACAGTCTGTCGCATCAATGATTGCTGAAGAAGGTGCAAATGTTACGAAAGTAAATCATAAGGTAGGTGGTGAAAATGCAAGGGTAACGGATTGTGTTTTGCATATAACGTTAGAAACAAGAAACCATGAACATTTGGAACAAATAAAAAATAGATTTAGAAGAGATGGGTATAAATTAGTATAATATTTAATTGTTGATTAGTTATTTTGTTAAAAATAGGAGGAAATTATGTCAAACTCAATCAAAGCCATTTTGTCAAAAGAAGCGCCTGCGCCGATAGGCCCATATTCACAAGCCATTCAGTATGGAGACATGTTATATTGTTCTGGACAAATACCATTAGATGCAGAGAGTGGTGAAATTGTTGGAACAACCATTGAAGAACAAACAGAAAAAGTGTGTAAAAATATAGAGGCAGTATTAAAAGAAGCAGGTTATGATTTTTCGAATATAATTAAAACGATGTGTTTCTTGGATGATATGGCAAATTTTGCAGCTTTTAATGGTGTATATGCAAAATATTTTGTATCAAATCCCGCAAGATCGTGCGTGGCGGCTAAAGAACTTCCGAAAAAAGTATTAGTAGAAATCGAAGTAATTGCAGCCAAATAAAAAATTGTTTTTGCAATATATTTGTGAAAAGAATAAATCTCTATATAAAAAAGCCATAAACATAAAATATTTAATTTATGTTTATGGCTTATTGTTTTTTTGCAAATTAGAGTAGTGATATCATAATTTTACAAATTATTCAATTTCCTCTTTTGACGTTTTACAAAATAGA
>CAYJEX010000015.1:25065-32362 GCA_964369465.1 uncultured Oscillospiraceae bacterium
ATATCATAATTTTACAAATTATTCAATTTCCTCTTTTGACGTTTTACAAAATAGAACTGCAATGAACGCAAGTAATGCAGTTGTAGCTACGGCTATTCTCACAATTGTTGATACTGTTTTCATTGGATTACCTCCTTTTGTTATCTTGAAATAAAATACGTTAAAAGAATTATAGTTAATATATTATTATATTTAAATGCAAGCATTATGTTTGTTGAGAAGATTTTGATTTTCTCAAAAGAATAAATATCGTAAAATCTATTCCAACTCATCCTATATTTCTTAAATATAGGATATATTGAAAAAGAACTATAGTCAATAGATTATAGGCTTTTTCTTCTTGTTTTATGGTATAATCACATCTAGCGGTACAATTATAGTTATGAAATACGTAAGATATAGTATTGTGATAAGGAAAGACAACTAATGAGAATAATAACGTCCGATGAGCAACGAAAAATCGAATCAATTATTGAAATGAAAGGGACTCCTCTTATTGACTTGATGGAGAAAGCAGGCTACTTTGTGTACAAACATGTTTGCGACAAATTTTCGGATTCCCTAAGCAAAATGAAAATTGTAATACTGTGTGGATCTGGAGGGAACGGAGGCGATGGCCTTGTGTCAGGCAGATGGTTTTGTAATGATGGAATAAATGCAAAAATTATTATATGCGAAAAAATGCCAAAAAACCAAGATTCAATTATAATGTATGACGAAGCGACAAAAAATGGGGTAGAAATAATAAAAGGAGCAACTAACCTAAAGACTGCGTTAGAAGCAATAAAAAGTGCTGATATAATTATTGATGCAGGATTTGGAATAGGATTCAGAGGAGAATTTTCAAATAATGTTTCTGAACTATTCTCTGCTTGTAACTATAATAAAAACGCATATAAATTAGCGATAGACATTCCTAGTGGAGTTGGTTCTGATTCTGGAATAGCTTGTAAAAATGCTTTTATTGCGGACGTAACAATAACGATGATAGGGATAAAACCTGCAAATGTTTTTAAAATATCATCTGAATATGTAGGTAAAACAGAATTATATGACATTGATATTGATGAAAAAATATACGATCAGTGTGAAACTAAAATACAAACGATTGAAGAAAAAACAGTAGAAGAATTACTTCCTATGAGAAAAGAAAACTCACATAAAGGTGAGTTTGGGAAGTTAATAATTGTAGCAGGTTCAGATAGATATAGGGGTGCAGCTGTTCTAAATACAAAGGGTGCTTTGGTAAGCGGAGTGGGGCTAATAAGTGTATGCGCTTCGGAAAAAGTATTAGCTGCTATTTCTTTTCATTGTCCAGAAGCTATATTGATTGACATAGACAATGACCTGGTGTATTTTAAAGAAACACTAAAAAATGCTACAACGTGCACTTTTGGAAGTGGAGTAATTTATGATAAAAGTGCGGAAGAAATGTTTGCGCGTATATTGAAGAATACAACTTGCCCGTTGATAGTTGATGCAGGTGGATTAAGTGTGATTGCTAAAGATATCGAAATGCTAAAAGGCTTAAATCGGAAGATAGTTCTTACGCCACATTTGGGTGAATTTGCAAAACTTATAAAAAAATCAGTTGAAGAGGTTAAAAGTGATAAACTTAGGCTAGCAATGGATTTTGCAAAAGAATATAATGTTGTTTTGGTGTTGAAAAGTGAAAACACACTTGTTGCGGATCCAAATGGAAGAACTTACATATGCACAGATGGTAATTCGGGTTTGGCAAAGGGAGGGAGCGGTGATTTGCTTTGTGGCATTATATCGTCGTTTTGTGCTATGAAGATGGACTTGATGGACGCTTCTTTGCTAGGGGTGTTTGCGCATTCTAAGGCGGCAGATTTGATGCTTGATGATTTTTCAAAACATTCAATAACACCTTCATTAGTTTTGGAATATTTATCTAAAGTTTTTTTGCAAATGGATAAGAACAAAAAAAGTCGCTAAACTAATAGTAAATTTAGCGACTAAGTAAATATGGTACACCATCACGGGTTTGAACCGTGGACACCCTGATTAAGAGTCAGGTGCTCTGCCAGCTGAGCTAATGGTGCATGTTGCTGACAAAAAGAAGTTTATCATATTAGAACTTTCTATGTCAAGAAAAAAGCTAAGAAAAGAAAGTAAAAAAGGAATATGTGGATTCATATTAAATTATAAATCAATTTACAATGTCGATCGCAAAAGATGATATACAACTTATGAATATAGGTGCAAAATGCTTGACTGTGAGATAGAAAATTAGGAGGAATATAAGGAGGAGACATGCGAATACTGGACAATGAAATTACTATTGAAAACAAAACAATGTTTGATGAATACCTTGAAAGGTGCAAATATAAAACGTCCTCCCTCTCTTTTACGGCACTTAATATGTGGAAGGACGTAAATGAATATTCATGGCAAAATATAGGTGAGTACTTGTGCATTGCGGGTGTAAGTCACATAGATACAAAAGAAGGCACGAAACCATATATGTTTTACCCGCTTTCAAAAGACGGAAAATACGACACGAAAGAACTTAGAAAAACAATTTTGAAGTGCAAGGAAATATTTGAACAAAAGGGATTTGAATTTATCTTAAGAAAAGTTCCTTTTGGAATTTTAAATGAAATTTTGAAATCGTTTCCAGAAGAATTTGAATTTCTGGATGATAGAGCGAATTATGATTACCTGCATTCTAAAACTGACTTAATAGAACTCCAAGGTAAAGACTTTCAGGCAAAGCGAAATAATATCAAACACTTTGAGAGAGCACATAGATTTAAATATGTAAAAATAGATGAAACTTTGAATGATGACATATCTGAATTCCTAGACAGATGGTTTGAAGTGAGAAAAAGTGAAATGCCTGAGATTGAAAATTTTATCAAGAACGAAGAAAACACAATGAGGAATGTTTTTTCCAACTACAAAGCTGCGGAATATGTAGGTGGAGTGATATATGTAGATGGAAAAGTGGAAGCGATCAGCGTGGGAGGTATTTCCAGCAAAGACACGGTTACGGTTCATATTGAGAAAGCAAATAGAGATATGAGAGGGCTGTATCAAGTTATTAATCGTGAATTTTGTAAACATATGCCTCAAAGTATACGATATGTTAATCGAGAAGACGACATGGGGATGTTATATATGAGAAGAACAAAACTCTCCTACAAACCTATTGAAATGATTGAAAAATATATAGTAAAAATTAATTGATTGAAAATGTTGCAAAACCCTAAAATGATAATGTGCGTATTGCTGTGATAAATATTATTTTTGGCAAATAATTTTAAGCATACAAATTGTAAATTATTAAAAAAGAAGTAAAGGAAAAAATATGATAAAAATAGTAGAAGGCAAATTAGAAGAGTATGGAAATATTGCAAGTTTCTTCGTGAAACATGGTCTTGAATTTTCCGAAAATGCCCCTATTCCAACAACAGTAGTTAATATATGGAAAGCAGTAGAGGAAGAAAAACTTGTCGGAGCCATCGTTTTAGCTGTAAGAGAAGGGAAGTATATTGTAGATGGACTGGCAGTAGAAAATGATTGTCGTGGTGCAGGAGTTGGAAAAAAACTTTACGAAGTATTGGAAAATAAGGTAAAGGAAAAAAATGGAGAGCATATATTCTTAGTGGCTAGAATTCCAGAATTCTGGGACAAAGCAGGATTTGAGGCAGTTGACAAAAAAGAAGCCCCCAATTTTTTCGAATGCTTAACTTGTGCCCAATTTGAAAAAACATGTTATCCAAAAGTCATGAAAAAAAGAATGAATATAGACAAATAAGAAATAGCGAATTAGGGCAAATAAAAATAGTGAATTAAGACAAACAAAAACATTGCTAACAAAGCATATAATGTGATATAATTGAATGGTTATAGGGGAGGTGACGAAGTGACAACATTTTTGATGATAATATTAGCAGTAGTTAGTTTAGTTCTCATAGCTAGCATCTTGTTACAATCAAGTAATAGTGCGGGTATGTCAGGGGCTATTGGTGGAGGAGCGGAACAATTCTTTGGGAAGAAAAGAAGCAAGGGTTATGAAGCGCTTTTATCAAAACTTACTACAGTTTGTGCAGTATTGTTTATAGTAGTTTCGCTAGCATTGGTTATGCTAGAAAACTAATAATATATTAAAATTTTATAAGGAATTTATTAGGAGGAAAAAAATGGTAAACAGTACAAATTTTATAGCAGTAATAGTCCCTTTGATTGCTGTTGTTGCGTTGCTTGTGGCATACTGTTTGGCGTCTTGGATTAGAAGAGTAGACGAAGGAACAGATAGAATGAGGGAAATAGCTAGCTATATTAAAGAAGGTGCAATGGCATTTTTGAACAGAGAGTACAAAACTATGGTAGTTGTAGTTGCTGTTCTTTTTGTAGTTATATGGCTTGCAATTGGATGGCAAACAGCAGTTCTGTATGTTATCGGAGCGTTATTATCAGTTTTAGCAGGTTTCTTTGGAATGAAAGTAGCTACTAGAGGAAACGTTAGAACGGCAAATGCAGCAAAGCAAGGTGGTATGGCTAAAGCTCTAAAAGTTGCATTTAGAAGCGGTGCAGTTATGGGATTATCTGTAGCAGGTCTTGGCCTTTTAGGGATAGGAACTGTATTCGTGATAATGGGTCTTGATAGCGTTGAAATAATAACGGGATTTGGACTAGGAGCATCATCTATGGCTTTGTTTGGAAGAGTAGGTGGTGGTATTTATACAAAGGCAGCAGACGTTGGTGCTGATTTAGTAGGTAAGGTAGAAGCTGGTATTCCAGAAGATGATCCAAGAAATCCAGCAGTAATTGCAGATAATGTTGGCGATAATGTTGGTGACGTGGCAGGAATGGGATCTGACCTTTTTGAATCATATGTAGGATCTATCATTGCGGCGATTTCTCTTGCTGCAGTTGTTGGGGCTAACGTATATGAACAAACATTAGCAGCATTGTTCCCGCTAGTGTTGTCAGCTGTTGGACTTCTTGCTTCAATCGTAGGAATTATGTTTGTGAGAGGAAAAGAAGGCGGAAACCCGGCTACGGCATTAAACGCAGGGACATATGTGAGTGGAGCGATCGTTATTGTTGCTTCGTTTGTGCTTAGCTATGCTATGCTTGGTACGATAATATATGCTTGGTCAATAATTGGTGGATTAATTGTGGGTATTGCTATAGGAAAAGTTACGGAAATATACACATCTGGAGATTATAAATCAGTTAAAAAAATTGCTGAGCAATGTCAAACTGGTCCAGCAACAACGATTATATCAGGTTTGGGAGTAGGAATGCTTTCTACAGCAGCTCCGATTTTATTTATAGCAGCGGGTATAGCTGTTTCATACTATACAGCTGGACTATACGGAATTGCACTTGCTGCAGTAGGAATGCTTTCTACAACTGCAATGACAGTAGCTGTAGATGCTTACGGACCAGTATCGGATAATGCTGGTGGTATTGCAGAAATGGCGGAGCTTCCTCCAGAAGTTAGAGAAATAACAGATAAGCTAGATGCAGTTGGTAATACAACAGCGGCTATTGGCAAGGGGTTTGCAATCGGATCGGCAGCGCTTACGGCTCTTGCGTTATTCGCTACATACTCAACAGTTACAAAGCTTGATGCAATAAGCTTGCTAGAGCCAATAGTAATTATTGGTTTGTTCATTGGAGCTATGCTTCCTTTCTTGTTCTCGGCTATGACGATGAACTCGGTAGGTAAAGCAGCATACCAAATGATAGAAGAAGTAAGAAGACAATTTAAAGAGAACCCTGGAATAATGAAAGGTACAGATAAACCAGATTATGCTAGATGTGTAGATATTTCTACTAAAGCAGCTCTTAAAGAAATGATCGCACCAGGACTTTTGGCAATAGTAGCACCATTGCTTACAGGTATTGTTCTAGGACCTGCTGCGCTAGGTGGTATGTTAGCTGGAGCATTGTCTTCAGGTGTACTAGTTGCTATTATGATGGCAAATGCAGGTGGAGCATGGGACAATGCAAAAAAATATATTGAAGAAGGACATCATGGAGGAAAAGGCTCTGAGTCACATAAAGCAGCAGTTGTTGGAGATACAGTAGGAGATCCTTTCAAAGATACTTCAGGCCCTTCAATTAATATTTTAATCAAGCTTATGACGATAGTTGCAGTTGTGTTTGCGCCATTATTTGTATCAATAGGTGGATTAATATAACTTTTATATTGCAAATTTACATTTGCTTTGTATAGGTATATAATTGTGAAAAAATAAAAAAGCAGGAACTGTTTAGCGGAACTTGCTTTTTACATTATACTTTACGCTGAGAATGAGAGTGTAAATTGCGCAGTAATACGCAAAAATAAAGGCGTGATTTACACCAAAAAAGACAAGTAATAAGGAGTTTTATATGAAAAAAATTATAAGTCTAGTAATAATAACTATGTTAATGGTAACAACGGTGCCACAGGCAGCCTTTGCTACATCAGGAACAGACACATGGGATGGGACTACTGCAGACACAAGTTGGTATAACGAAAGCGAAACTATTTTTACCATTGATACAGCAGAAGAACTTGCAGGATTGGCAAAAATAGTAAATGCAGGAACAGACACATTTGAAGGCGACACTATTACCCTAACAAGAAATCTAGACCTTGCAGGGAAGGAGTGGACGCCTATCGGGACAGAGACTAATCCTTTCCTAGGAACTTTTGATGGGGACAACCATACAATAAGTAATATGAAAATTAATCCTTCGAGTTCAAATAATAGAGGTTTGTTCGGAGTGGCAGCTATTTATGAAGCTTACCCTGACAATGGTGCAACGCTAAAAAACATATCAGTATTAGATGTAGATGTAGAAGGTGGTAATAATGTAGGAGGCTTGGTTGGTTTCATAGGAGATCTGAGTTTTCCTCAGACATCATCTATAATCAACTGCCACACTTCGGGGAAGGTAAGTGGATCTTCTGATGTGGGAGGCCTAGTAGGGGATGGAAGCTGCAGTATAATCGAGAATTCTTCTTCTTCTGCAGCAGTTAAGGCAACAGGTAATAACCTTGGAGGACTAGCAGGGAATGCGGCATATGTCACAATAAAAAACAGCTTTGCTACCGGTGCTGTTGTAGGAGACAATAGCGTAGGAGGACTAGTTGGTGATGCACGAGCTAGTGCAAGAGAGACAACAATAGAAAATAGCTATGCTACCGGTGCTGTTGTAGGAGACACTGACGTAGGAGGACTAGTTGGTTATGCATCAGGGACAAAAATAACAAACAGCTACGCCACAGGAACTGTTACGGGAACTTATAATACAGGCGGATTATATG
>CAYJEX010000016.1:0-31422 GCA_964369465.1 uncultured Oscillospiraceae bacterium
ACATCTATAAATATTTAAAAAGAGAAGAGAAATCTTCTCTTTTTTTGCTAACTTTCTGTACTATTTTTCTGTTTTGTTATTTGGGGATAAATTTTGGTGTGATTTATAAAATGCTATTTCTTTCTGATATCAACCAGCACTTTCCTTGACACAGGAGGTTTTTGCTATAAAATATAAAGGGACTAGTATATTGAAAAACTGCTAAGTGAGGAGAGTGCTGATATTTATGAACGAATTAGTGGAGAGAGATAAAAAGAAAATTTTAATACTTCTTTTGATTGTGGCGAGCATTCTCGTTATTGCGTATGTTGATATGATTGTGCGTCCTAGCTATTTCGTTAAAACAATGGTGAAAGCGCCTATATTTTTTCTTGTTCCTATAATATATATGATGACTATTTCTAAAGAATCGCCATTTAAGGTGCTTCGTGCAAATCCAAAAGGCTTGAAAGTGGGATTGATACTAGGTATTTCAATATATTTCATAGTTGTGGGTACTTACTTTGTTGCGAATAATTTAATCGATTTAACTTCTATAAGAACTTCGTTAGAAAATAATTTAGGAATAAACAAAAGTAATTTTTTTGTAATAGCGCTTTATGTTTCTATCGTGAACTCGTTTCTTGAAGAGTGGTTTTTTAGAGGGTTTGCATTCAATCAGCTTAGAAAAAAATCAAGGCTTCAAGCATATCTAATAAGCTCTCTAGCGTTCAGCATATATCATATAGCTATTATGGATGGGATGTTTAACATTTGGATGATTTTATTGATTTTAGTTGGCCTTTTCGTGGGAGGGACTATATTTAATTTCTTAAATGAGAAAAATAACAACATTTATGTTTCCTGGTTTTGTCATAGTTTTGCAAATTTCGGCATGAATACTGTTGGATTCTTAATATTTTTTAGGTAGGATTTTGTATAGTGCTTATTGAGAAGTACATCCGTTGTAGTGAAATTATATATTTTCGTGAAAAACCAACTGCATTGTAATCCTACATTTATAATCAATACTGTCGGCAACTATATTGTGATATTGTCAGCAATTATATCACAATTTGTCAGCAATTATATCGCAATTTTGTATTGACAAACCTTGTTTTTTCAAGTAAAATGATTAAGCGACTCAAATAAAAGACAGAAAGAGCCAAAGAGGGCTCTAATTTTTAGTTGGATGGAGGAAATACAAATGAGAGTTAAGGTTACATTAGCTTGTACAGAATGCAAACAGAGAAATTATGACACGATAAAGAACAAAAAAAATAACCCAGACAGAGTAGAATTTAGCAAGTACTGCAAATTTTGCAAGAAACATACACCACATAAAGAAACAAAATAACATTTATTAATTAAAGGAGAAAAGGTATGGCTAAGGATAACAAGCTTCCAGCTAAAACACCTGAGAAAGCACCGAAAAGAAGTAGACTGGCAACAGCTGCGGCAAGGTCTTCGAAAAAGGGAAATAGAGGTGGAATAAAAGCCTATTTTAAAGGTGTAAAGACTGAAATGAAAAAAGTTGTATGGCCAACAAAAAAAGAGTTGGGATCTTATACAGCATTAGTTTTGGTTGCATGTGCTTTTTTTGCGCTAGCATTTTGGCTTATAGATACAGGATTCTTGACAGTTCTAAAAGAGTTGATGGGAATAAACTTATAAGTATTGAAAGAGGATTTATAAATGTCTGAAGTTGAAATAAAATCAAGAGAATTTGGCGAACAAGAAGGTCTTAGAGGAGATGGAACTCCTAAATGGTATGTAGTACATACATATTCAGGGCATGAAGACAAGGTTAAACTAAACATTGAAAAACTTGTTGAAAGTCGTGAGATGGAGGACTTAATTGTAGATATTATTGTGCCTAGAGAAGAGAGATTTGAAATCAAAAAAGGTAAAACTGAAGTTAAATCTCGAAAAATATTCCCTGGATATGTTATTGTGAAAATGATAATAACTAATGAATCTTGGTACTTAGTAAGAAATACTCAAGGAGTAACAGGATTTGTAGGTCATGGATCTAATCCCGTTCCACTTTCTCTAGAGGAAGTTAGAAGAATGGGAATTGAAAAAATTGATATAGATCTAGATTTAAATATTGGGGATACTATTCGCGTAATCAATGCACCTTTTGAAGGTTCTATAGGAATAGTTGAAGAAGTTGTTCCAGAAAAACATAGAGCGAAAGTAAAGATAACTACGAATGGCAGAGAGATACCTATAGATTTAGAATTTGCGCAGATAGACAAGATAAATTAAGTATATAAATGATAATCATTTTATATAACGAATAAAGAAGGAAGGAGGAGAGATAATGGCAAAGAGGATTGATGGATACATAAAACTTCAAATCCCAGCTGGAGGAGCTACACCTGCACCACCTGTTGGACCTGCTTTAGGACAAAAGGGCGTAAACATTATGGATTTTTGTAAGCAGTTTAATGCAAAAACACAAGATCAACAAGGAATGATTATCCCGGCTGTAATTACAGTTTATGCAGACAAATCATTTACTTTTATATGTAAGACACCACCTGCAGCAGTACTTTTAAAGAAAGCAGCTGGACTTGATAAGGCTTCTGGAGAACCTAACAAGACTAAAGTTGCGACAATAAAAAGAGCACAAGCTGAAGAGATAGCAAAGACAAAAATGGTAGATTTGAATGCGGCTTCAATAGAATCAGCAACTGAGATGATTTGTGGAACAGCAAGAAGCATGGGAATTGTAGTAGAAGATTAATTTATTGGGAGGCGAAAGCCGTTAGCACCAAGAGGAGGACGAAATGCCTAAAAGAGGAAAGAAATATCAAGAAGCTTCAAAATTAATAAACAAAGAAGAGCTTTACGATCAAAAAGATGCATTAGATTTAGTTTGCAAAGCAGCTAGTGCAAAATTCGACGAAAGTGTAGAAGTACACATTAGACTTGGAGTAGATGGAAGACATGCTGACCAACAAATTAGAGGAGCTATGGTACTTCCACATGGAACAGGAAAAACAAACAGAGTTTTGGTATTTGCTAAAGGCCCTAAAGCTGTAGAAGCTGAAGAAGCTGGAGCGGATTTTGTTGGAGCTGAAGAACTAGCTCAAAAAATTCAATCGCAAAACTGGTTTGAATTTGACGTAATAGTTGCAACACCAGATATGATGGGAGTTGTGGGTAAACTAGGTAAAATCTTAGGCCCAAAAGGTCTTATGCCTAACCCTAAATCAGGAACAGTAACTATGGATGTAAAAAAAGCTTTAGAAGAAATAAAAGCTGGTAAAGTAGAATATAGACTTGATAAAGGAAATATTGTACACACAGGTATTGGCAAAGTTTCTTTCGGAGGCGAAAAATTGACAGATAACTTCAATGCATTATTAGAAGCAATTGTCAAAGCTAAACCATCAGCAGCTAAGGGAACATATTTGAAGAGCATTACAGTTGCATCATCTATGGGACCTGGAGTAAAAATAAATGCTGCAAAGATTGGAAACTAATATAAAGTAACTACTTATTATTAGAAAAAATGAATAAGAATAATAACCGTAGACAGCGGGTGTGAAAACTTAATTTCCCGCCGAGGTACAATATAAAATATTGACCTTGCTGTTTATTTGGAGCAAGGTTTTTTATAAGTACCAAATAAAAGATCATAGCACACGGGCATGATCAGAAAGGAGAAACACAATGAGTGAAACAAAAGCAATATATAATGAAAAACAACTAGTTATCAATGAAATTAGCGAAAAATTTGCTAAAGCGAAATCAGCAGTTGTTATTGACTATATGGGAATAACTGTAGAAGAAGCTAACAAATTAAGAACGAAATTAAGAGATGCAAATGTTGATTATAGAGTATATAAAAACACACTAGTAAAAAGAGCAATCAAAGGGACTTCTTATGAATCATTATCAGATGTTTTAGAAGGACCAAGTGCATTTGCAATAAGCTATGAAGATGAAACGGCACCAGCTAGAGTAATTAATGACTCAATCAAAGAAATGAAGAAAATGACTTTCAAGGCAGGAGTTGTAGATGGTAAAGTTTGTTCGTCTGATGAAGTTCAAAAACTTGCTAACATTCCATCGAGAGATGTTCTTATCGCTAAATTTATGGGTAGTATTCAATCGCCTATCTCTAAAGCAGTTAGAACATTTAAAGCAATTGCTGATGAAAAAGCATAGAACAATAAATTTTTTCACAATAAAACAAATGAAAATAATATAATATAAAAAAGGAGAAACAAAATGGATAAGAATCAAATAATTGAAGCATTGAAAAAAATGACAGTTGTAGAAATAAACGAATTAGTAGAAGCATGCGAAGAAGAATTCGGCGTATCGGCAGCAGCTCCTGTAGCAGTAGCAGGCGGAGCAGTAGCAGGTGGAGCAGCAGAAGAAGAGCAAACTGAATTCACTGTAGTTCTTGCAAGTGCTGGAGCAGAAAAAATCAAAGTTATCAAAGTTGTAAGAGAACTTACAGGACTTGGACTTAAAGAAGCAAAAGAATTAGTTGATGGAGCACCATCTAACGTTAAAGAAGGAATTGAAAAAGCAGAAGCAGGCGCAATTAAAGCTCAACTAGAAGAAGCTGGAGCAACTGTAGAACTTAAATAATTAAAACAATTATTAGTTTTGTAAATACTGATTTCAAAAAAGAGAAGTTTATGGCTTCTCTTTTTTTCTTTTAAATTTCTCTAGAATAGAAAAACACAAAATACATTTTTTATATAGGAAAATACGAAGAGAAAATTTCGCTTATGAAGGTATAATGCGAAACTTCCGAAAGTACAAAAATGATGGAAATGTGTGGATAAGAGACCCTCTAGGGGGCTTGAGGCGGTGAGTCGAAAAGTATATACTATTTTAAGATTTGTGTATTTTCAATTTGTTGATGGCACAAAAGTTTAAATATGCTTTCAATGTCTATAAATTTAACTAGGCGATTGATAAGACTTGTTTTGCTATGAGTAATGTGAAGAGGAAAAGGAGAGGCACTTGAAAAGATTTGTATATATAACTATTTCTATGATTGTCGTATTGATGCTTGCAACAGGTTGTAATAATGAAATAGAAAATCAGCAAGGAAGAATTATTGTGGATGCGATGGGAAGGGAAGTTCATGTACCTGAAAAAATAAATAAAATTGTTGCTACAGGAAGCGCACCTAGAATGATAGCGTATATGGGGCTTGAAGAAAAAGTTGTAGGGTTTTCTGGGCTTGATTGGGAAAATATTACTCCAATGACAGCGTATGCATATACAAAAAAAGATGTTTGGGAAGATCTCCCAATTGTTGGTAGTGATGCATATGGAAACACAGAGTATTATCCTGAATCGATTATTGAAGTCGATCCAGATGTGATATTCACAACATGGTCAGAAGAAATTGCAAATGAAATAGAAACAAAAACGAATATTCCTGTAATTATTCTTCCAGAAGGGACTTTGTTTGGAGATGATTATGATGAAGCGTTACGACTTATTGGAGAAGCATGTTATGAGGAGGAAAGAGCAGAAGAAGTTATAAATTACATAGATTCTATTCTTAACGATTTAGATAATAGAACAAAGAACATACCAGATAATGATAAACCTACTGTGATTTCTGCCGCAGCAACATATAATGGTCCTAAAGGGATAGATGGAATAAGGCCAAATGATCCTGTTCTAAAAGCACTTAATGCAAAAAACTTAGCATACAACGAGGAGTATGGAAATAAACTGGGAGTGCAAGTGGATAAGGAACAAATTCTTATTTGGGATCCAGAATATATTTTTTGTGATTATGAGGGAGTACCATTAGTACTGCAAGATTATGAGAAGAATGAAGAATATTATAAGGAACTAAAAGCATTTGAAAATCAAAAAATATATCAACATCCAAGTTCAACGAGCTATTTCACCAATGTAGAGTTGCCACTATGTACGGGTTACTTTATTGGGAAAATTCTGTATCCAGAAGAATTTTCAGATATTGATATAGACGAAAAAGTTGATGAAATTGTGGAATTCATGTTAGGAGCAGAAGGTTATTCTGAAGTATTAAAAGAGTATGGAGGATATTATGAGGAGATAGACTTTGAGAAATAAATATAAGGGTGTGTTAAAAAAGAAAAAGAGATTTATTTTTCTGATAGCTATAACTACAATTGTAGTGGCACTATTATCTGTTGGATTAGGACCTACAAATATTTCTTTACAAGATATATTTAAAACCTTGTTTGGAATCGGAGAAAGCGAGTACGAAACAGTTATATGGAACATTAGAATTCCAAGGACGGTAGCTGCGATTTTAGTTGGAGCTTCTCTTGGGCTGTCTGGTGTTGTAATGCAGTGTGTTCTTAACAACCCACTTGCTTCAGCATCTACGCTAGGAGTTTCGCAGGCGGCAGCTTTTGGAGCAGCGGTTGGAATAATAGTGTTTGGAGGTGGAATGGTAACAACTGGTACATCAAATCTTATTCTAGAAATAGATACGCCCTACATTGTTACGATCTCTGCATTTGTCTTTTCTTTAATCTCAACAGGAATTATAATTGCGATTTCCAAAATGACCCGCAGTATAGGAACGACAGGGTTAGTGTTGGCAGGGGTTGCGATAAGTTCACTGTTTGCGGGGGGAAGTGCTTTGCTACAGTATTTTGCAGATGATTCAAAGATAAGCACTTTAGTATTTTGGACATTTGGAAATTTGGGAAATGTAACATGGTTTGAATTAGGAATAATTGGAGTAGTATTGTTGGTAACTCTTGTTTTTTTCGTTGCGAATTCATGGAATTATAATGCAATGACAAGTGGGGACGTTGTGGCTAAAAGTTTAGGTGTTGATACAAAAAAAACAGTATTACTAGGGATGGTTTTTTCTTCGTTAATTGCTGCAATAGCTGTTTCGTTTGTGGGGATAATCGGATTTATAGGTATTGTTGCTCCACATATAGTTAAAAGATTTATCGGCGAGGATTACAGATATATTATTATTGCGACAGCAATTATGGGTGCGCTTGTTCTTTTGATTGCTGATACATTTGGAAGAATGGTTATATCACCGGTTGTCTTACCTGTTGGTGCAGTTACCTCGTTTTTTGGGGCGCCAATTTTTTTATGGGTTTTACTAAGAAAAGGCAGGAGAATAGAATGAGCATTGAAGTGAAAAAACTTTCTTTTTTTTATGATAAAAGAGGAAAGGATATATTATGTGATGTGAATGCATCTATAGAAAAAGGAAAGGTCACAGGGATTTTGGGAGAAAATGGTGTGGGAAAGAGCACTTTAGTCAAATTGATTTCGGGGATTACGAAGTTTAAAGAAGGAACAATATTATTAGATGAAAAAAACATTTTGGAATTTTCTCAAAGCGAATTGGCAAGGAATGTTGCATATATTTCACAAAAGGAGATGCCCTCGCATAGTCTTGTATATGATATGGTCTTGTTAGGGAGAAAACCATATATTAATTGGAAAATAACAGAAGAAGACAAGGAAATTGCTTCAAATGTAATTTCAAAACTTAAAATAGAACACTTGATGATGAAACACTGTGATGAAATTTCAGGAGGCGAGTTCCAAAAAGTTGTTTTAGCACGTGCACTTTCTCAAAAACCAAAATATCTTTTGCTAGATGAACCAACTAGTAATTTAGATCCAAAAAACCAACATGAGATATTAGATATACTTAGGAACATATCTGTGAGCGAAAACTTAGGTATTGTAATTGCAATACATGATTTGACGCTTGCCATGAAGTATTGCCATGAATTTATAGTTATGAAAGATAAAAGAATTTTAGCTCAAGGTGGAAAAGAAATACTTACACAAAAAACAATAAAAGAAGTGTATAATATTAATGTAGATATTATTAATCATAATAATGTAGATATTATTGTAGCGTTATGATTATAAAGTGTGATTCGGCTTGACTATTGAGTAGTTAAAAAGTCGTATAAAAACTTTAAGATAGGAAATAAAGATGGATAAAGTAAATACAGAACGAAAATACTGGGATAAAATAGTTGATTTTCATGGGCATAGTTGTGGCGGACTTGCTATAGGATTTAAAGCAGCCCTATATGCTATGGAGTTATTAGATTTGGATTTTTCAGAAGATGAGCAAGTAGTGTGTGTTTCTGAAAACGATGCATGTGGAGTCGATGCAATACAGGTGTTGCTTGGATGTAGCATTGGTAAAGGAAACTTGTTATTTCACATAACTGGAAAACAAGCATTTAACTTTTATTGTAGAAAAACAAACCAGTCTGTTCGAATGATTCTTTTGGAGAGACCGGAAAATATGAGTAAAGAAGAATCGTTTAAGTATATAATGAACAAAGAACCTAAAGAATTGTTTGAAGTGAAAGAAGTAAAAATTAATTTGCCTAGTGAAGCAACGATATTTTATTCTTATGCGTGTAGCAAATGCGGCGAAATTACAGGAGCAAATTGGATAAGAATTCAAGATGATAAAAAATATTGTATAGATTGTTATGATGAATATGATAGATTCAAAGTATAAAAAATATTCAACAGTTTTCTAGATAGAAAAAGCAGCTAAATTTATACAAAATGATAAGCATGTTGATGGATATTTTGGGATGGAATATCCATTTATTATTACATTGCTGAAAGAAGGAATAAAGAGATGAATGTTATTATTGCTATTGATGATCGTTGTGGAATGATGTTTAATAAAAGAAGGCAAAGTCAAGACAAAAACTTGAGACATCATATACTGCAAAAATGTAAAGAGAGTAAATTATGGATGAATGAATACTCTAAAGAGCAATTTGAGGATAATGATATAATTTGTGTAGATGAGGAATTTCTTTCAAAAGCGCAGAAAAAAGAATATGCATTTGTAGAAAATAAAGAACTTTTGCCATTTGCTGATAAAATTGATAATTTGATAATTTGCAGATGGAATAGAAGTTATCCAGGAGATTTATTTTTAGATATTGAAATAGGGCAAGGATGGACTTTGATTGAAAAATATGATATTGTTGGTAGTTCACATGAAAAAATCACAATTGAAAATTTTAGAAGCGAAGATAAATAATATATATTTATGGGATAAGTTATTTGTTAGGAATTTGATTGGAATGGTTTTATGAAAAATAAAGTGATAAATACAAAATTGAAGAAAATAGCTAGTATTTCGTTAGTTATGATGATGTCCTTGACATTGCTGGCGTGCAATGTGATAATCGGGCAAGAAATTGATGATCAAACGCCATATACTGAAAACACATCATTTGTTGGAGGAAACGGTGATGTAATTGACATTACAGAAACAATTGGATACAGTACAAAATCTGAAAATAATAGGATATATATTCCTAGACATGAAGAAACATCGTATGTTGTCGTTAATAATAATGAACCATTTTTTGAAGATGACGAAATGGTAGAGGAATCTTTTGAATATTATTCCGAGTTAGATTCATTTGGAAGATGTGGGATGACGGTTGCAAGTGTTGGAAAAGATATCATGCCGACAGAGGAAAGAGGAGACATAGGTGATGTAAAACCGTCTGGATGGGTTCAAGAAAAATATGATAATGTTTCTGGGAAGTATTTGTATAACAGAAGTCATTTGATTGGACATCAATTAACCGGAGAAGATGCAAATGAAGGAAACCTTGTAACGGGGACAAGGCATATGAATGTAGAAATGATCACGTTTGAAAATATGATAGCTGATTATGTGAAGGAAACAGGGAACAATGTTTATTATAGAGTAACTCCAATATTCGAAGGCAATAATCTGCTTGCTACGGGGATCCTTATGGAAGCAAAATCAGTTGAAGATGGTGGTAGAGGAATATGTTTTAATGTATTTTGTTATAATATACAACCAGGAATAGAAATAGATTATTCGACTGGTGAGAGTAGGTTAATGCCTACAGAAGAGTCGGAGGATTATCTGTTATGAAAAATTGCGATTTCAGCTTTGAAGGTACCATTTGCGAAGGTAGCGGTGGCGGAGCGTTCATCCCTGTGCCTATTGACATAAAAAAAGAGTTTGGTAAAGGACGGTTAAAGGTGAGCGCTACCTTTGACGGTGAGCCGTATGTCGGTAGTGTTGTAAATATGGGAGTTAAAAACGAGAACGGCTCTGTATGCTATATCATAGGGATACTTAAATCTATTAGAGCAAAAATTGGTAAAAATATTGGTGACAGCGTGACTGTTACGATAGAATTAATTGATTGAAAGCGTGCACTGACTCGCCATATATTATCGCTCGAAAAGGATGTGTTGACATCTGCTACAATATAAAAGAGATGCCTTATGAGGGAGTTTTTAAGGGAATTGACATTTGTTTTTCGGAAAGAATATTTGAAAAGAAAGGGTGATATAATGAAATCAAACCTAACATATATAGCACTACTTAGGGGCATAAATGTAGGTGGCAAAAATAAAGTATCAATGCCACTTCTGCGGGAATATTTTGCAGAAGCGAGTTTTGAAAATGTGAGCACATATATTAACAGTGGTAATGTGATTTTCCAGAGTGATATTAGAGATAAGCTAAAACTTATACAAATCTGCAACAATTTGATGATAGAAAAGTTTTCGCTTTCTGTTCCTGTAACGGTTATAAGTGCTGATGAAATTATCGATGCTATAAGCCATGCGCCGAAGTGGTGGGATAACTCGAGCGAGGTAGAAACTATACATCAAGCGATTTTTCTTATTCCGCCTATAACTGCTAAGGAGGTTATTGCCGCTGTCGGAGAACCCAAAGCAGAGTTTGAACAGGTGGAATTTTATAAAGGTGTGATATTTTGGTCGGCACCAAAAGCAACATTTGGTAAAACAAGATGGAGCAAAATTTCTTCCTCATCTGTGTATAACAAAGTGACGATACGAAATGCCAACACTTCAAAAAAGATTTGCTCACAATTTTGTAATTAAAATTATACGGCTTTCAAATAATTAATTTTGTGATAAAATATAATTGAAACAAACCTTGGAACATTTAAAAGCGGAAGGACATATATTTTATGAAAAAAATTGTCGCAGCTTCTAAAAACAGGAAGAAGTTAATAGAAATGGAAGCTATCACAAAAGAGTTTGGTATGAGCATTATTACAAGAGATGAAGCAGGAATCCCTTCAGATTTTGATACAATAGAAGATGGGGTTACTTTTGAGGAGAATTCATACAAAAAAGCAAAAGAGATAATGGAATTATGCGGTGAAATAACTATTGCTGATGATTCGGGGCTAGAAGTTGATTTCTTAGATGGTGCTCCGGGAGTTTATTCGGCAAGGTTTGCAGGAGAAAATTGCTCTGATGATGAGAATAATTCTAAATTAATTGATATGCTAAAGGATGTTCCTTATGAAAATAGAACGGGTAGATTTGTGTCTGTAATAACCATGATATACCCAGATGGAAGAACGCTGAGTGCACGTGGAGAAGTTGAAGGACATATTTTATTGGAAGAACAAGGGGAGGGTGGATTTGGATATGACCCGCTTTTTGTACCAATAGGTTATAATGTTTCTTTTGGACAATTTACAAGCAAAGAAAAAAACAAAATAAGTCATAGAGGGATGGCTCTAAGAGAATTGAAGAGATTACTTATGGGTGAGGAAAAATGAAAATAATCAAAAAAATATTTATTATCACAACAATGGGAATAAAAAAATTTAGCGACCCATACTTTCAAGGTGTTCCAGCACAGCTTTCTTTCTACTATACTTTATCTATAGTTCCAATACTTATATTGATAACGCAAGTTTTAGGTTTGATATTTGATGAAAATATTGAAACGGCTACAAGCTGGCTTTTAGAACGAACAGATATAGCACTAGGTGAAGGACTCCTCGATGCTATTACATTTAGAACTGCATATGCGGCAAATATATTTTTCATTATTTTATTAGTTTGGGCAGCGTCAAGAGCACAATTTTCTATGATGAGAATAGCCAACTACACATTTTCCGATGGAAAAATGACTGGAAAAGGATATTTCAAAGATAGATTTAAGGCTATAATTGTTATGGGATTCACGCTAAGTACTGTTATTTTTGGAGTTGTTGTTCTTGCTTATGGAGAGCATATTCTAGATTTGATTTTCGGAATTTTTGGGCTTGAAGATGAAGGGCAAATGATTTGGTTGTATATAAGATGGCCAATTGCATTGGCACTTTACTTTTTCATGGTACTTCTCAACTATTATATTCTGCCGTCCGATAGAAGAGCGTTGAAAAAACATTTGCCAGGTACAATATTTGCATCTTTGGGACTTTGGATTGTCACATATGTATACTCAAAATATACAAGCCTTGCATCAAATTACGACATAATATATGGATCACTTGCATCGGTTGCGGCTTTGATATTATGGTTTTATTTTCTAGCTTGGGTGTTGACTTTTGGGATAATATTCAATAAAGTTTGGGATGAATATCATTTTTCAAAGAAGGATTGATATATAGAAAACAGAAAAAATAGATATATTAACAGAAAAAAAGAAGGATTGTTTTAATCCTTCTTTTGATTTGTGAAATTTATTAACAGAAAGGCTGTGTCAAAAATAAGCTTATTTACCACAACAATGTTTGTATTTCTTTGTGCTACCACAAGAACACGGCTCGTTTCTTCCTGGAGTCTTAGTTTTTATTATTGTCTTTGATTTTTTATGAGCCTTGGAAATCTCTTCTCTTTTTTCATTTGAAAGGACATTATTCCACGCTTCTAAGGAGTATAGATGTTTTGCATCTACAACAAGCATATTGTAATATAATTTTTCGAAATTAATATCCAAGTTTATCTTGGTAGTATCATCGAGTATTTCTGCATTGACTTCATTTTCGTTATTAAGGCTTGATTTAATTCCATCAACAAAACCTACGACTAAAACATTTGAGATTTCAAATGTTTCTGCTATTTCAGATACCGTAAAAGAAAATTTTTCTGAATTTTCTTTTAAGATAGAAGTATACAATTTTATTTCTGCATCACAATATTCTTCCCAAAACTTCCCAAATGATTCTTCAGTTTGGTTTGTAGTAAGTTTGTCCCATTCTTTGTATAATGACATCTGTTTTCTCCTGTTCTATGTTGTTTTGTGTTATTATAGTGTTTTTGCGATATCTATTACATCTCCCATGATTGCACTTCCTGTAGGAAGCGGACCTGCTCCTTTGCCATAAAACATAACTTCGTCCACCGCATTTCCCTTGACAAAAACTGCATTAAACTCGTTGCTTACAGTTGCTAAAGGATGTTCTAGAGGGAGCTCTACAGGCTTTACTGAGTATTCAATATGGTCGCCTGTCTTTTTAGCAGAAGCAATTAGTTTTATTTTACAATTTTTTGCTGTAGCATTTGCTATGTCTTCTTTAGTGATCTGCGAAATGCCAATAGTTGGAATTTCTTCTGGTTTCACATAATTGCCAAATGTAAGTGCCATTAGAATTGTCAATTTGTTTGCGACATCTATTCCTTCAACGTCAGCGGTTGGGTCTGCTTCTGCAAAACCTTTTTCTTGAGCAACTTTTAATACATCATTATACTCTAAACCAAAATCCGTCATTTGGGTAAGTATATAATTTGTTGTCCCATTTAGAATTCCTAATATTTCTTCAAATTGATTAGATCTAAGGACTGTTGTAAGCGCATTTATAATAGGGATTCCACCTCCAACACTAGCTTCAAATCTAAATTCAACATTGTTCTTTTTTGCTGTTTCTATTAATTTGTCATAATTTGCTGCAACGGCAGCCTTGTTAGCAGTTACTACGGATTTTCCATTTTCCATTGCAGATAACATGAATGTGGTTGCAGGTTCAATTCCACCTATCAATTCAATAACTATGCTAATGTCTTTGTCTTTGAATATTTCGTCGGGGTTAGAAACAAACTGGTCTCTCGTTACCATAATATCTCTTTTTTTGTCGATATCTTTTTCGAGAATTTTTGTTATTGAAAAACTAAAGCCTGTAGTTTCTTCAATACTCGATTTATTTATTTCTAGAGTTTTGTATGTTCCAACGCCGATATTACCCAAACCTAAAAGTCCAATATTTATTTTTTTCATATAACCCTCCTAATAAAGTCTTTATATTGAATTATACATCAAAATAGATTATATTTAAAGTATATATAATACAAATTATTATGTATTTTGACACAAAACAGTTTAAGGAGAAAAAATGTTAAATATTGTTTTAATAGAACCCGAAATACCACAAAACACAGGAAATATAGCTAGAACATGTGCGGCTACAGGAACTATGCTACACCTTGTGGAACCGTTGGGATTTGATATTGATGAAAAAAGTGTTAGAAGAGCTGGTCTGGATTATTGGAATTTTCTAAACTTGAAGACATACAAATCACTTGATGAATTTTTGGAAGTGAATAAAGGTGAAAGAATGTTTTTTGCCACAACAAAAGTAAAGACTTTCTATAGTAATGTTGAATATAGAAAAGGGGATTTTATTTTGTTTGGAAAAGAAACGGCGGGACTTCCAAAATGGTTAATTGAAAGCAAAATAGGAAGTCCAATTAAAATACCTATGGGAAAAGATGAAGCTTTGAGATCTCTGAATCTTTCTAATGCAGTGAATATCATTTTATATGAAGGATTAAGGCAGCTTTCATTTCCCGAGTTAGAATAGGGAAGATATAGCAATATAATACCTTAGAATTATCAAAATAAATAATAAATAAATGAATTTGAAATAATTATGAAATAGTATGGAAAATAAAATGGCAAGTTGATATAATGTGTATATGAAACTAGATTATTCACTTAATATAAAGCAAACGCAAAAGCTTGCTATGACAACAAAAATGATACAGGAAATCCAAATACTCCAGTACAATTCGCAGGAGTTGTATTCCTATGTCCAAGAGCAAATGCTTAGCAATCCTGTTTTAGATGCAGAGGAAATTAACAAGAAACCTGTTGATGGAGAAAGAACATTAGATAGCAAAGAAGCTATTGAGTTTATTAAAAATAGAAGTAATGATGGAAATCTGTCATACAAAAAAAGTAGTCATGGGACTGAACAAGAAGGGCGGGATTACACAGAGAAACACAAAAAAACAGAAGAAACCTTGCGTGAATCATTGATGCTTCAGCTTGCCACTGTAGAAAAAAATGACTACTACAAAAGTATAGGAGAATACATTATTGAAACCCTAGACGAAAATGGATATATGACAGCTAGTATAGATGAAATAGCTGACATATTAGATGTGGATAGAGAAGATATAAAAAAAGTAGCAAAAGTAATTAGAAAATTTGATCCGTCAGGAGTATGTGCTATTGATTTAAGAGATTGTCTCCTAATTCAACTTAGAAATTCCAATAATGAAGATAAACTCTTGTACGATGTTGTCAAAGATCACTTAAGAGATATTGGCGAAAACAAGATTCAAAAGATTGCAAAATCGCTAGGGGTTTCTTTATCTGAAATAGAGGAAGTAAGAGAGTCAATTAAGAAACTTAACCCAAAACCCGGAAAAAGATTTTCAAACAATGAAGATGTTGTGTATGTGAGTCCTGATGTAATAATAACAAAAACAAAAGAAGGGTTTCAAAAAGAATTTACTGATGATCGAATGCCTTCTCTGATGATAAGTAGCTATTATAAATCTTTAGTTGAATCTTCAAAAGAAGACAAAGAGCTAGAAAAATATTTGACAGATAAAATCAATTCAGCCCTTTGGATAATGAGATGTATTGAAAAAAGGCAGAATACAATAAGAAATGTTATTGATGCTATAATGGAGTATCAATTCGAGTTTTTTGAAAAAGGAGAAATGTACTTAAAACCGCTTACATTAAAAGTTGTAGCTGATGAGGTTGGGGTCCATGAGTCAACGATTAGCAGAACAATAAATGGTAAGCATATACAATTTGACGGAAAAATTTATGAATTGAAATATTTCTTTTCGTCGGGGATTACAGGTCATGACGGTGGAGGAGTTTCTTCTACAAGTGTTAAAATAAACATTAAGGAGCTCATTGAGGGAGAGGATCCTAAAAAACCTCTAAGTGATCAGAGTATTGCTGATAAACTGAATGAAACAGGTTTTGAAATTTCACGAAGAACTGTTACAAAATATAGGGAAAGTATGAATATACCTTCAACATCAAAAAGAAGAAGATTTTGATATAGAAAAATTAGTTTATTGAAAATTTAAAAGATAACAATAATATTGGACAATAATGTAATATGACTTTATATATGTTGTTGTTTTGCGGAATGAAATAGATATATTTAGAGATAATTCAGAATTAAATTAATAAAGTGAAGAATGAGAGGAATAATTATGAGTAAAAAAATTGCAATTAATGGATTTGGAAGAATTGGAAGAAACGCATTTAAAGTTGCTATGGAAAAAAATTTGGAAGTTGTAGCGATAAATGATTTAACAACGCCTAAGACGCTGGCTCATATGTTAAAGTATGATAGCTGTTTTGGGAAGATTGATGATGAAGTTACAGCTACTGATGACGCACTTATATTTAATGGAAAAGAGATTAAAATATTTGCTCAAAAAGACCCTGCGCAATTGCCATGGAAGGAATTGGGTGTTGAGATAGTAATAGAGGCTACAGGATTTTTCACAGATGGGGAGAAAGCAAAAGCGCATATAGAGGCAGGTGCGAAAAAAGTAATTATTTCAGCTCCTGCAACAAATTGTGACATTACGATAGTTATGGGAGTTAATGAAGAAAATTATGACCCTGAGAAACATCACATTATTTCAAATGCATCATGTACAACAAATTGCTTGGCTCCAGTTGTAAAAGTAGTTGATGACAATTTCAAAATTGTGAAGGGATTAATGACTACGGTTCATTCATATACAGGAGATCAAAGACTCTTAGATGCACCTCATAGTGATTTGAGAAGATCTAGAGCGGCGGCAGTATCTATGATCCCTACATCGACAGGAGCTGCAAAGGCTATTGGGCTTGTACTTCCGCATTTGAATGGCAAACTAAATGGATTTGCTTTGAGGGTTCCTACTCCAGCAGTATCTGTCGTAGATGTTGTGTTAGAAGTGGAAAAATCAGCAACAGCTGAAGAAATTAATGCTGTACTAAGAGAAAGTGCTGCAAATGAATTGGCGGGAGTTATGGGAGTTTGCGATGAACCACTAGTTTCTATTGATTTCAAAGGAGATCCTAGATCTTCTATTGTTGATGCAATGTCAACTATGGTTATGGATGGTAATATGGTTAAAGTTGTATCTTGGTACGACAATGAGTGGGGATATTCGAGTAGAGTAATAGACTTATTATCATATATTTCAAAATAGAATAATAATATTTTAGAAACAAATTCCTCCATCTTTATGGTGGGGGAATGTGTTATGTAGAAAAGAAAATTATAAATTGAAGGAGCATAACCTAAAAATGAAAAAAACTATAAGAGATATGGATATAAGAAGTAAAAAGGTTCTTGTCAGATGTGATTTTAATGTTCCGATGCAAGGAGATGAAATAACTGATGATTCAAGGATTGTAGGAGCGTTACCTACAATAAAATACTTGCTAGAAAATAATGCAAAAGTAATACTTATGTCACATAGAGGAAGGCCGAAGGGCGAACCTAACATGGAATATTCTATGAAGCCTATTACAAACACATTAAAAACTCTTATTTCGAAAGAAATGGATAAAGATGTGAAAGTAGTTTTTGGAGAGAGTCCCACTGTTTATGACGATAAGATTGCAGATATTGTAAGCAAGATAGCAGATGGAGAAATTTTACTTTTAGAAAATACTAGATTCAGAAAAGAAGAAACAAAAAACGAAGATATATTTTCAAAGCAATTAGCTTCGCTAGGAGAGGTATTTGTTAATGATGCTTTTGGTACTGCTCATAGGGCTCACTGTTCTACTGTGGGCGTGGCAAAATACTTACCTTCTATTATTGGGTTATTGCTTGAAAATGAAGTTGAATATTTAGGTGACGTTGTAGAAAAACCAAATAGACCTTTTGTTGGAATTATTGGTGGAGCAAAGGTAGGAGATAAAATATCTGTAATAGAGAGTTTGTTAAATAAAGTCGACTCTTTAATAATTGGTGGAGGGATGGCCTATACATTTTACAAGGCTATGGGATTGGAAATTGGAAAGTCCATATTAGATGAAGAAAATATAAAACTTGCAAGTGGTCTTCTGAAACTTGCAGAAGAAAAAAATGTAAAATTTCTTTTGCCAGTAGATGTTGTTTGCGCAAAAGAATTCAAAAATGATTCAGAAACTAAAATAACGACAAGGGAAGAAATTCCTATGGATATGATGGGACTCGACATAGGACCAGAAAGTAGAAAGATATTTTCAGAAGAAATAGCTAAAGCAAATACAGTAATATGGAATGGGCCTATGGGAGTTTTCGAAATGGAAAATTTCGCGGAAGGAACAAGAGAAGTTGCTTTGGCAATGGCTAAAAATAATGGGACAACAGTAATAGGTGGAGGAGATTCTGCAGCTGCTGTCTTGAAATTTGGATTATCCGATAAGATGAGTCACATCTCTACAGGCGGTGGAGCTTCTCTGGAATTTTTGGAAGCAGGCACTTTGCCAGCATTAGATGTAATTGAAAACAAATAGGGAGGTTAAATGAGATATGAGAATTCCTTTCATAGCAGGCAATTGGAAGATGTTTAAAACAAAAGAAGAAACAAGAATTTTTGCCGAACAGTTTAAGAAGTTATATGGAAAAACAGATGTACAAACTGCAATATGTGCACCTTTTACAGATCTTGAACTACTAGTTGATTTGTTCAAGGGGACTGGAATAAAAGTAGGGGCACAGAATGTTCACTTTGAGACTGAGGGTGCTTTCACAGGTGAAATTTCAGTTCCAATGTTAGTTGAGGTTGGCGTAGATTACTGTGTGGTTGGTCATTCTGAGAGAAGACAATATTTTAATGAAACTGATGAAACTGTAAATAAAAAATTAAAAAAGCTTTTTGAAACAAAAATAGTTCCAATACTATGTGTTGGAGAAGTTTTAGAAGAAAGAGAAAATGGGAGAGAAAAAGATGTAGTTTCTACACAAATTAGAGGAGCTCTTGCAGATATATCTGCCGTAGATGCAAAGAGTCTTGTTGTTGCGTATGAACCTGTTTGGGCAATAGGAACAGGTAAAACAGCAACTCCAGAAGACGCAAATAATATGTGTGAATTTATTAGAGATTGTATTTCGGAGATATATGGAGAAGACATAGCGCTGGAGGTTGTTATTCAATATGGTGGTAGTGTCAAACCATCAAATGCTACAGAAATAATGAATATGCCGCATGTAGATGGGGCTTTAGTTGGTGGAGCAAGCCTTGTTCCTACTGACTTTATTCAAATTGTTGATTTTTAATATAGTTATTTTATTGATCTAGCAATAATGTTTAGTTGTAAGTGTTAGTTGATAAATAATGGAGAAATAGATACAGAGTTATATTATTGATTTATACATTCTTAGGAGGAGTAGAAGTATGTCGGAAATTATTGATGTTTTAGCAAGAGAAGTTCTAGATTCAAGAGGGAACCCCACTGTGGAAGTAGAAGTTTTACTTGAAGATGGTTCAGAAGGAAGGGCTATCGTTCCATCAGGAGCATCAACTGGTGCGTATGAAGCGGTGGAGTTAAGAGATGGAGATAAAACAAGATATTGTGGTAAAGGAACATTGAAGGCAGTAGCGAATGTGAACGATATTATTGCGGAAGAACTCATAGGTGAATGCCCGTTTGATCAGGTTGCTATTGATAAGCTATTGATTGAATTAGATGGTACAAAAAACAAAGGGAAACTTGGGGCGAATGCAATTCTTGGAGTTTCTATGGCTGTTGCAAGAGCGGCGGCTGATTCGATAGGTTTGCCACTTTTCCAATATTTAGGAGGTGTGAATGGCAAGGTTTTGCCAACGCCAATGATGAATATATTAAATGGAGGAGCTCATGCAGACAATACTGTGGATATTCAAGAATTCATGATTATGCCAGTAGGAGCCCCTACTTTTGCAGAAGCACTTAGAATGGGTGCTGAAGTATTTCATTCGCTAAAATCAGTTTTAAAAGCAAAAGGGTTAAATACTGCAGTAGGTGATGAGGGAGGCTTTGCGCCAAACCTTGCTACGAATGAAGAAGCGATACAAGTAATTATGGAAGCGATCTTAGGTGCAGGATATAAAGCAGGAGAAGATATAAAAATAGCCCTTGATGCAGCCGCGTCAGAATTCTATGATAAAAATACAAATAAGTACAAACTTTCGGGAGAGGGATTGGAGAAAACTGCGGAAGAGCTTGTTGATTATTACGAATATTTATGTGACAAATACCCTATCATCTCGATTGAAGATGGATTCTCAGAGGATGATTGGGATGGGTGGAAAAAAATGACAGAGAGACTAGGGACTAAAGTACAAATTGTAGGTGACGATCTGTTTGTAACTAACACAGAAAAACTGGCAAAAGGTATTGAAATGGGAGTTGGAAATTCAATACTTATTAAAGTGAATCAAATCGGAACATTGACGGAAACGTTTGACGCTATAGAAATGGCGAAAAAAGCAGGATACACTGCTGTGATTTCACATAGATCAGGAGAAAGTGAAGATACAACTATTGCAGATATTGTAGTAGGGTTGAATGCTGGGCAAATCAAAACAGGATCTCTTTCTAGAACAGATAGAATAGCAAAATATAATCAATTACTACGAATAGAGGATATTTTAGGTGACTCGGGACAGTATGCAGCTATGGATGCATTTTATAATTTAAAGTAATTAGAATATGAATTTCATGTTTACGAATAGGGTTGGATAATTGCTAACCGTATTTTTAGTAAATCAAGTAAATAAGATAAAGTGATATGAAAGAATATAAATTGATTAAAAACAAATAGAAGTGTAGAGTAAATTAGGTAGAAATAATAAACCTTATGTAATAGGACTGGAGATTGAAATATGAAGAAAATCGTAGTAATAATGCTTGCATTAACATTGCTGATATCCACGCTGTCGATATCATATGCTACGCAAGTGAACGAAAATGAAAAAAACGAGGAAGATATAGTTATTTTGATGACTAATGATATGCATTCTAACTTCGAACAAGATGAAGAAATGGGCATAGGAGGATTTGCTAAAGTTGCTACACTGTGGGATCAAGTAAGAGATGAATATCCAAAATCATTTTTGTTTGATGGAGGGGACTTTGCAATGGGAACTCCTTTTCAAGTGTTATTCCAGACAACGGCAGCTGAAATAAGACTAATGGGAGAAATAGAATTTGATGCAACGGTTTTAGGAAATCATGAATTTGATCACAGAACAGTAGGTTTGACAAATATGTTGAATACTGCATCGGAAACGGGAGAGGCTTTACCGGAGATATTAATTGCAAATATTGATTGGGAAGCAACTTTCGCAGATGAAGAGTTAGAGGGCGAAGCAAGAAAATTAAAAGAAGCATGCGACAAATATGGAGTTAAAGATTATACTGTAATAGAAAGAGATGGAGTAAAGATAGCCGTATTTGGTATTATGGGAAAAGAAGCAGATGACTATGCCCCTGAAAGTGGCTTGATATTTAAAGATCAAGTGACAACAGCACAGGAAGTAGTTAAAACAATTGAAGAAAATGAAGATGTTGATTTAATCGTTTGCCTTTCGCATAGTGGACTAGATGAAGATGATCCTAAAAAATCTGAAGATGAAATTTTAGCACAAGAAGTACCAGAAATAGATCTTATTCTTAGTGGACATTCCCATACAATGCTTCACGAACCAATTATATATGGAGATACGGTAATTGGTGCAGCGGGGGAATATACAAAATATGTAGCTAAAGTTACATTTGAAAAAGATGGAGATTCCTATAAATACAAAGATTATGAGCTTGTTCCGCTTGATGAAAACGTAGACGAAAAAGAAAGTGTTATAAATACAATTGCAGAATATAGGAAACTTATTGATGATAGATACTTTGAGGAATATGGGTATTCAATTGATCAAGTACTAACTAATAATTCGCATGATTTTGGAGAATTTGAAGAATTTGGAGTGGAACAAGGTGAAGAAACATTAGGGAATATCTTGGCTGATGCAATACTTTACTCGGTAGAAAAGGCTGAGGGAGATGATTATGAACCTGTATATGTTTCCGTTGTTCCACATGGAGTAATTAGAGCATCTCTTCCGGAAGGAGATATTACAGTTGAAGATCTATTCAAGGTTCTCTCGCTTGGAATAGGCCCTGATGGGATGAATGGTTATCCTCTTGTAGGAGTATATCTTACTGGAGAAGAAATTAAGACAGCTGCTGAAGTAGATATTTCAGTATCAGAAATAATGGGATCTGCTAGATTATACCCTGCTGGTCTCCAATATGAGTATAATCCAAATAGACTATTGCTTAATAGAGTTACTGATGTAAAATTCCAAATGCCAGATGGAAGCGTGGAAGAGATAGAAGATGAAAAACTTTATAGAGTAGTAGCAGATTTGTATTCGTGTCAAATGTTAGGTACTGTAGAAGATCAATCTTTTGGGTTGCTAAAAGTAACACCAAAAGATAAGGATGGAAATGTAATTACTGATTTTGAAGAACATATAATATATTCCGAAGATGGAAAAGAATTGAAGCAATGGTATGCTACTGCAATGTATTTCCAGTCTTTTGAAGGTGGAGAAATTCCAGATAAATATGCAGATGTAGAAGGAAGAAAAATCGAAAATGACAGTAAAAATATAGTTGACATACTTAAAAATCCAAATAAAATTTTCTGGATGTTAATAGGAGCAATTGTTAGCTTGATTTTGATTATTGTTTTGATAGGTTATATATTTACTAGAGTGTATAAAAAGACTAAACTAAAAAAATACTAAGAGTTAATTGAAAAACAAAACGAAACATTGAGCTATTTATAGAGCTATATAGATTCCTTTGTGATAATGTGATTGGGATACATTCTGATAAATATAGATGAAAGTATCCCAATTATTATTCCAGTAAGGACTGAAGTAATAGTTAGAGGCGCGATATATACAAAAACTTTAATGTTTCCAAAGACAAAAGATGCGGCAATAAGTTGTCCCACAATATGCAAAAATGAACCAAAAACACTAACTCCAAGTATAGAAAACGCTTTTGTGTTTTTCAAAACCCACATTCCAGTTAAGGATAAAATTCCTCCAAAAAGGCCGTATAACGCGGAAAATAAACCTGTAAAAGTTAAACCAGTTAATAGAATTCTTAATATGTTAACTGTCAAGGCTGTCTTAAAACCAAACAAATATAACGTAACAACGATTACTACATTTGCTATTCCTATTTTAACTCCTGGTATACCAAAATTTAGAGGGAGTAGAGATTCAATGTATGAGAAAATCATAGACAAAGATATTAGTAATGCGACTGTGGCTATTTTTCGAGATATAATATGAGATTTTGATTTATGAAAATGTTTAGGTTTTGTAGACATTGTTTTTCCTTATCTTAGTAAAATACTCATGTAAGATGTAATAAAACATATAAATGGTAAACTGTATTTACCGCGTTATTGAATCAAATTCGTCATCAGGTCCAGTAATTTCAATTAAAACTTTATTTGGCAAGCAGATTATTGTTTCGCCCGTAGCGCTTATGCTTCCTTGCAAAATGCAATCTTTGCCTTTGCAGTTAGAAGATGCCATGTGTACAGTGCCATTTTTTATTTGTATTTCGTTTGAGGTATCGCCAGATGTTATATTGATGGTTTTGTCGGTATAAATATCATATATACCAAAAAGGGTATTGTCTTTGTATATTTCTATTTTGCTTGGATGAACATCATCCTTGGCAAATGTGAAGCCTGTAATAATACCTACTGATAATATTACTACTATTAGGATAATGTCTGTTTTTAAGAAAAGGTTTTTTTGGTTATTTTTCCGCATTTGAATTTGCTCCCTTGTGTTTTACTTTATAACACATTTGATTTTTATTATATAACTGTATCATAATTATACCATAAAAATAACAACCGATTTTTCTTGTTTGTGAATTGAAACTGGAGGAGAAATGAAAAAGATAATAATTACTGTTTTTATGATGATGGCTACACTACTACAAGTAGGGTGTGAAAAAGAACCTTATTCTGCAACAAATATACTTCTAGATACAGTATGTTCTATTACCATATACGAAGGGGAAATAGATGGAAAAACTCTTTCCCAAAATGAAGTTGCTACAATTGGTGAGGAATCATTTGATGTAATAAAGTATTATCAAATTATGCTAACTAAAGAAAAAACCAATATAGGAGAAATGATTCATTCTTTAGGTTTGAATGAAGGTGCTTATGTTATAAAGAACAATTCGTCATTTTATACATATTCTGAATTCAGGGAATTAGAAGAGAAGGTTTTTTCTACTGACATAATAAATGTAAATGATAATAAGGGGGACCTTGTTCGTATAGGAGAAGAAACATATGAGATTTTAAAATATTCAAAAGAACTGTCTGAGAAAACAAATGGCCTATTCGATATAACTACAGGAGACTTGACTAATTTGTGGAATTTTTCCAACAACCCAAACAAACCATCAAATGAAGATATTGATAAAATTATTCCGTTTATATCATTCGAAAATCTAAACCTGGAAAAAAAAGAAAGGCTTGAAGGCGAAGATGTTGAGCATGATTATTTTGCTTTACTAGAGGAAGGTTCTTCTGAAATTGATTTGGGTGGAATTGCTAAAGGATATATTGCAGACAGAATATCAGACTTTCTAATTCAACAAGGAGTAACTGAAGCTATTGTAAATTTAGGTGGCAACACTGTGGCAATAGGATATAAAAATGGAAACGAACCATGGAAAATTGGTGTAGAAACATCAAGATTTGATGCAAAAGAAATGATAGGATATCTTAATTTGAATAATCAAACAGCTGTGACATCAGGTGTGTATGAAAGGTATTTTGAAGAAAATGGTGTTAGATATCATCATGTTTTAGATCCGCATACAGGCTATCCGGTAGACACAGACTTAGTTTCCGTTACTGTAATAGGAGAACTAGGAATGTCATATATGGCAGATGGATTGTCAACTAGCTGCTTGTTGCTTGGAAAAGAAAAAGCAAAGGAATTGATGAAAGATTATCCCGAATTTCAATATATTTTCGTCGATGAAAATGGAAATATCATTAATGAAACAGAAGAAGGGGTATTTGAATATATTCAGTAGTGAAAATAGAAAGGAATAATATCGGGAATATCTCCCAAACATAACAATATAATAAAATACATATTGACAATGGTGAAATTGAAAAGTATATTAAACTTTAGAAAAGTAAAAGACTAGCCTAAGGGCTAACCTTTGTAATTAGTTTTAAAGAACCACCAGTGCAGATAAGCATAGGTGGTTCTTTTGTTAAAGTTTTGTTTTACTGTTTTATATTATGCTGGGGCTACTTCCCGCGAGTTAAAAATGAAAGTGGACCTTTCTTTTTTGTTTTGCGAGGTAATTCTTTTTTGATAAGTTTGATTACTGATTCAGTAGGGCATACCGTTGTACATAGACCACAGTCGATACAAAGATCGTGGTCTATTTTTGCTAGATTGTTTTCGACGGTTATTGCGTTTTCTGTACATACTTTAACGCATTTCATGCAACCTAAGCAACCAACTTTACAAGCTTTTCTAGTTTCGCCACCTTTTGCAGTTGAATTACATGCAACGAATGTTAGTTTGTTTTTTGGCATTAGTTTTATAATGTCTTTAGGGCAGAAAGATAAACAAATACCGCATCCTATACAAAGATTTCTGTCGACTTCAGCAACTTTGTCTACTAATTTTATTGCGTCATAAGGACATGCTTTAATACAATCTCCGTGTCCTAAACAACCATATGAACATTCCATTTGGCCCCCGTAAAGTTGCGATGCTGCTGCGCAACTCCAATCTTTGTCGTGAGTCATAATTCGTTTTATTTGAGATGTGCCGCCTTTACATGCTACGTATGCAATTCGAGGATCGGTAGAAGTTGCTTCTACGCCTAATATTTTTGCAAGGTCTTTTGATAAAGAATCTCCGCCTACAGGACATAGAGAAGTGCTTAGATTATGATTTTTGTCTTCCCCTAAAGCAACTGCATAATTATCACATCCTGCAAAACCGCATGCACCGCAATTTGCACCAGGCATAGCTTCGATTAATTTTTCTATTTTTTCATCTACAGAAACAGCCATAACTTTAGAAGCTATAGTCAAGATTACACCAGCTATAAAGCCTATAGTAACAACTATTATTACAGGTATTAGAATTCCTTCCATATTTTCATATACTATCTAGTTGGATATTGAATCTCTAGATTTTCCTTTCTATTAATTTATAAAATAACTATTTACAAGCCGAAGTAGTAAATTATGATCAAGTATAAAGCGAGAGTAATTACACTTGGAAAGTGATAGTTTTACTGTGCGAAAATTCCTTCCACAACACCACCAAATCCCATAAATGAAAGCGAAAGTATTGCGGCGGAGATTAATGTTATTGGTATACCTTGGAAAGGCGCGGGGATATATCTGCACGTATCTAGCTTTTCTCTTATTGCTGAGAATAAAACCATTGCAAGCAAGAATCCAATTCCAGCACCTATTGCATTGAATATTGATTCAACATAATTAAATCCTTCGTCAATGTTCATTATTGTAACGCCTAATACTGCACAATTTGTTGTAATCAGAGGCAAGAAAACACCTAATGATTTATGAAGTGCAGGGATATATTTCTTTAATACGATTTCAACAAGTTGCACTAAAGATGCAATTACTAATATGAATACTAGAGTTTGTAGGTATGAAATATTGAAAGGGTTTAAAAGGTAATGCTGTATCGGCCATGTTACTAGAGTGGCTAATATCATTACGAATGTAACGGCAAATCCCATTCCAGATGCTGAACTCATTTTTTTTGAAACACCTAGAAAAGGGCAAATGCCTAAAAATTTTGCTAGTACGAAGTTGTTAACTAGAACAACGCTCATCATTATAATTAAAATTTGTTCCATTGTTAAGATTTCTCCTTTTCTTCTTTTTTGACTTGTTCTTCTTTGATTGCAACGTTTATATCTTCTTTGGCTAAACGTTTTTGAGATTCTTCTTCTTCTCTAAAAGAACTACAAGTGTCTATAAGATAACAACTTTGACATGCAAAGTCTTTTTTTCTTTTGGTATTTTCTTTTTGAAGAACGTTTGTAATAGCAACAATTATTGCAAAAACGAAGAACCCACCTGGTGCTAACATGAAAATGCTCATTGGTTCCAAGGCATCTCCAATTATTTCAAAACCGAAAAATGTACCAGCCCCTAGTATTTCTCTAGTTGCTCCTATTAAAAATAGTGCAATTGTAAATCCTACGCCCATTCCTAGACCATCAAGTGCAGAGTCTAGGACGTTGTTTTTGCTAGCGTACATTTCAGCTCTTCCTAGTATTATGCAATTTACTACGATTAGTGGAATAAATAGCCCCAATGAACTATCCAGTTCAGGCAAGTATGCTTTGAGTAATAGTTGGACTATTGTAACGAAACCTGCAATTACAACGATATAACAAGGGATTCTAACTTTAGATGGAATAAATCGCCTAAGTAGAGATATAACGATGTTTGAACAAGTTAGAATAACTACTACTGAAATTCCCATTCCAATTCCATTGAAAGCACTTGTTGTAACTGCTAATGCTGGGCAAAGGCCTAGCAAAAGTATTAATACTGGGTTTTCTTTTATTAACCCTTTTGAAAAGATCTCATATTTAGCTTTTAAGGCATTTTTATTTTTAACTTGCATATATGTACCTCCTATAAAGCTGCCCATTGTTCAAGGGCTTTTTGAGTTGCTCTAAATATTGCGTCTGAGGAGACAGTTGCTCCTGTTACTCCGTCGATTTCATTGCTATCCTTTGTACCAGTTCCTGTTAGTTGTGATAAGCCATTATATTGAGATATTTCTTCTTCGGCCATAGGTTTATCTCCCAATCCTGGGGTGTCAATGTGGGAAACTATTTTCACTGAAACTATAGCACCATTACTGTCAATCCCTACCATAACATCCATAGGGCCACCAAAACTTTTTTCTGTAGCCATTACAGCGATACCTTCGTTGTTTGATGACACGAAATATGTAGAAACTCCATCAACGGTTCCTTCCTTTTCTTCAAAATTTTCGCCATCAGGAAGGACTGCTTGAACTGCCTCTATTTTAGTTTTTTCTGCATTCTCCGCAATTATTGGAGATGTCATTTGGTATGTTAGCGCAAGAGAAGCTGTTACTACTAGACAAATAATCACTAACACAAAAGGTGGAACAAAATACTCCTTTATATTACTTTTTGACATTCTGAACACCTCCTTTTTTTATTTTATGATTTATGCACATTTTATCTATTCGAGGGGAAAGTATATTCATAATTATTATTGCAAATGAAACTCCCTCTGGATAGGAACCGAATAATCTTATTACCATAGTAATGATTCCACAACCTATGGCGAAAATAACGCGTCCAAGTGGCATCATTGGAGAAGTGACATAGTCAGTGGCGCAGAAGAACGCACCTAACATAATTCCGCCTGTAAATATTTGAAATAAAGGATCCACACCAGCCATAACTGAAATTACTGCAACTGTTCCAATAAATACAAATGGTATAATTGGAGATATTATCTTTTTGAAAATCAAGTAAAGGCCACCTAAGAGAATTGCTAAGGCACTGACTTCGCCTATACATCCTCCAACAAATCCTAGAAAAACATCCATCGTTGGTGGAAGCTCTCCGCCTTCTGCAAATATGGCTAAAGGTGTAGGCCCTGTAACTGCATCGAAGCCTAGCTGTCCGGAATTAGGAAGAGGCCACGTAGTCATGTGTGATGTGAATGAAATAAACAATACAAGTCTTCCAGCTACAGCAGGGTTCACAAAATTTTGTCCTAATCCTCCGAATAATTGTTTAACAATAACTATTGCAACAAAAGAACCAATTATTGCCATCCAATATGGGAAACTTGAAGGCAGGTTAAAAGCTAATAAAACACCAGTTAAGACTGCTGATAAATCGCCTATTGAGTTTTTCCATTTTGCAATTCTACAAAATGCATATTCAAACACAACACAAGAAATAATACAAACCAAAGTTAGAGTTGCTGCTCTATATCCAAAAACAAATATGCCAAAAATCATCGCTGGTATTAGGGCGATTAGGACGTGGCCCATAATGTGTCTTGTGTCAAGAGTTCTTACGATATGTGGTGCTGATGTTACGATTAAAATATCGTGTTGCGTTACATCTGCTGAATTATCAATTGTTTTTTCTTTGCTCTGCTTGGAAAAAAAATTAAGAGGAGTCTTTTTTTTGTTATTGCTGTTCATTTTCTTTTGCCTCCTTTACTAGAATTTTGCCTATTCTATGGATGAAGTTAAGCGCTTTACGAGCTGGACATACATATGTACAACTTGCACATTCCATACATTGCATAATGTTTAGCTCTTCCATGCTTTTTGTATCTCTGTTTTCATATGCAACTGAAATTGATGCTGGAACTAGTCCGATAGGACAAGCAGAAATACATCTTCCACAATGTATGCATGCGGCTTCTTCGGCTATGTAGCTATCTTTGCTATTAAAAGCTAGTACAGCATTAGTATTTTTAATTATTGGAGTTTTATTGTCTAACAAAGTTAGTCCCATCATTACTCCACCCATTATTATTTTCTCAGGAGTTTCCTTAAAACCACCCGAATAATTTACAATGTCTTCGATTCTTGTACCAATTGGTACGATTAGATTTTGAGGCGTTGTTATAGAAGAACCATCAACTGTAATTCGTTTGGACACTAATGGGATTCCATCTTTTAAGTATTTTCCTACAAACGCCACTGTACCTACATTTGAAACTATTACACCTAAAGTGGCAGGTAAAACGCCAGCACGTAAGGGTTTACCAGTTATTTCTTCAACAATTACCCGCTCTGCTCCTTTTGGGTATAGTTCAGAAAGGCCTACCGTGAATACATCTTTTATATTTCTTTGGGATATTCTTTTGTCAAGAAGTTTTATAGCATCAGGTTTGTTCTTTTCTATACCAATATATGTAGTCGGTATATTGAGATATCTTTGAATAGCTAATATTCCATCCAAAATTTCATCTGCTTCTTCTAGCATAAGCCTGTGGTCTGATGTTATATATGGCTCGCATTCAGCAGCATTGACAATAAGCGACTTGATTTCGTCTAAATTTGGAGGGTTAAACTTTACATGTGTTGGAAAAGCAGCTCCGCCTAAACCAACTAGACCACTTTCTTTTATAGCTTTAATAAATGAATCCTTGTCATTTACAATTGGAGCTTTTATTGAAGGATCTAAAATCTCTTTTCCATCTGAAGAAATTATTACTGTTTGGTTTTTTCCGCCTAACATAGTTCTTCTTTCGGAAAATGATTTGACTGTGCCAGAAACACTGGCATGTATTGACGCAGAAATATATGCATCGGAACTTCCTATTATTTGTCCCTTGTAGACGTAATCTCCAGGGGAAACTGTGGGTTTACAAGGGGCTCCTATATGTTGCAACATTGAAATTTCAACTTCCTGAGGACAGGGGAAATTCGTAGCTTTCATACTTGAAGTACCTTTGTAATGCGGAACTTTAACTCCGCCTAATTTTTTTAATGGGGATTGCATAAATAACCTCTTTCGTAATTGTGCAAATTGTTAAACATTTATCGCTTCTCAATTATACTTCTTTTTTGAATCTAAAAACAAGTATGTATTGTCAAATATTTTGTATACATTAGATGTGTTGAAATATTAATATAAATGTTGAGAAAAATTTAAAAATCATGAAGAAAAATATCATATATATATAAGAATTAGAAATAAAGTGTTATAGTAGATATGCACAAAGATGATTTATAAAAAAACTTTGCATTTTTACAAATTTGTAGTATAATATACAAGTCAAAAAGTAAAAAAACGGATTTTAAATTTTTGAAAAATAATTTGAAAAAATTTTCGATAAAATGTGTGGAGGAAAAAGATGAACTGTAACAGATGCGGAAGTATAATAGAAAACGGAAGTAATGTTTGTCAAAACTGTGGAGCTGGCGTAAACGATACATTTGATAATACATCTCAATTTGGATTGGGACAACTTTCAAACAATTCTGATATGAATTGGGATGTAAATACGATGAATCAAATGAATAATAAAAGAATGGGGGATGCTACTTTTAATTGGGGAGCACCTTCGGCTTTTGGTGGAGGCGGACAATCCTCTCAACAATCATCAAACAACGAACAGTTTGTATCACCATTAGGACAATCATTTGTAGACGCATCGGCTGGAATGCAGGGAGGTATGAACCAAAACCAAAATGCAAACCAAAATCAAAATTTTTATAATGGATATACTACAGAACAGCAAGCGGTAC
>CAYJEX010000017.1:0-7618 GCA_964369465.1 uncultured Oscillospiraceae bacterium
TTAATTGTTGGTGGAACAGTAAGCGTAGCATATAGCGAGCAAACACAAACAGATAAAACAGCGGCAGTGCAAGATTATGTGAACGATATTCTTTCAAAAGAATCGCCAGATACAGGAGTTACAGGGACAGTTACCTATAAGTCAGGAAGCACTTATACAGTAGCTCTTAATAAAGATGGTACAAGTGGTAGCAAAAACATAACTATGACTGTAAATATCTTACCTGAAACAGATCGTGAAGCAATAAATAGAGCTATGGAGCTAATTAAAGACGGAGAAGTAAGTGTAGATTATGAAAACCAAACAGATGCTGATAAAGTAGCTGCTGTTGAAAGTTATGTAAAAGGACTTGTTAAAGATACAGGAGTTGATATAGGAGTTGTTTACAATCCAGTACTTGGAAAATATACGGTAGCTGTTTCTAAAGGTGGATTTGCTGAGACAAAATCTCTAACAATGAAAATAACAGTGTATTATGAAACTCTTGAAGGTGATAATCAAGTTATTAAGGAAGGAACTAATACACCGCTTACATTTAAGACAGAGGGAGAGATAGATGCTTTCTTGAATCTTTACTTAAATGGTAAATTAGTAGATAAAGCAAATTACACTACAGAAAGCGGCTCAGTTATATTCACACTCAATGGCAATTATGTAAGGACATTACCTGTAGGCGAGCATGTATTTACAGCAGAATTTATAGACGGAGAAGCAACCATGAATATGGAAGTAACATCAGTCGTGACTGCTCCAGGAACAGGTGATAATTTCAATATAATACTTATTGCAATGGTAATGCTTATAGCATTAGCTGGAATTGGAATAGTTGTGTATAGGAAAAAAGCAGAAAAGTAAAAGATAACGGTAGTAAATATTAGTTACAAAACTCAAAACAAAATAAAAAGTAGCAAGGGGGTAGACCTTTGCTACTTTTTTAGCTATGTTCACATATTCTTTTGACAAAGACTCTAATGTAAGGTACAATGTATAATGAACGATGGTTCTCTATTGGACGGTTTAGGTAGGTGTAAAATGGCTCAAGTGTTAAAGGAAGATCAAAGAAACAAAATCTTAATATCTGCTAAGACAGAATTTTTAAAAAAAGGGATTGAAGGTTCGTCAATGAGAGTTATTGCAGAAAATGCAGGTACCACAGTTGGAAATTTATATAGGTACTATGAGAATAAGCAAAAACTTGTAGAAGCAGTTTTGATGCCGATACTTGGCAAACTTGGATATTTTGACAAATATGTTTTGGACGACATAATGAAATTTACAAAAACTTCATTAAGTGAGTTCTTGTCAAATTGGGTTGATATATTGGTAGAGGTTCAAAATGAGCACCCTATTGAAATGCATATTATTGTAAGTGATGAACTAATTAATAGTGCTTATCATGAGAAGCTTTATATCATGATAAAAGAAATTCTACTAAGTGTTTCAAATGAGAATGGAGATAAAGAAGAGGCTATTGAAATGATGGCGCGAATGATAGCTAAATCAGTTTTTGCAGGGATAAGAGAAGGCGTGAGATTAAAGTGTGATAGTGAAATAGAAAAAGAAGAATTTAAAGAAGTAATGACTAGATTTATGAGGAGTTCCTTTTCTATTTTGGAAAATATTTAGCAGGAGGGAATATGAAAATACTATTATTTGGAGGTACAGGAAAAACGGGAAGTTTGTTTTTGGAGAGGGCGTTAAATGCAGGTTATGATGTTACTGCTATTGTTAGAGATGCAAGTAAAATAACAATTACGCACAAAAATTTACAAATTAAATCAGTGGATTTATTCGACAAAGAAGCGATTAGGTCTGTTTCTAAAGGATATGAACTCGCTATTTCGTGTTTGGGAGGAGATGCAAATAACAAATCCACCCTTTTATCAGACATGATAAGAACTATTGTACCAGCACTTGAAGAAGCTGGTGTAAAAAAAATATTTTTAATGAGTTCGGCTGGAATACATAACGAAATGCCTGGTCTTATCGCAAAAGTATTTGTGAATCTCTTTTTCAAAAACGCAATTGCAGACCACAAAATTGCTGCAGAATGCGTTATGAATAGTAGTCTAGAGTATTTAATATTAAGACCTTTGTCACTGGTTGAAGGAGGGTTAACAAAGAATTTTAGAACTTCTGAAACGTCTGTTCCAAAGGGAGGCAAAAATATCTCAAGGGCTGATGTTGCCTATTTCATGGAACAAGCAATAGGCAAAGAGGAGTATAAAAACAAGTCGATTTGTTTATGTTACTGATGTATCTTGATAGATTTTGATAGATGAAGCAGATTTAAAGGAGAGATGATGAGCTATATAAAGTTTTTTGACGTGAAAAAAACATACCATGTAGGTGAAGTTGATATAAAAGCACTTGATGGAGTTAATTTTGAAATAGAGAAAGGGGAATTTGTAATAATTGCCGGAGCATCGGGAGCTGGTAAAAGTACAATATTAAATATTCTAGGCGGGATGGATTTCTCAACCTCAGGTGAAATTACAGTAGATGAAAAACAAATTAATGCTATAAATGAAAAAGACCTTACTAATTACAGAAGGTACGATATAGGCTTTGTTTTTCAATTTTACAATTTAGTTCAGAATTTAACTGCGATAGAAAACGTAGAACTTGCAACGCAAATATCTAAAAACCCTTTTGATGTTTCTCAAATAATAGCACAAGTAGGATTAGAAGAAAGAAAAAACAATTTTCCATCTCAGCTTTCAGGTGGAGAACAGCAAAGAGTCGCTATAGCACGGGCACTTGCAAAAAATCCCAAACTTTTACTATGCGACGAACCCACAGGTGCACTTGACTATGAGACCTCAAAACAGATTTTAAAGCTGCTTCAAGACACTTGCAAAAAATATAATATGACGGTAGTGTTAATTACACATAACCTAGCATTATGCCCTATAGGGGACAAAGTAATAAAAGTAAAAAATGGTAAGATTTCATCAATTGAATTGAACCGTTCTCCAAAAATGATTGAGGAAGTTGAGTGGTAAAATGAAAGATAAATTATTGCTTGACACGTTTCGTACGATAAAAAAATCTCTTGGAAAATATATTTTATTAATTTCGATTGTTCTTATGGGTGTTTCTTTTTTTGCAGGTATGTTGTCTATTTCATCAGCAATGGGACAAAGCGTTGATAGATATGCGGATGAACTAGATCTTTTTGATTTTCAAATTTTTTCAAACTATGGATTTGATGAAGACGATATAGAAACTTTAAATAATATTAATGAAAATTTCATTATTGAAGCAGGTCACTTGTACGATGTGGAAGCTAGTTTTGGAGAAAATGATTATATTTTTAGAGTGGAATCCTTTGATGAAGATGCTAAGTTAAATAAAGTTGAACTTGTAGAAGGGAAATATCCTTCAAGCGCAAATGAAATATTAGTAGAAATGCCGAATGACTTATTTGATGTGCCTACGATTGGTGAAATAATAACAATAAAGCGTACAACGACAGAGCATGAAGAAGTTTTCGATATTACAGAATTCACTGTTGTGGGGGTAGTTTCTACACCTAACTATATGAGCCTTGAAAAAGGGGCAAGCACTCTTGATAATCTGATGCTCAATTCATTTTTGTATATTCCAGAAGAAGCATTTTTGTCAGATCATTATACGACGGTGTATATGGGAAGCCAAGAAGGGCAAAAACTCAATTCGTTTAATGAGGAATACGCAGAGCTAATCGAAAGAGAAAAAATGCTGATTGAAAGTGTTTCTGATGAAGCTCAACTTGTTAGAGGCGATAAAATAAAAGAAGAAGCACAAAAGGAATACAATGATGGACTTACAGAGTATAAGGAAGCTGTAACGGATTTTGATAGAGAGATTAAGGATGCACAAGATGAAATAGATAAGGGATATAAAGAACTTGAAGAAGCAAGAGAAGATGTACCTATCGGAATGCTTGATCCTGAAACTCTGAAAAAAATCGAAATGGAACTAGACTTAATCGAAACGGAACTAGAGGAGGCACAAAAAGAACTTAATACAGCGCGAGAAACTGGACAAAAAGAACTTGATGAAGCCTTTGCAGAACTGAAAGAAGCTAAAGAAGAAATTGACAACTTGGATGAGGGTGAATGGACTATTCTCACAAGAGACATGCATTATCCTATGCTTACGTATAAAGATACTGTAAAGCAAATGCAGGTGATAGGACTTATTTTCCCTATATTCTTCTTCCTTGTTGCCGCGCTTGTATGCCTTACTACTATGAAGCGTATGGTCGATGAACAAAGGGGACAGGTAGGCATCTTGAGAGCCCTAGGATACAGTCGTTTCAAGTGTGCTTCAAAATATTTGGTATACGCTCTTAGTGCCACATTAATTGGAGGTATAGTAGGTGTGGTGGTTGGAATAATGCTCTTCCCTCCAATAGTATATGGAACATGGAATATTATGTATAATCTTCCGACATTAAATTATGATATGCCTTGGTTTAATATGATAATAGCTATAGTGATTTTCCTTGTTTTGATGGGAGTTACAACTTACAGTTCTATACGAGTAGAGACATTAGAAGTCACAAGCGACTTACTACGCCCAAAAGCACCAGTTGCAGGGAAAAAGGTGTTTTTAGAAAAAATTCCATTTGTTTGGAAAAGATTTTCTTTTACAGCAAAGATAACTGCAAGAAACTTAATACGATATAAACAACGATTTTTTATGTCGGTAATAGGTATTGCAGGATGCACATGTTTGCTTGTGAGTGGTTTTGGAATGCAGACATCAATAAGTGGTATAGCTGAAATTCAATACAATGAATTGACATTGCATGATGGAATGATTTCTACGGTCGAAAGTACAGAAGAAACGGAGAAAGTAGTTAACAGTATCGAAGATATTGACGAGACCTTTGTGTTGCAACCAATATCCACTTATGCAACGGAAATCACTATTGGAGAAGAGGAAGAAGTTGCATATGTTCAGGTATATGAAGATGATACGTCATTAAAAGAAATGAATACAGTGAGGAGTCGGAACGAAGGAAAAGAATTAATACTTGAAAATGATACGATATTGATTAGCGAAAAATTATCGGAATTATTGAATGTAGAAATTGGCGACGAAATAGCAATTCAGAGCAAAAACGAAGTTTTAGAAACGGCTGTAGTTGGTGGGATATACGAAAAATATATAAATCATGAAATATTTATAAGTGCTGAATATTATGAAAGACTGTTTAACGAAAAGGCAGAAAAAAATGCAATTCTAGTAATAGGAGATTTGGATTCAGAATTGATTAGAGAACAAATCACAGATTTTGAAAATGTAAAAGGAATCACCCTTAACAACAGTGTGATTTCAAGTTTTGAAAATATTTCAACTAGCATGAATATAGTAGTAGCTGTAATAATTATCTCGGCAGCATCACTTGCATTTGTAGTTTTGGGTAATTTGACAAGTATAAATATAAGTGAGAGAAAACGTGAAATTGCCACTCTTAAAGTTTTGGGATTCAAACATCGTGAAACAAAGGATTATATTTTTAACGAAAATATGGTATTGACTATTTTTGGAATATTGGTAGGAGTTTTTCTAGGGATTTTGGCACACGCATTTATTATAATGCAAGTAGAAATGGGATTTTTGATGTTCGCTAGGACGATAACAATAGAGAGCATAATATACTCGGTTCTTTTAACTCTAATCTTCTCAATTATTGTTAATAGAGTAATGTTAGCCCGATTGAAAAACATAGACATGATTGAGTCACTAAAAAGTGTTGAATAATTTATCAAGTATAACAGAAGATGCAACATAAAAGCGCTGTATATTTTCTCAATAAAAAAGGGTATAATGAATATAGCTTTAACATAATGGAAGTTTTCAAAAAAGATATAATGATTAATGAACTGAATAGCTATTAGTTTCAGCAAGAAATGAAGAGAAAACCAGATAACAGGAGATAAAATATGGCAAATGTTTTACTTGTGGAAGATGATCCACATATTAATAATATCAACATGCAGGCCCTTGCAAGTGAAGGGTACAGCATGCACTGTGCAACAACAGTTGAGGATTGCTTTAAAGTGCTTGGTAACATAAAATTCGATTTAATTCTATTGGATATTGATTTGCCTGACGGAAGTGGTCTTCATATTTGTGAACATATTAAGGAAAAACAAGATGTCCCTATTATTTTTCTGACTGCTATGGGAGAAAACAGTGATATTGTAAAAGGGCTGGATGTTGGTGGTGATGACTATATAACAAAACCGTATGATTTATCAGTATTGAAAGCAAGGGTTAAGGCGAGATTACGATCTCAAATTCTGCGCAAAACAACTCGAACTTATGGAAAGCTTCAAATTGACAATGTAAGTGGAATTGCTCACTACGATGGTATCGATTTGCTTTTAACTAAACGAGAATTACTGCTTTTGTGGATACTTGTAGATAAAAAAGGAGAGCAAATAAATAGAGATGAATTGTATAGAGCAATATGGGGTCATTCTTCTTTAAATAATTATAATGCACTTAGAGTTCTAGTTTCAAGAGTTAAATCAAAACTTGCCAATGTAGGATGTAATATTTGGATTGATACAGAAAGGGAAAAAGGATATACACTCTATGGCGAATAAGCAAAGAAGAAAAAGTAAGACAAATGAAAATATAAAAACATAAAAAGAGAAACCTTACATTTTTGTAATGTTTCTCTTTTGTATTGAAAATCTTGCAAGGATTCGCTATACTACCTAGAGAAATATGTTTGTAAATTGAAATTAGATTAAAACTAGAATGAAAGAATATTTATAGGAGGTTATATGAAAAACAATTCCAAACGAAAAAAGAAAATAATTTCAGGGATACTTGCCATAGCTTTAGTAATAACCATGATTCCTGCTACAACAGTATTGACTGAAGCGGCGTCAACAGATAAAGCGATAATGCTTGGCGTGGATGGCATAGACATGGTGAAGAATGGCGATGTTGAAAATAGTGATAAAATAATAATGGGAGAATATAATGGAATTCCTGTTCCTTGGGTAAAACTTAATAATTCAGGGCTTATGTTTAGTCAATATGTTTTGGATTTGACATCATTTGCACCGTATGAAGGAGTTGGGACGACTACAAGCTATTATTCAGAGACGGCGGACAATCTACTATATGCAAAGATTCAATCCTTATATAATACTGAACTAGGGTTTACGCCTGGAGAAAAAGAAATAATTAAAGCAACAACTCTAACAAAAGACAGTATACATACAGACGCAATGGAGCTTGCTAATCAATATCTATTTCCATTATCAAAACAAGAAGCAGAAGACATGGTTATGGGAAATGAAGCGCTTGGATACTATGTAGAATTTTTAGATGGTCGAGGGGGTGACACTTATGCATGGAGTCTAAGGAGTTCACAAACTCATTATATAGTATATTATGCTGCATATAATAAGATTGTTGCTACTCAAGATAATCTTGATGATCCAGCAGGTGTTCGCCCAGCGTTTAATTTAGATATGAACTCAGTACTTTTTACTTCGGCGGCTGTAGATGGTAAACCATCGTACTCAGGAGTAGAAGGAGCAACCTTGGAAGAAAATCCTAACAAGACGGTTACGGAGTGGAAAATGACACTTCTTGATAG
>CAYJEX010000017.1:7718-11566 GCA_964369465.1 uncultured Oscillospiraceae bacterium
TAGTCAAATATATAACTTTACAGCAAATCCTGGATATGAAATTGATACGATAACAGTAGATGGAAAACTTGTTGCAAAAGCAGATAGTTATACATTTACAAAAGTGTCAGATAACCATTCTATTCATGTTAAATTCACAGAAACGTCGCCAACTTCAGAAAATAAATACAAAATTATTAAAGGTGATAATCAAGAAATCATTGAAGGAAGCGATGATGATATAGTTGTTGTTGCTGAAGGAGACTTGTCTAATTTCAGAAATCTTTACATAAATGGAGCTTTGCTAAATACCTCAAAATATTCTAGCGAGAGTGGTTCGGTAATGATTACAATAGATGGGGATTATATAAAGACTCTATCTGTTGGAACTCATTTAATTACAATGGAGTATGTGGATGGAGAAGCTGAAACCAATCTTCAAGTAATAGCAGCACCTATAAATGCTCCAGATACTGGGGATGATAGCAATATAATGATATTTATGCTCTTCGCTTTTGCATCGGTGATAGTAGTAGGATATATTTTCTACAAGAAAAAAGCGATCTAAGAGAATATGAAAATACAATAATATAAAGAATATAATAATATAACGGCTATCAAATGGTAGCCGTTTGCTTTATTTTTGAAAGCTAAATATGAGAATTTTAAATCTAAAGAAAAAATAAACAAATTATTGATACCTATAACTATAATACCATGAATAAATTGCAAGCCTAGATTGACAAAGTTACCAATCTTTAATATATTATATTTGATATAATGAATATAATATATTGCTATGATTTGGAGAAGGAAAAATGAAAAGAGTTCTGTCAGTGTTTTTGTCTATTTTGATGATTTTCACTGTTTTGATGAGTTTAATAACAATTTCGCCAAAAGCGGAAAATGCTATTCCGTTTCAATTCGAAGTTGCGGAGTTAGAAGGGACATTACCCGATTCAAATCAGATAGTAAAAGTGGGATATTATTCGAGTTTTACAGAGTTTGCACACGACATTGAAAGCTATAATAATAAAGGATACGGTGTTGAAATTTTTGAAAAAATTGAAGAAGTTAGTGATTTTAAGTTTGAATACATTGAAGTAAAAGGAGATCCTTTAGATGCTTTGTACAGCGGAGAAGTAGACTTATTTGCTTTTCACACTAAATCAGAAAACAGAATGGACGAGATGTTGTTTTCTCAAATAGAATATGGAAAAACGTTTTCCTCACTTGTTACAAAAGATTCGAGTATCATGTATGGTGATTTTACAAAGATGGATGGTAAAACAGTAGCTACATATGTGGACAATGTTGGGAATGAACGCCTAGAACTTTTATGTGAAAAAAACGGTTTTTCTCTTGAATTCATATATGGCGATATCGATACTTACATGGATTTAGATGCTGACTTCTATTTAGCATTTTCAAATCAATATATAGGAGAAAACTTAAATAATGTTTTAGATGTAGGTGTTTATAATTTATTTCTCAATTCCACTTTTGAAAATCAGGAACTTATGGACGAGATTGATGCGATATTTTACGATATTGCAACTACTGAAGGCAATTTTTTTCTTGAACTTGAAGAAAAGTATTTGAGTGAAAATGTAGAGATGAACCATCGTGGATTGATGCCCGATGAAATTGCAACTTTGCAGGAAAGACCTCTTGAGGTCGGATATATTTCTGATTATGCACCTATCTCTTATACAAATGAAGAAGGAAAACCAGATGGTGCAATGGTTGATACGCTTAGCTACTATGCTGAACGTTATGGATTTGAAATAAATTTCCATGCATACTCTCTTGATGATCCTCCTGAAAATCGTGAAAACTTTGATGTGTTGGCAACGGTATATGGAGACGGAGAGCATGATAGAGAGCATTATGTTACTACGGAATCCTTTTATTGGGTGCCGATGTATGCTCAAGTGAATATGGATCTGCTTGGAACTATTTCAAGGGAAGAAATTATGGCAAAATCTCCCAATGTAGGGATATTGCCATATCAAACTATTGATTTCGCTGAATTTTATGAAGAATCTTCTGGAACGGAGTTTATAATATATGATGATTGGTATGAACTTTTAGACGACTTCAATTCGGGGCAACTTGAAATGATGATGTCAACTGAAAGCTCATCTACGTTTGCAGAACTATACCTTGACAATGTAAATAAGGCAACAATTAATATGGATGTCAAATTGCCGGTACAATACTTTGTTAATAAGAATATTGCAAATGAATATTTGCCAATATTTAATACAATGATGGATAGGTTGTCCGAGAGTGAATACGATGCAATTTTTGAAGCTAATGCAAACGATTTCCTTCTTTCGGTAGATATGAGCTTTGAGGAATTTTTAAAAAACAATTGGTATTATTTCGTATTGTTTCTGTTGATATTGGTAATAATATTTAGTGCGTCACATGCATATGGACAAATCAAGAAAAAACAGGCTTTAATAGACTCTTATAACACAGAACCTATGACGGGATTTATGGCTCCGCATTATTTTAGAGAAAAGATAAGTGAGATACTGAAGAGAGCAAAACCAAACGAATATGAACTGATTTCATTTGACATCGACATGTTTAAAAATATTAATACGTTTTTTAGTTCTAAAAAAGGTAGCGAGCTAATTTTAGCTGTAGCAGAGGCACTGAAAGGGGCTTTTACAGGGCAAACTGTACTATTGTGCAGAAGCACCGCGGAACATTTTATGATATTTAGGAAAGTGAATGAAGGTGGTTCAATGCAGTATATTCATGATGTGTTTGTTGCCCCTGCAATTAAAGAAAGCATACCATCGAGCTATAACGTATATTTATCTTTCGGAAATGTTATTATTGATGATCCAAAAGAAATGATTAATACAATTATTGGACAAGCATACTCTGCTAGAAAAAAAGGAAAAAATTCTCACAAAACAACGTTCGTTACTTTTGATAAAGAGATGAAAAAGCAATATGAGAATATGGCGGCGATTACTTTTCGTATGGAACAAGCCTTGGAAGAAAAAGAGTTTTACATTGAATATCAACCTAAAATAGACTTTAAAACTTTGAAGATTGGTGGAGCAGAGGCTCTTGTGAGGTGGCAACGAGATAGTGCGGAGAAGGTATACCCAGACGAATTTATACAAGTATTTGAAGAAAATGGATTTATTTCTAAACTAGACATATATGTGCTAGATGAAGTGTGCAAATTTATAAAACTTAATAGAAGCAAAATGGAAATTACGCGCATTTCAGTAAACTTATCCGCCCATACAATTTTGGCAGATGGAATTGTTGAGAAAATATGCGATAGAGTTGACAATTATAATATTTTACCGAGGGAACTAGAACTTGAACTTACAGAAAGTGCTGTTGAAGACGATACGGAAAAATTTCTCAATGTTGTAAAAGATTTGAAGAGTCGAGGGTTTGCAATCTCTATTGATGATTTTGGCGCGGGAGTATCATCACTTAATAGACTTTCTGCAGTCGAAGCAGATATATTGAAACTTGATAAAGCGTTTTTTGATCAGAAAGATCAAAGTGCAAAAAGCTCAACTGTTGTATCAGATGTTGTGGCTATGGCAAATCACCTTGATATGAAAGTGGTTGCAGAGGGAGTGGAAACTTATGAACAGGCGCTATGGCTCAAGAGAATAGGATGTGACTATGCACAGGGATACTATTTTGCAAGGCCCATGAACGATGAAGCCTTTAAGGAACTGCTTGTTTCTAAAAAAAATTATACCATAGAGGAATAATGAATGTATCTCTTGCGTTCTCGAATAATTTGAAAATACGCGTTTGGAGATAGGGGGTTATTGCTGAGTAAATGCAGATTCAGCGACATCAAATAAGCCTTTGCC
>CAYJEX010000017.1:11666-30563 GCA_964369465.1 uncultured Oscillospiraceae bacterium
ATTCTGTCATACCATTATAATATTTGATTTCCGTTCACAAATTTTGCCACAATATTCACGGCATAATCTTGATAGATTATACTCTCAAGCCTATTTGCAATATCTTCTGTTTTAAAGTAATTTAGTTTTTCATCGTCAAGTACAATAGCATCCATCTCATAGCCTTCTTCAAAACTCCCTACTTTGCCAAAGAAAGATCCTCCGCCTTTTGTAGCCATATATAAAGCCTCGCTTACTTTCAGAGGCTTAAAGTTTACATCTTGTAATCTCCATCTTAGTTTTGACACAGCTATCGAATCAGCTATAACTCTAAACATAGACAAACTATGGCCTGCTGCTATATCGCTACCAAGCCCTATATTCATGTTTTGCTCCAAATATTTTTTAGCAGGGGCAATCCCTGATGAAAGATTTACATTTGATGTAGGGCAGTGTGCTATATACACACCTTGTTTTTTCATAAGTTCGATTTCATCTTCAGGAGAATAAACACAATGAGCCATAATTGTTTTGTTTTTACCACCAAATAATCCATGAATATGATAAGCGTCACCATAAAATTTGGCTTCAGGCTTCAATTCTTTTACCCAAACAATTTCACCTAAATTTTCAGATAAATGTGATTGGTTCGGTATATTATACTCTTTTGATATATTGCCTAAATAATCAAGTAGTTCATCATCACAAGTTGGAATAAATCTTGGTGATATAATTGGGAATGTGTTATCAAACTTTCCACTAATTAGCTCAAGCCATCTTAATGTTTCGTCATTCGAGGTTTTAGCATTACCATCGGACAGTGTATCAGGGCAGTTTCTGTTCATATTTACTTTGCCTACATATGTTATAAGTCCACTTTCCTCTAAAAGTTTCATAAGTTCTAAGGTAGCATCAACATGAAGACTTGCGAAAATAGATGCACGAGTTGTTGCGCTGTTTTTCAAGTCTTGTGTAAACTTAGAGTAAACCTTTTTTGCATATTCTAAGTCACTGAACTTAGCTTCTTCAACAAAAGTGAAGGTGTAAAGCCAGTTTAAAAGTTCTAAGTCCATACCTGTTCCCTTGAAGGCATACTGAGGTGCATGAACGTGCAAATCAATAAGGCCTGGAATAATAATTTTATTACCATAGTCTGTTACAGAAACATTATTATATTGGTTAGGTAATGATTGAAAAGTGCCTATAACTTTGTTTTTTTCACATACAATATAACCATTTTTAATAATTGTAAGTTTACTTGAATTAATTGTGTAAACTATATTTCCTTTAATTGCCCACTTCATTTTCGTTTTCTCCTTTTTTCTTGGTTAGTAGATTATTAAATATCTTGACGAATACTTCTGTTAGTATTGCCATATTTATGGTTCCGTCTCTTATTCCTGTTGTATTGCCAATAGTTACAGGTGAGTTTTAAATTCCTTCTTAGGAAATAAAAATTTGCAAAACACAAATGCGAAATTCCTCATCGTATTAAATTGTTATTAGAACATGAAAAATCCTACCTCTAAAGAAATCTATTTATGCTTATCTTCGTAAGTAGGACTTTATGTTTCTTGTAGAGATCCTTGTTCCGTTGTAGGAGAAAGTACAACGGAATTGCATGTCGAGGATTTCGATTGGCACTCCCGAGATGATTCGAACATCCGACGCACGGTTTAGGAAACCGACGCTCTATCCCCTGAGCTACGGGAGTAAATTATTATATTTATAATACCATATATCTATCATAAGTTCAAAATTTTCTAAAATATAGTAAAAAAATTTTGGGTATATATATTGTGAAATGAAGATGAAATAGAACTTTAAACAACATTAGAAAGTTATAAAAAAGATAATGGTGCGATCTCGAACAATTCTGACAATTACAATTTTAACAAGGAAATGCAGGCGCATAGCATTTTTTGAAAAGACACAATACAAAGAAAATGATAAATAAAACTGTCAAATACCAAAAATTGTGTTTTGAAACAAAAAAATTATTGAAATACTACGAAAATTCATGATATAATATATTGATAAAATAGAATAAAATAGGTGAAGTGTGATTAGAGGTAAGATGATGAATGTAAAATTCAGAAAAGTAGTATCAACATTGTTAATTGGAATAATGGTTTTTACAACTATAGGAAGTCTAGGTGGGACAGAAGTTTTTGCGAACGAAAGTGTGAGAAAGATAATTAGCGCCAATGATAGAATCGGAATTTCTCCTGCAGTAACTACTAGTCTTGCCAAAGTAGGTAATGTAGGAGTGGATATAGGCGTGAATACAACGCTTCTTTCGAAAAGTGAAAGAGTAACGATAAGATCGACTATAAACCCAGGATATGATAATGGACGTGCTGAAGACTTAAGCATGACATTTGAATTGCCATATTTCTATTACGATTCTTCGAATAAGCTGCAGATGACTACAAATTTAAGCGAAATTCCGGAAGACCAAAGGGCTAATTTGATGGGAGTTGAAGCGGAAATAATTAATGCAGGAGATTTTACGACTGTAGATGGTGAAACACAAAACTTAAGAGGTGAAGTAACAATAACAAATCCTATAGGAGTTTTGTATGCAAGTGGAGCAACAAGTGTAGAACTTGCTGTTAGCTTTTATGGAGATGTACCGGAAAATGCTCAAGTACAAATAGAGGCTGGCTCAGGGTACAAAAAATATATAGACGATAAAAATGTCGAAAACCTTGCAGGATATGAAGAGGTTCCAGGCGATGCTCCTTTTTCATCATACACACTAATTAACACAAACCTAATTTGGAATGTAGATATAGAGCAATTATCTAGTCCAGTACTTTGGGATAGGTATAACTATATTGGATACAAAGTAAAAATATCTAACGATTCAACCGATGAAGCTGCAGTAATTAACAATGCGAGCATAGCAGTAAATCCAGAGAATTTTGGTTCTAATCCGAATGGAATTTTCGATTCGGATCTTTTAGTTTGGACAAAAAATGAAGCTGGGGAAATTATAGAATATGATTATGAGGCGAACTTGATTACAGAACAAGACTTTATAGGGAAACCACAAGAGGGAGGAGCTTTAGTTTGGGAAACAACAAATGTAGACACCACTGATTGGGATTTCATTTATTACAATAATGATGTAAATAGTCTTTTGACTTATTATTATACAGCAAATAAAGATACGACGGTAAACATTTCAGGCGATCCTATTAGAAAAGGAGAATCTAAAGAATTTTATATTGCAATACCTGCGCAAACAAACATTGCGAACAACCTTATTAATGTTGATATTATCCCGTCAGTTATATATGAGAATGGTGTAACGTGGTCTAAGCCATATAATAGAAATTTCAGATTTTCAGAATTAGCGCCAGACTTTTTGCAAGACACTTATTTAAGAAACGAGCACCTAGAAAAAGTAGATAGTATGTCGTTTGATGATGATACAATTACTTCGATATACTTAGACAATTTCACAAACAAAACGAATACTCCTGTTTTCAATGCATATGCACTAAACACTTTGCCAAGAGATTTTGACTTAGAAAACATAATAATAAAAATGGAAAAACCAACTCCAGGTGATGCAGATGTTCCTTTAAACGAATGGTTTACAGATGATGGAACAGAAGTTGTTATGGGAGTTTTTGAAAAGAATGGAATTGAGTCATTCTTACCTCTAGGAACTTTTACTGAGACAAATACAACCGCACAAGAAAATACATTTTGGCAACTTGATCCAAAAACAGAAATTCAAAATTATATTGACAAAGGGTATACGTTTTCGAACAAATTAGTATTCAACTTTAAAAAAAGGATTGAAACTGATGAAGGCTTCAAAGGTGAAATAGAGCTTCAAGGATATCCTAGCATTGGATTTCCATCTCAAAATGACGTTGTTACACATTATGAAACATGGACATACTCACCACAATCGGAAGACCCTGTCTCTGATGATGATTTTGTTGCAACAGATCAGGTGACTGAGATAGAAACAGTTAAACTAGAATTAGTACCAGGCGTCCCTGCAATCAAAGTGGAGTCGTATGAGTTCAAAAATGGCGTATACGAATATGGAGAGTCGACAAAAGTAAGTCTAGAAAAAGGCGATGTGGGATTCAGATACCAGCTCGGGAATAGCGGAAATCTTCCAATGCCTAGTGCTACATTTACATCGGGGAATTTTATAGGAAGCGGTTTTCAATTTGATGCTAGCGAAGTAATTATTTCAAAAGGATTGCTCGAAAACAATGAAATAGAGAATATAGTTTTTCAGGGAGCAGATAAAGATGATAAGTTCACTCTGAGTAAAAGCCTAATAGATAGCGTGGTGAATGGTATATACACTTACCCGCATATTTACTTAGATGCAGAAGACAACCTGGTTATTAGAAGCGATACATGGTATGGAGTTGGAGCTTTATATAACTTCACAGTGAATTTTACAAATATGGACGATGTGCCTTTAAGTGAAAACAACTATATAAAAGTAGATGGACGAAGCAGAAAACTTGGGGATGTTAAGCCTACAGGGACATTAAAGAGCAATTACGAAGATCCAAGTTACAATATAACTCGTACAGATGATGCCCTATTAGATACGAACGACATAAATATAGTAATGGCGGGACAAAGTAGAGATGAGGCATTATTATCAAACAAAAATACTACGAGCTCTATACAATATGAATTAACAGTTCCAAACCAAGATACAGATACAGGATACCGCTTCGAAATAAAAAATGATTCAGATGCAGATGCGGGTGTATCAGATTTGAGTTTTGATCTATTAAGTGTAGGTGTAAAAAACAATGCAGGACCAACTGATCCACAAATAATAAAAGGATTTAAGGCTGAAAATATTGTGATTTCAAGTAACCATGCTCAAGTTGGAGAAATACGAGAAATCGAGTTTTATGATTGGGACCAAGACATGGAGAATGATGCTCCTGCTTTGGTGTTATCTGCGGCAGAATTAGGAATAACTGCAGGAACTCAAGTAAGTATTGACAAGGCTGATTGGGCTGTTGAGATTGAGTACCTAAAAGGTTTTAATGTTGTGATGGAAAACATTTCTGGCAACGAAGTTGTAGCAGATAGACAAACTCTAACAGTAGATATAAATGGAACTACTGATTGGTATGATGATTTAGATGCAACTATGACATTTACTCCTGAAGCAGCAGCTTTATCAAGTAAAATAGCAACAGTTGGTGCAAGACTTCATATTACTAGACCTTACTTGGAAGTGCAAACAAATATTGAATATGAACCAATAAGCGAAATAGACCTTCCAAAAACCGGCAATATCGATGGAGGTCAAACTACATTAGGGATTCCTTATGACAGAGATTTTAAATACAGGGTTAATGTAAGAAATAGAAATGTATCAATGCTTGATGATATTGATTTAATTGTTGTGCCACCAATTTCAGCAGAGGATGGAACATACACAGGATATCATGCGACTAAACTTCTTGTAAGTGAGGCTATAATTAGCGATATTACAGAAAAAGATTCTATATCTATAACGCTTTATGATGTTAAGGATATGTCGGGTGAAGGGGTAAAATTAGATTACGACGAGGCAACTAATACATTTAAAAATGATACAGTTACTATTGCGCTGGTAACTGATCCAGATGATGCGTCAAAGAGGAGCTATGAAATCACTGCTGAAAATCTAGAAACTCTCGGAATAGATGAGTTAGGAAAATTGATTTTAACGGGTAAAGAAGCAGACTATAGAAATGCAGACCCTGATGAGTTCTATATAGATTTTTATGGATACTTAGATTCTTACTTTGGTACAAGTAATATCATTAATGCAGAAGGAAACAATTATTTAGAGGGAATTAGAGAAGAAAGATACAGACTTGTAACTAGAGATTCATCTAACAGTGTAGTTAGTAAGATGTACTTTGATACTGTTTTAACTGCTGGATATCAAGACGAACCAGATGTAGCAGGAACGGACGCAAGATTTGATAAAGAAACAACAGCTGCGGAACAAGTAAGGATATATTATAGATTTAGCGGAAACCCGGCAATTCCTTTCTATGATAACTCCGAGCTAGAGACAGGTTATAAATCTATAGGCTCATTTACGTTAGATTTCAGACAATATCTCCATGTAAGAAAACCAGGGACAGGTGGTTCATACCCTAAGGACCCACAAGGCTATACGTTTGCTCCTAATGAAGATCGTAACGAAAACATTCAAGAACATGAAGAAATGACTTGGATATATACAGAGTCTATGAATACTGCTTTAAATGTTGAAAGTACACTTGATTTGCCAGAAGATATTTTCGATGCATATTATCTTAAAATTGATCCGCGTGCTATTGATTATATAAAGACAATCACAGTTATTCACGCTGATGGCACGGAGATAGTGATTGATGAAGCTGATATTTCTGCAAGCAAAGCAAATGGTGTGGAAATATACAATGAAGGACAAGCTGATGAAGAAGCTTTCTTTAGAGTTAATTTATTAAATACTAGTGATAGTGAAATCCTCAAAGAACTTATTGGAACAAATTATGATAATTTCTATGAAGAAACAGATTCAAAATATCAAGATCATGCAACTCATTCAAAAATAGACAAAATTATTTTTAACTTAGATATTAATGAAGACCAACAAAACGCTTCTGGTGTAAATCAAGACCCTGATTATAGTACATGGTATGAAGCAGATGATCCAGAGACTAAATATATGTTTGAAGTAACAGGCAGATACTATGATGTAGGAGAAGGGACTGCAACTGCAACAACACAATTAGTAGCAGGCGGAGATAGAGTTTACGATGAAGATGGAATGGCAGATGGTGAAGGACGAAGTTTAGAAAGATCAGTTTCGGGAGAAGACTTAGGTTACAATAGAACAGATTGGTCATGGGTAAACTATTATAGATATGCAAACTATTCAAGTAGTTGGTATTCGGCATTAGCTTTGTATGATTCATCTCATTTGAAATCTAGAACAAATATTATTGTAAAGGATGATGGAACAGGTACTACAATTGGTGCAAATGATAACTTGGCGATTAAAAAATTTGAACAAGCATTTATCGGAGATAGATATGTTTTCCCAATATCTGTTTATAGAACAACGCCAGAGCAAGCAACATATGAAGTTGAAAGTAATGGAACTTGGAGATATCAAGATGCTAATGATTGGGCTGGACGAATAAGTTATACCGACTATAATACATTAACGGCTACACTTCCTAAAATTAGGCAAGATGGAACAGATTCGCATTATGGATTCTTAACGAAAGACTTGGAAATAAATGCTGAAATACTAGAGCATACGGACGAAATAATAATTTACCAAAGACGCGTTGAAGACAATGCGGGAGCAAATAATCCTACTCCAACAGATGGTATGGTAGGATTTACAGAAAACGTTATGGGAGACCCTATTCTTACTATTACGAAAGCTGAGTGGGAATCAGGAACTTATACGCTAGATGCAACTGGAGGATTAAGACTAGACTTCAAATATGAAGAACTAGGAGATGTAGAAAATACAGCTAATAAAAACGAAATATACTTTGAAGAAACAACGTGGGGAGGATATTATCCAGACAGGTTTGTCATAGAAATGTCTGACTTAGATGGGCAAGGTGATTATGCTAGAGAGTATATGGACAAGACAGATTTGGACGAGCTGGATTACTTAGGAACGCCAACTGAAACAGATATTAGAATAGGTGGAGAAGTATATTCAACGAAAGAAATAAATCCTGTTTCAGAGGCAACAACAAATATAAGACAAGTAATTACATACGATGATGGTGGAACAGGAAAAATTGTAACAGATGCTGCATCTATGCAAGGATTTAGATTGCCTTTCCAAGGAGGATATTCTATCACTCCAATGGATACTGGAGTTCAATATGATTACCAACCAAACAACCTAGATCCAACAGTTACAGCGTATGAACTTAACGCATGGAATAGACCAGATGGAGCTACTCCAGAAACACAATCGGCAGCAATAGATGAAGTTGTAATTAGAAATATATTCTCAGGTGGTAGCACATATACAAATAGTGAATATAACATAAAGAAACTATTCATACCAGAAGAATTTATTTCAGGTACGTGGTATGGAATAGATGAAATAACATTTAACTATCAAGGGCAAGCAATAAAACTTACTAAAGATGGTACTGATGGATTATTGTTGAGCGATTACTTAGTAGTTGATGGTGATTATAGGTATGTGGATATTGATGAAGTAATCAAGACAGAGACATTAAGCACATTTAAACCAAATAATACAACAGAAACATATGTTAATGAGCATATTAGTGAATTTACAATAAAAGCATCAGCTGTTTCTCCGGGAAGCGATTCAACAACGCTTTTAGATGGTGGACAGTATTTAACGAGCGATAAAACTATAGATGGAAATAGCATATATTATGAAGGTGTGTGGGTAAACCGTAGTGAAGACGATTTCGAAAGCGATACGTATGATTATACTTCAAGGCCAACATTTGATATGTATCCAAATGTTTATGGACCTCAAAGCGAAACAACTAACATTATAGGTTCGTTCAGTGCGTTTTCTCCGAATGCTGATGACTATGCGGGGAATTTGAGCAATACAGACCCTAGTGAGACGTATCAAATACAGAATTTGGTTGGCGTTATGGTTGTAGATTTAGATAGAGGAACGGATTTAGATGGCAATGGGACTATAGATACTTTTGCATATGACAAAGAGATCTTGTCAGATGGAACAGAAAAAATAAACAAAATACAAAATGGGGATATCATGCCGTATGATTACCTTGACTATACGTTGAAATTAGGAACTACAGCTACTTCTAGCCTTCCTTTGCAACAAAGCACAATGGAATTTGATGTTCCAGCAGGAATGAGAATTGTTGGATGGGAAATAAAAAGCAATAACACAGGAATAAGTTCTAACAACATTAAGGCATATGCAACAGATGGTGGAGGAGGTTCTGCTACAGAACTTGTCAAAGATACAACTTATTTTTATGGAACAGATAATGCTACCCTTACAGAATATGATAGCTTGAGAGTAGTTATAGGAGATGAAGATTCTCAGATTCCAGTAGGAACAGAGGTTGAAATAATTGTACATACTCAAATAACAGAAGGAGCATTAGCCGAAGAGGGAGACACATTAGAGGGACATCAATTTAATGCAAGCTATTCTGTGAGCGCACAAAATAGACATACATATGGACAATACAAAATCACAACTGATGGGGGAACTATTTCAGTAGCAGAAAATGATTTGGGAGCGTTTGCATATAAAGAAGCAGGAATTGAGGGTGTTCAACACCATGACACATATTATTATAGGGAACTTACAAACATAGATGCAACAAACACGCGCTATGAGGCTAGAATAACTTCAAGAACATCGATAGCATATGAAGATGAATTAATGATGGAATATGTGTTTGATGATTTGACTGCTCAATATGATAATCAAGCTACAACTATCTTTGTTACTGGCAAGGATGTTCATACTGGGGCTGAGATGAACGTTGTTAATGACAGTGACCATAACTTAAGTGAGTACGCTGTTAGTATTTCTTTTTTACAAGAACTTGGAGGCACTGTATATCAAGACTTTACAATGCAACAAAAATTAAAAACAACAGTAGATCCAACAGGTGGCTACATTGTGCAAAACCCTGCTAATATAGGGCATAGCATACCTCCTACTATTGAGTATGAATTTACAAACCCAGATGGCACTACTTCATGGATAGATCAAGCTGATGTTAAAGATATGCCAGCAATAGGTGAAGAACGAGTTGATACAGACAATTATGTGGACGAAGCAGTGGGTGTACGTATTATATGGCATGAAATACCTGCTAAAGCAGCAGATGGCAGTGATATAGTATTAGTTAGCACAGCTGATCCAATTGAACTTAAAGGAATAGGAAGATACCATAGAACGACTCCAACAGGGCAGCAAAGCATTGCAAACGACACATATAATATGCATATAACTGCAAAAACAGACTATATACATGATCATGCAGAAAAGACTGAAAATATTGATGGATCAGTAGGAACAGATTTTGGAGTGAAAGAAGTGACGTATAAAGGAGAGGGGGAAGTTGTAACATTAATTAGAAGGGAAAGACCTGTCCTAACTTTACAAACTCAAATTTTTGAAACAGAAGCAGAAGCGGCAATAAAATATGAACCAGCTAATAACTTGGCAGATGAGCAACCTCAAAAAATAGGATATAGGCCTGATGATGGGCTGTGGTATAAATTCTACGTAGAAAACTATAAAGTGACGACTCCAACCAATACGGAACCGCAAGGAGTTTTACTAGACCCAGTATTTTATGACAAAATCCCAGTGTATGTAGATCTAGTAGATTTAGATGGGAATGAAACTGATACTATTGATGCTAGTGATTTTGTAATACGCTGGTATGACGAAGATGGAAACTTAAAGCCTAGTGCGGAAGTTCCTGATTTAACAGTAACAAAGAGAGCGGAAACAGTAGAAGCCAAAGACTTTGGTGGAGATACCATAGTAACCCAGAATGACCTTAGCAGTATAAATACAGATGTTTCTGGAAAACTTTATGCGGACTGGCGCATGGATACAGGTGTTGTTAATAGTAATGTTGAGACTAATGAAATTGAGTATAGTATATATGAATTCACTTTCCCAGACGGTACAAGACTGGAAGTAGGAGAAGCTATCGAGATATATTACAGAGGTAAAATAAACCCTGACACGGCTGAAGGGCTACCATTAGCATATACTGATGATGATGGAAAAATCTACCCTGAATATTATCCGAAAGTAGGGGAGTATAGACAAAATGCACCTAATGGTACAAATAACTGGGCATATCCTTTGTACGATGATAGTGGAACAATTAATAATGCTTTCACTATGATGGATATGAACTACTTATATCATGATGTAGGTGTTTCAGGCAGTTTAAATCCTAATGTGGATAGATGGGAATATCTGGATGGTTCTACTGCATATGTACCGGGAAGTGAACGTGAATCTATTACTAGTAGTAGCCCTTCTACTACAGATGATGTTCATGGCGATACAGGAATTTTAGTGGATTATGATATGTATCCAAACTATTTTTCTCAGAAAACCATATATGATCCAAACATAACATTTACTACAGGGGTAACAACAGATGATTTGCCAACAAGTACTTCCTATATGGGGGATGGCAAGAATAGAGATATTTATAATCTATTATTACGTCATAGATATGCGGACAATGATTCACAAAACTGGGATGGACAAAGTACATCAACACAAAATCCTGTTCTTTGGGCTAGTTCCAGGTTACACTTACAAACAGCATGGATAGCAACTAGTAGTGAAATTATTCCTGATGCAAATGGAGAAACAGGTGTAGAGTATACGGATAATGCTTCAAAGTATTTGGGTAATTCAAGATATCCAACACCTGGAAATCCAAGCTATCCAAATACCAATGCTACCTCAGGAACATCTATACATAAGAGAACTTATGGTGATGATAGCATAACGACATTAGAGTATAAAGAGGAATACACTGCAAGGCTTGGAACTTATAATTATGGTGATTGGGGAGTAGATGGTGTTGAAATAACGTATATACTTCCAGTAGGAATGGAGCCTGATTTAGACGATACTGGAAACTTGCAAGTTATAGGTAGAACTTTAACAGGAGGAAGTACTAATAGTTCTCCAACATATTCTGTGGTTGATGCAAGCAATATTAATGCTACTATAATTCAGAGTCCAGATAATGATCAAGGATATAGAGCTCCGCAAGTTATGAAGGATCCTTTATTATCAATGTCTCATTTAAACACAACAGGTGATAGCTATGTGGGAAAAGATGAGTATTATGGAGATGAAACAATTCCATACGTTGTAAAAATTACAATAAACGAACCATTAAAAAAATGGTTTAATCGTGGAGATGAAGAAGGATATGTAATGTATGCTGACCTTAAGTGCAAGGTAGAAAGCTATACAGAGACAGGCTATTGGTATGATCAAGTAATCGCAAAACCGCTTGAAACTGCTAGCGGGAACCATGAGTACAGCCAAATATTTGATATGTCGGTATATCAAGGGGATACTACAGAAGATATGATGGATTGGAACTATAGCAGCCAAAAAGGAGGAATGGATGGCTGGACAAGGATGTATGGAGGAACAAATCCACACGGTTTTACAGTAAATGAGAATAATTTAAGTGGTGCGCCAAACATGCCATATATAGACGGTTTCAACATTCAAAATGAAGAAGTATTAATAGATACTGAATTAAATGGCTCTGTTACAAACATTTCAGATGTTAATCAATATAGGCAAGACTTAGTAGACTCTTCAGCTTCTACAGGTACTAGGGCTATGATTAGAAAACCTCTAGTTAGAGTGTGGAATACATTAGGGGAAGCAAATGCGGCAGGTAACTATGGTACTAATTTATATGATTATTACTTAACTGCTGAAATAAACAAACAAATCCTTAACATTCACTTGGAGAACAACTATTACTGGAATGATCAAAGTTTAAATGGTAGTGGATATGCTTATCATAGGCATCTTCATAACTACTCTACAGATGGTGGAAATGAGGGAACATTGTATTATCCTGTAGTACAAAACATACTTCCAAAGAACTTTATACCGGTTGCAGAAGATGGAACATGGTTTACAACAGACAATGCAGTAAATGAAACTATGACATTGAGGTATGATATAAAGAACCTTAGTGATAATTCGGATATGAATCACGAAAAAGAGTTGTACAATACAGAAGTAGAATATATAGAAATATTAAATGATGAAGGAGAAATAGAAGGAAGATATCAAATTAATATTTATCCAAAAAGCACAGAAGATGCTAAAGCAAAACTTGACTCAGGAGAAGGTAGAACATTTAATATTAACTTTGTAACTACAGAAGGTCCAGATGCAACAGATAAAGATGGAAATAATATTCCTGATTTAGAATTTATTAACCAATCAAACATTACTTTGGTATCAAGTCAACTTGATAATTATAAATTTTTAATAGATGATGATATTTCAGGAAATCCTTTTAAAGTTGGGGATCCTTGGTTAGGATATCAATATGCATATAACGCATACCATTACCTAGGGGATACACGAAAGGATTCAGTCGTAAATAAAATTGGAAGCTATAGCGCGCAAGGATATTTGCCAAAAGATTTGAGAAACTTATTAGGTAAAAATTTCCCTGTCAATAATGCTATAGAAGTAGATGGTGTTACTAGAATTTACGAAGGTAGTGAAATTGAAGTTGAGACTTTTGTAGACCAAAATAGAGCATCAGCACTTCTTAAAAACACAGATTATAATATGGATGGTGCTGTCGATAACACAGAAGAAGTCATAATGACTGGAGTTAAGCCATTTGTTACGTTGCCATATCTATATGTAGAAACATATATGAGTACTACAGATAAATTTACAGGTTCAAGATATGTGAATGAAACAACATCCGCAGAAGTGAGTGCTAGAGAAGGGTCTTTGGCAACTCCACCTCCTAGCACGTATATTTATGACTTTAAGTCAAGTATACAACATTTAATCAATCCAACTAAATTTGATACTGCTGGGTATGAACCAGTTGCTTCAGATCACCTTCAATATGGAGATTTGCTTTGGTACACTACGAAGGTTGTAAATCAAGATCCATTGAGTAGAGAAAGATATGATGGCGATGTTAATCACGCCAAGATGATTGTATCGATACACTTGCCTGCAGCAGCGAGATATCAAGATGATTTTGAAATGCACTTCGCTAACGGCACTGAGAATTACGTTCTCACGAAAGAAGAATTAGAAAGCGGCGAAGTATCACAAAATAAAGGTTGGGATGTTAATCTTATTGAACAACAAATTGATCCAGATACAAAAAATGAAATTTTAGTATTTGAAATATTGAGCCCAGGTTCAATAGATGAAAGTTTGCCACAGGAAGAACAATATTTAGAATACCTAGATGGAGGAACATTTAGCGGTCACTTTGAAGATGGAAGTCAGTTATCAATTAAAGTAAAAGCAAAAGTAAATCCAGATGCTCCATTAGAAGGGGAAGATAAAGACTATTGGGATAATAATTATAATGCACAAAGCTATGTTACATTTAAAGATACTGACGGAAGCTACTTAGGTGTTGATAAATTAAACCCTCAAACTGTTTTGGGAGAAATAAAAGTAAGACAAGTTACTGAAGACGATAAGGACTTAGATTTAGATGGAAATATAGACGGCGATGTGTTTATTTCTGATAAAACAGCAAGAATTTCGATAATTAAAGCATCGGCAACTGCTCGTACAGATACAGGAATAAAACGACATTTGTTGAGCCTTGAGGGAGCAACATCACAGATAACATTAGATACAAGCATCAAAAGTGGTGGTGAGGGTATGATAATGTATCTAGACGAGTTTGAAAATCTGACATCACCTGTATCCGAATTTATTGTAGATTTTGATATTGCATATAAAGCAGGACTTTCTGATAGAGATGAACCAGTAACAAGTGATAGGTACGAGGCTTTCAATATTGTTAATAGTATTAGAACAGGAGTATGGGAAATTCCTGCAGACTATAGCGGACATGTTTCAAAAGCTACTCTTGAAAAGAATTTAAGAGTTCATGTGTATGTGAGGGTGGTTGATGATCCTGTTAGCACGGAATATGAAGATGCAGATGTCCCTATGGATAGCGAGTGGAAACTGTTGGGCAAATATCCAATAAGCCAAAACGCTACGATAGATGCATCCAATAGTGATTTAGAACTCTATGAAGACAACATCTTGCAAGTTCGATATGTTGTGAAATCAGATGTAGATCCGATTGCAGAATTAGTACCTGAAGGATTTAGGCTGTCAATTGATGCTAATGGAACGGGCGCGAGCGTTTTAGATATGGATGATATTGACCCGACTAGAGTTAACATCAACAGCTTGCCGTTAGATGTAATTAACAATGCTGCTTTTGTACACCTTAATACTGTAAACCCACAATTAACTGCAAAGATACATGTGAATCATTATGTAGATACTTGGGGAGCGTATGGAGATGGCGTAGTAGGTAAGTTAAGCGACACAGCCCATGCAGGCTATTTTGTAGATGCAGAAGCTCCAAGTATGGCAGCAGATATAAATATGGAATATTTACTGTATTCTGGAGGCAAATATGCATGGGATGACAAGGAACTACTTGTTAAAGATTCGAGTTCTGTTGTTAGATATAGGGCTTATGGAACAACACTTACTACAGAAGAAATAAGAATATACGAGGAACTTGAGGGATTAACGAGTAATAGAGAGCAAGATATATTAAGTAATCCACAAATAGTTTTGGCTCTACCAAAAGTTGAAGGAATGGACAGAAAGACATATGAAGATAAATATGTAGATGCATACTCTTCAGCTTACGAAACTTCGCCTATCAATGATTCGTTTGAAACCAACTCAAGATTATATGAAGATGACATGCAATGGACTTGGTATGTAATTGATAGAGAAGGGAACAAAATAGAAAATCATAACATTAGAGATTTTGAAGTTACGGTATATCAAGACTGGATAGCATTCTCAGATGTGGATCCAGGTGCATATAGAACGCTCCTGAACGTTGATTTTACAGGATTTTTAAATCCGGGGCAAAGTATAGTAGTAGATACTATGGTATGGCTAAACCCTGAAACGTTTGGTTCGGTATCTACAGATTCACTGATAACTACAGCTTATCTGTACAAAGAAGGTTCATTTAACCCTGTATTAAATGATGGATCTACAAATGGAAGAACGTATGGATATAGACCGGATCAGTTAGATATAAATCATAATGGAGTTGCAAACGCAGAAACTCACTTAACGGCATCACTGCCGGCTACAACTTTTGATGCCAAGGCAGACATTACAAGAAATAAATATTCATATAGTGAGTATAATCAAGAAGGATTAAAAGATACAAGACCTTCAATTGTACCAGAAGGAACAGTATATAGATTTAAATCAACAATTTCTGTTAGATCATCGCAACCATCGCTATATGAAAAAACTATGATTTACGATGTTCTTCCTCATGTTGGCGATAGAAGTATTATTAACGCAGAAAGTGGAAGTTTAGAAGATCCTGATGCTGTGGGTAGACCTAGAAATTCAACTTGGTCTGGCTGGGTGATTCCTGAAACAATTAAAGTTACAAAAAGAGAAGTAAACAAAGAAACGGAAATAATTGATGGAATCAATGCGGAAATTTGGGTAGGACCATATAGTAACTCAGGATCGACAATAATTCCGGAGGGATTAGATACGCTTCCTGCATATTCAGACACAAAAACATCAGAATTTTACGAGGGAATGTATGGAAATACAGATGGATATAGTAAAGATGATTACTTTATTAGACTAAGTTCTTTATTAGCGCTTAAGGCTACAGATAGAGAAAAATATGAAGAGCTTTCTAAAAATATGATGGCGATATGGGTGCAGCTGAACGAAGGAGGAATAACTGACTTCTATGGAAATACAGCTTTCGAGCTTGATTACAGCCTAGAAGCTCCACTAAACATTCCACATTATCAAGGTGACATTACGAGAACAGATACTGATGAGGATGTTATAGCTAAAACAGTCGATTATCAAGGTTGGAATACGTATTCAGTACATTCTAGTTATACAGAGGGTGGCGGAGTAAATTATTTCGAGGCTCCAAGAGCAGGTGTAGTTCCAGCTAAGCCATCTGACAAAGGATATATAGGAAGTTATGTTTGGTACGATGCAGACTTTGATGCTACTATTGATGAGGGTGACTATACTAGAAGAGAAGATGGAAGATTAATCTTCGATGAGAAAACGCAAGATCTAGATTTTGATGGAACTTTAGACGACCCAGGAATAAATGGAGTTGTAGTAGAACTTCTTACAGAGTCTGGATATCCTTCGAACAAAGAGGGAAGAGCTGTTGCAGAAATAGTTGAAGAAGGTGTAACTAAGTATGCATATATAGATGAAGAAACAGGCGAACTTGAAGTTAATGAATATGGTTTGTATAACTATACGCTTTTAGGCCCTGTAAGTACTGTAACTAAACTAGATGCATATGGAAATGAAGGATACTTCATAATTTCCAACTTGAACGAAGGAGATTACAAATTAAGATACAGTTTCCCTAATGGTGATTACAATATACATGCATTGACTACTAAAGAGATAGGTCACCAGGAAGTGCCAATGGATATATATAGAGATGGTGATACCCTGCCTGGATTAGGAAACCCAGGAACTGGTGCTGCACCATCTGATGAAATGGTAGTAAACAATCAACTAATTGTACAAACAAGTGATGCGATTAGAATTGATGCAATTGGAGATAATCCATCGACTTACGCAGAGTATGATGAAGAAATGACATCATATAATGTAGGAGTGTCTAGAGATTATGTATTCTCCGGAATTGCATGGAATGACCAAGTAATTAATGGAATAAGGGCGGCAGGAGAAGAGTTGCTTGAAAATGTAAATGTCAAATTCTATGAAATAAATATAGCAGATGGAACTCTTACTGAAGCACTAACTACAGAATGGGAAGTAGCAGAAACTGTAACAGATGAGAATGGATATTTCGAAATCTCATTAATACCAGGCAAACATTACGTTGCTTTTGCAGACACAAAGGGAATAGGAGGAGAGTGGTTGCCAACACCATTTATGCCGAATTCACTTGCAATAACTTCGACAACGGACAATGATTTGTATGAAAATGAAGATGAACTATATGAAACAACAAGCTTCAATGCAAGAATTCCTACAAATCTTACAGGAATGTATGACTTGATAGATGGCAAATATGAAAGTGAAACATTTATAGGGCTTGGCTTTATACAAAAAGGTGCAGGATTTATTGGAGGAAATGTTTGGAACGACCTGAATTACGATGGAATTAGAGGACAATACTATGATGATAGTGGCAACTATGTATTTGAAAATGGATATCAAAATGCATCATTAACACTAGAACAGTATTACTATGACACAACTTCAGGCGAGTGGGTATTGTCAAATGACAATTTTGCTACTACTACGACTAACGAAAATGGAACATATATTTTCCAAGAGTTACCTAGTGAGCATGTAGATGGAGAAAGGTATTTGGCAGGATATAAAGTAAAACTTGATTTAGATACTGTTCCAGAGGATGTAGCAATTACTAAGTTCCAAACTAACAAAGGTAAATTCGATAGCGATTTGCCTAGAGAATCAACAGACGGATATTTGACAGAATACGGTAAAGAACTTATTACAATTGCTGATGTTACGAATACAGACACAATGGAATATGATCCACTTACAGTTAACTTGTATTCTGGTGTCGATGCAGGATTTAAAGAATTTGAACCGGGATCTATTGAAGGAGTTTTATTCTTTGATAAAAATGGAAATGGATACATAGACAAAGATGAAACTTTTGAAAACTTTATGAATGAAGTGGGTGAAGAAGATCTTGACTTTACAGTAACCCTAGGAAGTTACTATTTGGATGAAGAGGGAATGTGGCACAAACAATTGGATGATACAGGTGTTCATATAACTAGAACAACTACTGTTGATAAGACTACTGAAGGAGAGTATGAATTTACAGATCTACCAGTAATTACTACTATGGATAAAGTCATCACAGATGATACAGGTACAGAAGTAACTATTGAAGTCGTTAGACTGTTAGGGTATAAGATTTTGGTAGATGACAATGATAGTATTACTGCTTCGGGAGATGTTTACCCAACATTCTACATGACAAATAAAGGCGAGAATGATAGTTCTATATTTGAATATGTAAACGAGGAAGAAGAAGTTGTTGATCCAGATTCAGGAACAAC
>CAYJEX010000018.1:0-29668 GCA_964369465.1 uncultured Oscillospiraceae bacterium
TGTGGGCAGCCGTAGGAATGACTATAATATCAGGAGCTGAATATATAATTAAGAATATGAAAGTGTTTAAAAATTAGGTGAAAATTAGCTTGAAAATAAAATCGGAAGGAAAATACAATGAAAGCAAGCATAATTGCAGTAGGAACAGAATTGCTCTTTGGACAAACAATAAATAGTAACGCAGCATATATCTCTAGAGAGTTACAGGATTTAAATGTAGATGTAATGTATCATTATACTGTGGGAGATAACCCAGATAGATTAAAGGAAACTCTTAATTTAGCAATGAAAGATTGCGATTTGATAATTACAACGGGGGGTCTTGGTCCTACACAAGATGACCTTACGAAAGAAATAATTTGTGAATTAATGGATGTTGAATTGATTCTTGACGAAAAATTGCTTTCGGAAATGAAAAAGTTTTTTAAAAAATTAAATAGAGATATGACAAAAAATAATGAGAAACAATGTTTTGTTCCGCAAAATAGTACTGTGTTCGAGAATGAAAGAGGAACAGCACCAGGTTTTGCCATAGAAAAAAATGGAAAAATGGTAGTGGCGCTTCCAGGCCCTCCAAGAGAGATGACACATATGTTTCAAATTGGATTAAAACCAATTTTAGAAAAGAAAAGTGGAAGTGTAATGCACTACAAGATTATTAGAACAATAGGCATTGGCGAATCTGCACTAGAAACTGAAATTGTTGATCTAATAGAAGACGAAACATCGAATGCCACTATAGCAACATATGCAAAAACAGGCGAATGTAGCCTTAGAGTTGCAGCAAAAATGGAAACTATGCAAAAGGCAGTAGAAGAAGTAGATGCAGCAATATTTAAAATAAAAGAAAGAATAGGACAATATATATATAGCTTAGAAGACGAAGAACTAAAAACAGTAATTGTCAAAAAAATGATAGAAAAAAATATAGTAATATCATGCGCGGAATCATGCACAGGTGGCAAATTTGCTTCTGCAATTACAGATGTACCAGGTTCTTCGAAAGTGTTTGACAGAGGGATTGTAACTTATAGTAATGAATCGAAAATAAAAGAACTAGGTGTTTTGCATGAAACGATAGAGATATATGGAGCAGTAAGTGAAGAATGTGCAAAGGAAATGGCAGAAGGGTTACACAAGAAAACAAATTCAGATATATGCATTTCAATTACAGGCATTGCAGGCCCAGATGGAGGAACAGAGGAAAAACCTGTAGGGACTGTATTTATGGCAATTTCGTATAATAATAAGATATATACACACAAACATAGATTAATAAATACAGGTAGAGATGCAATTAGGACAAGTGCTGTATTGCAGATGTTGAGTTTTGTTAATAGAGTTATATCGTAGAAATAAAGCTTAATCAAATGTTGGGAAATTTCTTGGAGAACTAATAAAATAATAACCAGATAATGTGATAGATGTACAAATGAATGTATTGTAAAACAACAAAGCACATGCTAAAATATAGTAAATTATATTTATATTTATATTTATATTGAAGTCATATGCGTTATGAATTTATGAAAGGAAAAGAGAAAATGGAACAAGTAACAAACTCAACACTACCGGGTAGAAAACATCTTAAAGTAGTAGGAATATTTTTTATCGTAATGGGAGGCATCGGATTATTATCCTCTTTACTCACGTTCCCAGCGTTATTTGAGAATGCTCCATATATAGAAGCTTATTTGGGCTTAGGGATTGTAGTATTATCTTACATAGCAATTTTTCTAGGTATAATTGCAGGAGCATTGTATTTATTTGTTGGAATAGTTGGAGTAAAGTATTCGAATGTAAAGGAAAAAGCTGGAACTTGCTTAAAACTTGCAATAGTAATGATAGCAGTTATTGTTTTCAATGAAGTTTTTGGTATTATCTACATAATAATGGCAAATGAGGAAGTGAATATTATTTCTACTATAATTAGTTTCGCAATAGGATTAGTTCTTTCTGCCTTATACTTTATTGGTGCAAAGAAAAACATGGCATAGACAAAAACAAAAATACAAACAAGGAAAGGGAGTGGTGAGAATCACTCCCTTTTTTGATAATATATTTATTTTAAAATATAGTTTTGCTGTTTCTTGTGTTTTCTAAAATTAAGAATATAGAAATATATTTTTAATTTTAGAATGTTTTGAAAAGACATCAAGAGACGTCATCGCTAAAAAGACACCCTTATATATGGAAATAAACACCAAATTATGGTATACTATAGATTGGTTTAAATTAGGTTAAATCAATTTGAATTATCAATATATGGAAATATTCAAGCTGGAGAGGAGAAAGGCGAAATGAAAAGAGTCCTTACATATGGGACGTATGACCTTTTGCACTATGGGCATATTAGAATGCTAAAAAGAGCTAGAAAACTTGGAGACTATTTGATAGTAGCTGTGTCTACAGACGAGTTCAATGCTGTAAAAGATAAGAAAGCATATCATAGTTTTGAGACGAGAAAAGAGATGCTTGAAGCTGTTAGATATGTTGATTTGGTAATACCTGAAGAAAACTGGGATCAAAAAAGAAATGATGTTTTGAAATATCAGGTTGATATTGTAACTATTGGGGATGATTGGTCAGGACATCCAAAGTTTGAAGACTTAAAGGATATATGTGAAGTTTACTATATGCCTAGGACTGAAGGAGTATCAACAACAAAAATAAAAAAAGAATTAAATTTGCAAGAAGAGACAGATGAAGATCAAATACCAGGAGAATAGATAGAAGTATAATGACTAAAAGTTGTAAGACAATAATCCTCCTATCGGGATTATAGGTTATGGAATTCTTTAACTGTATTATTTTAGAAAGAAAAATATGGCAAATATAATAAAAAAAGGATTAGTAGATATTGCGAAAAACAACACATGGCTAAGAAAAAAATTTAGAAAAATAGTACATGTGAAAAATGCTATTTTTATTAATCGTTGTCAAAGAAAATATGATGTCGACGAGAAAATTGTAATATTTGAGTGTTACCAAGGAAGAAGCTACACATGTAGCCCAAAAGCAATTTATGAAGAAATGATAGGGGACTCTCGATTTGATGATTTTACTTTTGTATGGAGCTTTAAAAAACCACATGAATTTGTTTCGTGTGAAAATTTAAAAAAATCCAAAATAATTATGTATGGTAGTAAAGACTATTATATATATAATGCAAAAGCAAAATATATAGTTACAAACTCTATTTCTGAAAAAATAACAACAGTCAGAGACAATCAAATTTATATTCAAACATGGCATGGAACACCACTTAAAAAATTGGGATTTGATTTAGAGACAAAAAAAGGCAATAGTACAAACTCCTTATCTGAAATTAGAAATAGATATGCTGAAGAAGCCAGAAAAATAAATTACATGATATCGCCATCTAAATTTACGTCTGACAAATTAAATTCATCGTTCAAACTAGACGAGTACAACAATAAATCCAAAATTTTGGAGATAGGATATCCAAGAAACGATTATTTGTTTAAATACAATGAGGATGACACAAACGAAATAAAGAATAAGCTTGGATTGAATAAAGATATCGAAAAAGATATTGATGATAAAAAGTGTGATAAAAAAATAATTCTATTTGCTCCAACATTTAGAGATAATAAACATGATTCGGCAAATGGATACAAATATGAATTAGGTTTTCAAATAGAAAATCTAAAAAAACAATTAGGTGAAGATTTTATAATATTGTTTAGAACTCACTATTTCGTTACAAACAGTATTGATTTCGAAAAGTACAAAGATTTTCTTTTAGATGTTTCAAGTTACCCAGAAATTAACGATTTGTACATTGTGTCAGATATGCTAATTACAGATTACTCTAGTGTTTTCTTTGATTATGCATGTCTAAAAAAACCGATAATATTCTATATGTATGACCTAGAAGAATATAGAGATGATATTAGAGGGTTTTATTTAAGTTTAGATGAGCTGCCAGGTGAAATAGTATATAACGAGATAGATTTAATTAGTTGTATAACAAAATATTCTACGGGTAAACAAACAACAATGCCAAAAGTATTTGATGATAAATATAAAAAATTCAACGAAAAATATAATTATTTAGAGGATGGAATGGCATCTTGGAGAGTGTTGGAGGAGTGTTTTGATGTCAAGAACACATAATTCAGTTAAAAATATGCTTGTGTCTGTGATTGGACAAATTTTAGTTTTGATAACTCATTTTGTGGGAAGAACTGTTTTTATTCAGATACTTGGGGTCGAATATTTAGGAGTAAATGGTGTTTTTACAAATGTATTGTCCATGCTTTCTCTTGCAGAACTTGGAGTGGGAACTGCAATTACATATGCATTATACAAACCATTAGCAGAAAACAATGATGAAAAAGTTCATACTATAATGTCCTTGTTTAAAAAGATATATATATTCATTGGGATAATAATTGGAATTGTTGGACTATGCTTGATTCCGTTTTTAGATATGTTGGTTCAAAGAACTGCAAATATAGATGACTTATCATTGATATATATTTTGTTCTTAGCCAATACAGTTTCGACATATTTTTTCAGCTATAATCAATCTTTGCTTATAGCTGATCAAAAAATATACTTGGTTAAAATATATTCGAATTTTATAAATATAATATTAACAATAATTCAAATTGTCATTTTGATATATACAAGTAGTTATATTTTATATTTAGTGGCTACAATAATTTCGACTTTTATAACAAATATAGTTATTAGAGATAAATGCTTGAAAAGATTCACATTCCTTAAATCGAAGGAAAAACCACAACCATTATCAAAAGAAGAAAAAACAGACTTGAAAAAAAACATTGTTGCAATGTCGGCACACAAGGTTGGAGGAGTAGTAGTTTTTGGAACATCGAATATCATAATTGCTGGATTTCTAAGTGTGGCATTAGTTGGGATATACTCAAATTACATGTTAGTTATAACAACATTAACAACACTTATTGCACTAATATATACTTCCGTAAGTGCAAGTGTTGGAAACTTGGGAGTAGTATCTACAGTAGATAAAAACAAAGAAGTCTTTAACAATATATACTTTTTTTCAACAACTATGGCGGGATATTCGTCAGTATGTTTGATAGTACTCTTTAATCCTTTTATTGAAATATGGATAGGTAAAGAATTTCTACTAGAGGCACCAGTTGTTATTGCCATCGTTGTTAGTTTTTATACTAGAACTGCAAGGAGTGCTGTCTCAATAACAAAAGATGCCTTTGGATTGTTTTGGAAAGATAGATACAAACCATTATTTGAAGCAGTATTTAATTTGATTATTTCAATAATTTTGGTGAATTATTTGGGAATTACTGGAGTTATTCTAGGATCAATTATAAGTTTTATGCTTACAACGTTTTGGGTGGAGCCATATGTATTATATAAATATAGTCTGGGAAAAGGGTTACAAGAATATTTTACAAAATATATTTTTAGAACGACTATTAATATAATAATTTGCGTCGTAACAGTTCTAGTAGCACAATTTATTCCTGGAGAAGGAATATATAAATTCTCACTTCAACTATTATTATGTGTGACAGTTGTGCCTGCTATGTATATTGCCATTTATTATAGAACGAAAGAGTTTAAATATTATATTAGAGTATTTAATATGATTAGAAAGAAAATATAGGAGCAACATGAAAAATTATCCATATAAAATTAGTTGTGTGATGGCGGTATATAATGTTGAAAAATATATTGAAGATGCTATTGAAAGTGTGTTAAGCCAGACAATAGGATTCGAAAAAAATGTTCAATTGATTTTAGTGAATGATGGCTCAACAGACACAAGTGGCGAAAAGTGTGACAAATACAAAGAGAAATATCCTGATAATGTGGTCGTGATTCATAAGCAAAATGAAGGTGTTGCGCAGACAAGAAATGTAGGCAAAGAAATGGCAACAGGAGAATTTGTTACGTTTCTTGATCCAGATGATATGATTTCAAAAAGAGCAATGAAAAATGTATATACTTATTTTTCAAGTGTGAAAGAAAAAACAGATATTGTTGCAATTCCTATATATTATTTCGAAGCTAAAAAAGGGAATTATCCTCTAAATTATAAATTCAAGAATAAAAAAGATCTTATATCGCTTAATGAAGTGCCAGATACGATTTTGTTTGGAAGCGTTGCAACATTTTACAAACTTGAAACAATAAATAAATATTCATTCTTAAAAGGATTAAGAGTTAGTGAAGATTTTAGGTTTAACTATGAAATTTTCAAAGAAAGCCCAAAACTTGGAATGGTAAAGAATGCCAAATATTTATACAGAAAAAGACAAGACCAGTCTTCGCTAATACAAACACGATGGAATTACAAAGATACATTTGTACCATGTTTAGAAAATGTATATATGTATTTGATGAATGAATATAGTAAATCACTTGGCGTAGTTCCAAAGTTTTTGCAACATGCAATAATGTTTGACTTGCAATATTTCATAAACAGGGATTTAAAGCAAAATACAATTTTTGGAAAGGGTGAAATAACTGAATTTGAAAAAGAAGTCGAAAAGATACTTATGCATATAGATAACAATATAATTGCTACTCAAAATGTGACAACGAATGAACAAAAAATTAAAATTCTTAAACTTAAGTTAGAAATAACAAGTGAAATGATATGCTCCGAGTCAAACCAAGAAGCATTAGAAATTCACAAATTAATATCAGTTATATCTAAAAAAGAAGAAAACAGAAAATTAAAAATAATATTGAATATAAAAAGAAAGATAAAAAGACTTTTAGTAAGTATTTACTTTAAATTTATATATGATTTATGGATAAAAATATAAGGGATGTCTGATTATTATGATACAATCACAACCTAATACTCGAAAGGAAATTAAAATATGGTGACTGTAATAATTCCTGCTTTTAATACAGAAAAATATGTAAAGGAGTGTATAGACTCCATATTGAATCAGACATATAATAATATAGAAATAATCATAGTTGACGATGGATCTACCGATAGCACAGGAAAAATATTAGAAGAATACAAAGAAATATCAAAAAAAATTAAAGTCATAACGACAAAAAACAATGGCCAAGGTTATGCAAGAAATCTTGCACTTGAAAGCGCAACGGGCGACTATATAATGTTTATGGACAGTGATGACTATCTAAAAACAAACACAATCGAACTAGCGGTAAATAGAATATGTCGCGAAAAAGCTGATTTTGTATTGTTTGATTGGCAATATTATTTAGAAGATACAAAAGAGTTTACAGAAAGAGATTCCGCGTGCTTTTCAGGCAATGATAATTTTGAAGGCGAATTTACATCGGAAATATTCAGACAAGTACACTACTTTCCTGTAAATAAATTGACAACAGCAAACTTCCTAGTGAAAAACAGAATAAAATTCTTAGAAGGATATATGTATGAAGATGTTCCTCATTTTGTTCACATGATAATGTGTGCTCAAAAGGTTTCGTATGTGAACGAAAAATTGTATGTAATAAGAAAAAGAACAGGATCAACTACAAAGTCTAATTATAATACAGGAGTTCATTCAAGTAGTTATTTGAAAGCAGTAGAGGCTAGTATTGATATAACAAATAATTTTACGAATAAAGATATAACATTTTTGTATTTGTACCTTATTAGAAAATTATTCTCATACTATTCAAATAGGGTTGCGCCAAATTTAAGAAAGCAGTTTGTTTATGATTTTGTTGAAATTATATCAAAACTTAGGCCAATAACTGTCGACAAAGAAACAAAAAATAAAAGCAAAATTGTATATTATATGGGAAAATACAAAGTATTTACAAAGAGAAAAAAAAGAACATTTTATTTCCTTTGCAGGATATATAAGTTGATAAATCGGTTCAAATGATTTTTAATATTTAAAAGGAGTTTCTATGAATGTGGTATTAGATAAAATTCAATGGTTGATAATGAAAATGCAATGTTTTCTTATTTTGCCTTTGAATTGGTCATATAAATATACTGCTAAATTTACAAAAAGGCAGAGGGAGATATTTACATTTATTTTAGCTTCGCTATTCTCTGTTTTTTTGATATGGACAATATCTAGATTTAATTTGATTGACATGCCTAAAAAGTCCATCGTTTTTATGTTTGGAATGATATTGGTTGCAGTTGTTAATGTTGATAGAAAATTGAAACCTAAAGAATGGAACATGGTAGTTATGGTTCCGTATTATATCGTCGCAGCCTTAATGCTTATTACGTCTTTTACGCATAACACGGGCAGAGGAGAATTACACTTAATTTCAATAATAATGTTTTTTTTCATGCCACTATTATATATTGTACTTGGTAATAAAAATGATCGCGAAGTGGAAAGATTTTATGTTTTACTAACAAAAGCATTTTGCTATACAGGATGTGTATATATATTTATTACAATTCTCTTTTTTCCTAAAACTACTCAATATATTCCAGAATCAGGTGTTGCATTTAATGAATACTTAGGTATTAACTTAAACCCTAATGCATTTGGGTTCGTACTTTGTAGCATTGTAGCATGTAGTATTTACTTATATGTTCTCAATAATAAAAAAATAGTTCCATTGATTGTAATTGCTTTATCAATCCAACTTATGAATTTGGCAGTCGCTAGAACGTCCATGATAACATATGCTGCGATGATATTTGCAATGCTGGTTGCGATGATTTTGATGTTTGCTTGGTACAAAAAATATCATATTGGAAAAGAAAACATTCTTTCATTTCATTCTCCAAATAAAAGATGGAAATGGATAGCATATATTCTATGCGCTATCATTTTCGTTATTGTTTCTCAACCTTTGTGGGTAATGCTGTATGATTTTGTACAAACTGCGTATGCAAACTCAGAGACTACTATGTCAACATATGACAAACTAAATTCTCTTCTTTCAGGAAGACTTGAAATATACAAACATTATATAGAACATATAACATGGTTTGGAACAGATTCTTCTCAGATCTATTATAATTGGTCAGGAGTAGGGATGTATGCGCATAACACATTTTTAGATGTGGCATTTAAGAGCGGAATATTTGCTGGAATTGCATATTTGATAATGATTATAAGTGTTTTCATCTACTCTATAAAATATTTCATTTCATCAAAAGGCGAATATGGATTATTTGGTATAATTGTAACTATAGGATTTACAATATATTCCATGTTTGAAACAGCGATTATGCCTTTCCATGATGGTTTAACTGCACTTCTCTATATTTCAATAGGAGTAGTAGTTGTAAAAAGAAACAAAATTCCCTCATTGTTGGACAAAAGTGAAACAAGTGGTATATAATATTTAGTGATATTATTATATTTACATACAGAAAATCTGTACTAAAAGAGGATAAAAATTTTATGAAAAAAGTGATTTCGATACTTAGAAAAATAAACACACCAATTACAAGCAAAATTATTCTGTTAATATGTGATATAGTAGCAATTAATTTGGCGTCGCTTCTAGCTATGTGGGTTAGATTTGGATTAAATATGGGATCTGTTCCAATTAGATTTTTCGACAGTATTATCGAGATGGCACCTATAAACACCATAGGTACTATACTTATATTCGCAATTTTCCATATGTATACGACCCTTTGGAGATATGCAAGTGTAAGGGAAATAGGATATGTTTTAATGGCATGTATTTCATCATCAGTTCTGAACATATCGTTATTCTTTATGCTTAACCATGAAATTTTCAGAAGTTATTTTGTTGTTTTTCCTTTGCTTTTGATAGGATTTACTTTTGTAAGTAGATTTACATATAGATTATTTAGAATATTTTATAGAAGTCGATTGGGTATCAAAGAATCGAAAAATACAATGATTGTAGGCGGAGGTGAAGCTTGCAGTCTAGTAATGAAAGAATTAGAAAATAATTTAGATATAAACACTAATATAGCTTGCATTATAGACGATGATCCGAAAAAGAAAGGATTGTTGATTCACGGAACAAAAATTGTAGGAAATAGAGATGAAATACTGAAAAATGTAAAGAAATTTTCGATTTCAGAAATAATTATTGCAATTCCAAGTGCTAACAAAAAAACTATAACAGAGATAATTGAGATATGTCATGAAGCTTCAAATTGTACATTAAAAATTCTTCCTGGTGTATATCAGTTGGTGTCGGGGGATGTTACTGTTTCGAAAATTCGAAAAGTAGAAATTGAAGACTTATTAGGAAGAAATGTTGTGGATATAGCTACGGAAAAAGTTGGAAGGTATGTTAGTGGCAAGACTGTAATAGTAACTGGAGCGGGCGGAAGCATTGGGAGTGAATTATGCAGGCAAATTGCAGCTAATGGAGTTAGGCAGCTTGTAATGATAGACATATATGAAAATGGTATGTATGAAGTACAACAAGAATTAACACAAAAATATGCCAACCTTGATATAGTTGCAATTATTGCGTCAGTTAGAAATGAAAAAAGAATAGACTCAATTTTCAAAAAATACAAACCAGAAATTGTTTACCATGCAGCTGCACATAAACACGTACCATTAATGGAAACAAGCCCAAATGAAGCAGTCAAAAATAATGTGTTTGGGACATATAAAACAGCTTTGGCGGCACATAAATACGCAGCTGAAAAATTTATACTTATCTCTACAGATAAAGCAGTTAATCCAACTAATATTATGGGCGCAACGAAAAGAATATGTGAGATGATAGTCCAAATGTTTGATGAGAAATCAAATACAGAATATACTGCTGTTAGATTTGGTAATGTGCTTGGTAGTAATGGTAGTGTTATACCAATTTTCAAAAAGCAAATTGAAGCAGGTGGCCCTGTAACCGTAACACATCCAGATGTAATTAGATATTTTATGACCATACCTGAAGCTGTCTCGCTTGTTTTAGAAACAGGTGCTAAAGCAAAGGGAGGAGAAATATTTGTCTTAGATATGGGAGAACCAATAAAAATATTAGATTTAGCAAAAAATATGATTAAATTATCGGGGTTCAGTTTAGATGATATTGAAATAATATATACGGGACTTAGGCCAGGTGAAAAACTATACGAGGAACTTCTGATGGATGAAGAAGGACTTCAAAGTACAGAAAATGACTTAATTCATATCGGAAAACCAATTGAGTTTGATAAAATTAAAATGATAGAAAAATTGGATTATTTATATTATGCGATGGAACTAGAATATGAAGATGCAAAGGAAGTAGTTGCAGATATAGTATCAACGTATAAACCTAAAGATATTATTCCAACAGGGAAAAAAGAAAAAAGAGTGGAAGAATTTCTCGTCTCGAATGAGGAAAAATTTGTTAGCAAAACATTTTTGGATATGTAAAATGTAACTGAGGTAAAATATGTTTTGATTTGATTATGTTTAAGGAGAAAATACTTGATGGAACACAAAAAGATTTTTTTGGCTTCACCACACATGAGTGATGAAGAATTTGAAATGAAGTATATAAAAGAAGCATTTGATACTAATTGGATAGCACCTTTGGGTGCAAATGTTGATGGATTTGAAAGAGAGTTTTGTGAATTTGTTGGAACAAAATCAGCAACGGCATTATCATCAGGCACAGCAGCTTTACACTTGGCTCTGAAATTATCGAATGTGAATGAAGGAGATAAGGTGTTTTGTCAGTCGTTGACATTTTCAGCAACAGCAAACCCTATAATGTACGAAAAATGTGTACCTGTGTTTATTGATAGTGAAATTGAAACATGGAATATGTCTACAGAAGCTTTGAAAAAAGCGTTTAAAAAATACCCTGAAACGAAAGTTGTAATATTAGTGCATTTGTATGGAATTCCTGCGAATATTCAAGAAATAGTAAATATATGCAAAGAAAATAATGCAATACTTATTGAAGATGCGGCAGAAAGCTTAGGTTCAACATATAACGGAAAGCATACAGGAACATTTGGAGACTTTGGAATATGTAGCTTTAATGGAAACAAAATAATTACAACATCTGGAGGAGGAATGTTGTTTTCATCAAGAGAAGATGCTGAAGAGAAAATGAAAAAAGCAAAATTTTATTCAACTCAAAGCAAAGAAGCAGGAAGATACTATGAACATAAAGAAATAGGATTTAATTATAGAATAAGCAATATTTCCGCTGGTATAGGTAGAGGACAGTTAAGAATATTAAATGAGAGAGTAAGAAAAAAACAAGAAATTTTTTCTTATTACAAAAATGAATTTGCAGACATAAATGAAATAAATATGATGCCGGTAGGTAGTATAGAAAAATGTAATTGTTGGTTATCTACTTTTCTTTTGAGGGCAGACTGTAATGTGAAGCCTATTGATATTATACTTGAATTAGAAAAAAGCAATATTGAAGCAAGACATACATGGAAACCAATGCATATGCAACCAGTTTTTGATAAGTTTGACTATATTGATAACGGTGGGATTAGCGAGGATATATTTAATAGAGGGATTTGCCTTCCAAGCGATACAAAAATGACAATAGAAGAACAACAAAGAGTTATATCGATTATAAAAAAAATGTTTTAATTAAATCGTTATATTTTTAGAATAAAATTGTTGAAGTAAAAATAAATAGAAATTAAGAGAAAGCGGAATAATGAATAAACTAAACTTATTTTTAAAAAGGACTATAGATATTGTTTGTAGCATAATACTTATTTTGATACTAACTATGATACCATTTTTTATATTTGTTCCAATAATTATCAAATTATCATCTAAAGGGACGATTTTGTTTAAACAAGTAAGAGTTGGAAAAGGTGGTAAAGATTTTACAATTTATAAATTTCGAACAATGTATATGGAAACGATAGATAAGTTCGGAAAAGAAATACTACCAGAAAACAGGATAACACCAATAGGAAAATTTTTGAGAGCGACTAGTTTAGATGAAATACCACAGCTTTTCAACATACTATTTGGACATATGAGTTTTATTGGTCCAAGACCTATGCTTACTTATCAAAAAGACAGATGTATAGGTAACGAGGTAGACAGGTTTTTAATGAGACCTGGTATGACAGGGTGGGCTCAAGTAAAGGGACGAAATAATCTTATGTGGGAGGAAAGAGTAAAATATGATTTAGAGTATATATATAATTTTAACATCATATTAGATATAAAAATTATATTTAAAACAATAAATATTGTACTTAAAAGAGATGGAACGCAAGTTGTACAGTATGATAGAACAAAAGATAGATTTTCGAAACACTACGTACCACCAAAAGATAAAAAGTAATCATATCAGTTATAAACCAAAGTATACGCAAATATGTTGTAAAGGCAAAGAATGAATAAATATATTAAATTATTGAAAAATATAGGGCTAATTGGATTAGGGAACTTCGCATCAAGGTTTCTTGGATTTTTACTGATACCATTGTATACAGCATGTCTGTCGACAACAGAGTATGGAATTGCAGATACATTGACAATAATTGTAACTTTGAGCGTGCCCACATTTTGTGTAATGATTTATGATGGAGTAATGAGATATGCATTAGACAAAAAACTTGATAAATCCGATATTTTTTCTGCTAGTATGTATGTTACAATAATAGGGTCGTTTGTATTTTTTATAGCTACTTTGCTATTATATAGTTTGGAAATAATAAGTGAATATTTTATTGAATTAATAATATATTTTTTGGCATGGGCATTCTATCAAGTTACAAATTACTTTTGCAGGGGACTTGAGAAAATTGGAGTTTTCACATTGGGGGGAGTTATTGCAACTGCAATTGCAATAACACTAAACATCATATTTTTGTTAATATTAGACTTTGGTGTAACAGGATTTATTTTAGCGTATGCAATTTCTTATATTTGTTCTATGGTTTATATGGTTGTGGCTATTAAAGCATGGAAATATATTAAAAAACCAAACAAAATAGATAAACAACTAAGAAAAGAAATGTTGACATATTCTTTTCCTCTTGTGCTAAATTATCTAAGTATGTCTGCAATAAATTATGCTAATAGATATGTAGTGATAGCAGTAATGGGGTTTTCGTTTGCTGGAATCTTTGGTATAGCAAATAAAATATCAATTGTTTTAGTAACAATTGGGATTGTATTTATTAGTGCTTGGAGAATTTCTGCTGTTGAAGATTTTGGTTCGAAAAATTCAAAAGAGTTTTATAGCAAAGTGTTTGAAATATATTCCACATTTTGTTTTTGTGTAGCAGGTGGATTGATCTTGTTTTCAAAAGTTTTAGGGTACATTTTGTACAGCAATGATTTTTTCATAGCTTGGAAATACTCTACAATACTGATTTTAGGAGCGTGCATATATAAATTAGCTGATTTTATGATCACGATTTATACATCATCGAAAAAAACAAAAAAAGTTTTTGTTGTGTCTTTTACAGGAGCATTAGTATCTATAATATCTAGTGTTCCATTAGTATATATGCTAGAACTTTATGGAGCTGCAATTGCTGTTTTATTAGGATACTGTACTGTATTTATATTTTGCATTATTGATACTAGAAAAATCATGAAATTTAATATTAACTTCAAATCATTGATTTTCGTTTTTCTGATATTGATTGTTGAAATTGTTATAGTTCTACAGGATAAATTAGAATTGTTTATCGTTGCCTTTTTTGTATATTTATTAATTCCAGTAATAAAAAGGAAAGGCATATTTTTGATGTTAGATTTTTTCAAAAATAAAATTACAAATAAATCAAGAAAGAACTAATATATAATATATTTTAGAGAAGGGTGAAAATAAAATGAATATACTTATTACAAGCATAGGACAAAGAGGATACTTAATAGAACATTTTAAGGAAAGCGTTAAAGGTGAACATGGAATATATGCGGCGGATGTTTTAAAATATGCACCAGCATTAAAAAATGCAGATAAGGCATTTATAATGCCATATGCATCAAGTGAAAACTATTGTGAAACGCTTATAAAAATATGCAAAGAAAATTCAATTAAAGCTGTATTTTCAATTAATGATATTGAGCTCCCATATTTAGCAATGTACAAAGAAAAACTTAAAGAAAATGGAATCAATGCTATAATATGTGACAAAGATATAATAGATATGTGTACAGACAAATACTTAACATATATGTTTTGTCAAAAAAACAATGTTGGTTCTCCTAATACATTTTTATGGAGCGAAAAAAACAAAATGTTAGAAGAAATAGGTACTGGAAAGTTACAATTTCCAATAATTGCAAAACCTAGAAAAGGCAGTAAAAGTATAGGAATACACTTCTTAAACAATGAACAAGAATTACTAGAAGATATAGAAATGTCAAAAGAAAGCAGTATTCCAGAAGATGAAAAATGTATCTACCAAGAAACATTAAAGGGAGTATTGATAGCGGCACATGTTATATGTAATAAGGATGGAGAACCATTATCTATTGTAACGATGAAAAACTTGACAGAACATTTCGGAGAAACGTATCAAAACACGACATATCGAGATGAAAAATTATTTGAGTATGTATATAATGCTGTTAAACCAGTTGGTGCGTATGGTATAATTGATTTGAATATTATGCAAAAAGAAAATGGAGATTTTGTTTTACTAGAATTCAATCCAAGGATGAGTGGAGGATATTCGGTTTCGCACTTTTCAAATCCAGATTTTACAAAGAATTTGATAGGAGTGGCTTTGGACAAAACAATTGAAATAGACAAAGAAAAGATATATGCATTTAAAGATACAATAATGCTTAAACAGTTTACAACTACGTGGACAACAGAAGAAGAAGTAAATGATTATACAGGGAAATAAATACAATTCAAAATAGGAGAAAAATATGAATTATTTAAAAGAAGCTAACTCGAATTTGATGGAAATTGGAGTTTTAGGAAAAGAGAATAATAGAAAATTTGACTGGATATGCCCCGCTTTGTTAGCGACAGTTCCGATATTACAACATTATATAGGAATTGTTTCAGCGGGCGCTACAATGTTATTGATTTTATTTCCATACGTTTTTGTAAAAATATGTTTTAGACTAAAAAACATAAAAAATTACAAAAATAATTTGATTGTTATTTCACCATTAATTGTATATTGCGCATATATGGTTTTTGACCATGGCACAGACATATTTGAAATTGGTAGATTGGGCTTGCTGTGCGCTTTTTTTGTAGCACTGGCTTTTGAATGTATTAATTTAAAGTATTTGATTAAGGCTGCAATTTTAATTGCAAGCTTGGCTAGTATTATTATAATTATTCAATATATTTGCTATTATGTTCTGGGATTTCATTTACAAATTATACCTACATTTTTGCTACTAGAAGAATCTGAACAGTGGATACTTTTGGCAGAAACAGGTACACATTCAATTACAGGTGAATTAATGGATATATATCGTCCGTCAGCGCTTTTCTTAGAACCTGCACATATGTTCATTTACTGTTTTCCACTTATCATGCTATTGTTGCTATCTCCATATATAACTAAAACTCGAATTGCTTTAGCAGTACTAATTTCAGTTGGGGTGTACCTTGGAACATCTGGAATGGGAATACTATTTCTTTTTGGATGTTGGATGTTATACCTAGGGCTATTTAGATCTAAAGACAATTTGCCTCATATGAGGAATTTAATTACAAAAGGCAATATGATACGCATGGCATTGTTTTTTGTGATTTTCTTGGTGATGACAACGCAGATTGAAGTATTTGCTGGTGCATTTGATAGGGTTGCTTCTGGAGAAGCTACGTCAGGAAGAACAGAAGAAGGCAATGCACTATTGCAAGAAGGTATGCGAGGCATTAATTTATGGATTGGAAATGCAGATAATACAGAAGGGATTGAATTTCATTTATCTGGGTTTGCTGCAACATTATATAAATACGGAATTATTGGTGTTATTATTTCTTATATATTTTATGTGAGAAGTTTACTTCTTCTAAGATGGGAATATTTTTGGATTTCATTTATTGTACTAGTACTTTCATTTTATTCAGCACATACACATGGAAGTTTTTACATGCTATACTATGTAGCAATATTATTAAATGGGTATTCATATGGGAAAATAAATAAATTTACATTTTTAAAACAAAATTTAAAGAGGCAACCAATCAAATAAGTATAATATAGAAAATAAAATTAAGGTGAAAATCATGAATATGACAGATGAATTTGTAAATAGCATAGAACGTATTGCGGAAAGTGAAATTCCCGAACATGTATATAAACGCGCGGAAATAGCGTTGCTTGATTATCTTGCAGTTACTGTTGCTGGAGCAAAAAGCAATAGTGACAAACTTGAAAAGTTTTTTTTGAGTTTTGCAGAAGATGAAGGAAATAGTGTTCTAATTGGATTGAGAAAAAAAACAAATTTAAATGACTCGATTTTTTTGAATGGCTTAAATTCTCACGCCTTAGACTTTGATGATGGGACGAATAGGGGGATTATTCACTTGGGTTCGCCAATTTTTTCTGTACTTATTCCTTTAGCAGAGAAATATAATATTAGTATAGAAAAAATGCTGAAAGCAGCGATAATTGGATATGAGACATCATTTACAATGGCAGCATCAATTCAACCAAAACATAAGAAAAATGGATATCATGCAACAGGAACTTGTGGAGTTTTAGGAATTGCAATGTCAGTAGCTTATATGCTAGATTATTCAGCAGAAGAAAGGCGAACTGCTTTTGATGTGGCTACAGTATCGGCTACGGGAATGCTAAAAGTTTTGGATGACAGCTCTCAGCTTAAACCCTATAATGTTGCCAAAAGTGCATTGCTTGGCTTTAAATCAGTGCAAATGTCAAAAATTGGTTATATTGGACATCATGACTCTCTTGCAGGAAGAGGTTTTGTAAAAATGATGACGGGAGATGAAAAGGTTACTTTCTGCCCGCCTTTATTAAATGGAGTGTATGCGATTGAAAAAGCATATACAAAGCCTTATGCAGCATGTAGATATTGTCATCCAGCAATAGAAGCTTCAATCAAAATTGGGAAAACACTAGATTATGAAGAAATACAAAATATAAAGAGTATTACTGTAAAAACATATGATTTAGCAGTATTTGGACACGAACATGTAGATATTCAAGGGATTGAATCTGCAAAAATGAGCATACCATACGGCGTTGCAGTGGGATTGATTCATAGAAAAGCTGGATTAAGTGAGTATTCAAACAGCTACATTAACGATTTGAATATATTGAGTGTTGCAAAAAAAGTAAATGTTATAATGGATGAAGAAATTTCAAGAAATTTTCCACAAAAACAAACTTCTATTGTGAATGTCGAATTTTCTAATGGAAAGAATATAAATGAGACTATAGATTTTCCAAAAGGTGAACCTGAAAATCTTATGACAAAAGAAGAATTTGAAAATCGCTTTATAGAATTGTTTGAATTTGCAGAATATTCTATTGAACAGGCAAAAAAAATTATAGGAATATGCAAAAATAAAACCAACAAAGTAGCAGAATTATGTAAAGAAGTTTAGTGAGATGATTATGAAAAAAGCAAAATTGATATTAGGAGCAATGCAATTTGGGGAAAGAGTCTTTGGAGATGATATCACAAATATGCTTGAAATATTTTCCGAAAGTGGAAATGTAGAAATAGATTCCGCATTTGTTTATAATGATGGATTGTGTGAAATACAATTGGGGGAAAGTCTTTCTAAGATAAAAAATGAAAAATTTGAAATTGCGACAAAAGCAAATCCTAGAATAACAGGAAGACTAGACAAAGAAGCAGTTGTGTCTCAACTTAATCTTTCATTGGAACGGTTAAAAAGAGAATATGTGGATGTGTTTTACCTACATTTTCCAGACCCTAACACACCGCTTATTTCGGCATTAGAGGGATGCCAACAAGTATACGAAGAGGGCAAAATAAAGTCATTAGGTCTTAGCAATTTTCCAGCTTGGATGGTGGCAGAAGCATATAATATTTGCAAATCTAATGGATGGATTTTACCATCAGTATACGAGGGAGTATATAACTTGCTGAGTAGAAACGCTGAAAGAGAGTTAAATACTGCATTAGATTACTATGGTATGCATTTTTATGCGTATAACCCATTAGCAGGAGGTTTGCTGACAAACAAGTATGATGATAAGCAAATTAAAGGAGGACGATTTGAAAATAGGCCCAATTATCAAAAAAGATATTGGCATGATACATTTTTTGAATCAATAGATAAAATCAAGGAAGTATGTAAGTTAGAAAACATAGATATAGTTGAAGCTTCATATAGATGGATGGCTTTCCATTCAATGCTTAACCTGGAGAGGGGAGATGGTATAATTGTTGGAGCGTCTTCTGCAGAACAATTAAAAGGCAACTTATCTTATATAAAAAATGGCCCATTACCTGAAAATGTTAGGAACGTTTTAGACAGTGTATGGAATATCTCTAAATGTGATGCACCTGAATATTTCACATTTTACAAACCAGAATAGAAGGAAATAGAAAAATGATTGAACAAAAAAGATTTATAAAAAATTTATTTGATAATGATGTTGATTTCTTTACAGGTGTCCCAGATTCACATTTGAATGGATTCTGCAATTATTTGATTGAAAATTTGCCAACAGAAAAAAATATCATTTCTGTAAACGAGGGGACAGCAGTTGCTACAGCGTGTGGTTATTATTTAGCAACATCAAAAATCCCATTAGTATATATGCAAAACTCAGGAATTGGAAATGCAGTAAATCCAATAGTGTCTTTAGCCGATAAAGATGTATATAAAATTCCAATGGTATTACTAATAGGGTGGCGAGGGGAGCCAGGAGAAGGCGACCATCCACAGCATATTAAACAAGGTGAGATTACTACAAAACTATTAGAAATAATGGGAATACCATATTTTATTGCAAAAGACGATGATGACGATCTCGAAAAAGAACTTCAAAAACTCCTGAAGTTAGCAAAAGACAATAGAACGCCTGTTGCTATTGTTGCTACAAAAGGTGTTTTTGATAGTGGGGAAAAGTCTACAGCGATGGTAAATAATGGATATCCATTATTTAGAGAAGAAGCAATGGAAGCTGTACTTGATGTAATACCTAAAGACTCAATTTGCCTAGCAACTACGGGAAGAGCTACAAGAGAACTTTATTTCTTGAGAGAAAAAAGAAATGAGACACATGATAATGATTTTCTTAATATAGGATCAATGGGGCATGCATCATCGGTAGCGTTAGGGCTAGCTATAGAAAATCAAAATAAAAAAGTCATTTGTTTTGATGGCGATTCTGCTGCAATGATGCACATGGGTGCATTTACAATGGTTAGCAAAATTGAACTGCCAAACTTTATTCATGTGATATTAAATAATGGTGCGCATGAATCAGTTGGGGGACAACCTTCAGCAGGAATGGATGTAAATTTTACAGAAATAGCAAAGGGATCAGGATATAATACAATTGGGAAACACATATCAACAAAAGAAGAAATATCTAATACGATGAAAAAACTTTTATCTGAAGAGAAACCGTCATTTGTTGATATTAGGATTAAGAAAGGTTTAAATGGAAAGCTTCCACCTTTAGAAATATCATCGTATGAAAAAATGATAAATGATTTCATGACGAGAATACAGAAAAAATAATTTTTAATATATATGTTGTTGAAAATATTAGTAATAGTAAATGTTAGGAGGAAAAAATGAATAGTATGGAAAAAACAAGAAAACATCTTAAAGAATTAGGTTTGCCTACAGGTGATGATTACAATTTGACTCAGTCTAAAAAAACTTTCAAAGATGGAGCACAATATAGGTTTGAAGTTCCAGGAATTCAAGGGCCAACAGCAATGAAAGCGTTGCTTGAAACTTTAGATGAATATGGAGTACATATACACAGAATAACACAAACTAAAGGTATAATGTTTTTAACAGATGAAGAAATCACGGAAATGGTTGGATATGCAAATAAATGGGGAGTTGAACTAGTTTTATCAATAGGACCAAGAGCAACTAATGATACAAGTGCATCTGTGCATACGCCTGAAGGACAAAGAATGGGATATAGATTAAGAGGTCAAGAACAAATTGTTAGAGCGATTGAAGAAGTTAAAAGAGCTAACAGATTAGGTTGTTATTCATTTATATTATATGATGAAGGATGTTTATGGATATTTGATAAGTTTAGAAAATCAGGTGAAATTTCACCAAAATGTAAATTCAAAGTATCTGCACATACGGGATTAGCAAATCCTTGCTCAGCAAAATTACTAGAAGAAATAGGAGCAGATTCAGTTAATCCAGTTAGAGATATTCAACTACAAATGGTTGCGGCAATTAGAGATGCAATTGATGTTCCAATTGATTTACATACAGAAAATCCAGCCTCTTCAGGTGGTTTTGTTAGACATTACGAAGTTCCGCAAATGATTAAGGTTGCTGCACCATTATATTTAAAAACAGGTGGTGCTATTGCCAAAACACATAGCTGGGAAAGTAATGCAGAGGATGCAAAAAAAAGAGCTAAACAAATTGTATTAGTTAAAAGAGTTATTGATGAGTATTGTCCAGAAGCAACTTGCTCTCCAAAAGGATCAATAGAGTAAATACATAATAATTGGGGAGGGGAAAATGAGGCACCACAAATACAACATGGAGTTTAAATTTGTTGAGCAACCAAAAGAGTTTGATAAATATACAGAGCGAGAATTGTTACAATATTGTCTAGGGGCAACAATGTATACACCAGGAATTAAAAATATTGCTCCCAAAATAATCAACAATGGAATCCCAGGGTTAACTTCAATAGTAATTTGTTTTGAAGATGCTTGTTTAGAAACGGATGTTGAGAGAGCAGAGGAAAATGCAATAAAAACATTTGAAAATATAAACAATGCAATTAAAGAGGGCAAGTTATCACGTAACGATATTCCTTTGATATTTTGTAGAGTTAGAAATGTTGAACAGTTCAAGAGATTTTCTGAAAAATTAAAAAAAGAACATGTTGAAATACTTACAGGAATCAATTTTCCAAAATTCAATTCCCAAAATGGAAATTTATACTATGAACACCTTGTGAAGTTGAATGAAAAATTCGGTGATATTTTATATGGAATGCCTATTATTGAAGAAAGTACTGTTGCATATAAAGAATCACGTATAGATGAACTTCTGAAAATAAAGAAATGCTTAGATAAATACAATAAGTTGATTTTACAAATTCGTGTAGGAGCTACTGATTTTTCATCTTGCTTCGGTGTGAGAAGAAGTGTTGACTATTCTATTTATGACATAAGCGTTGTTAGAGAAATATTAAGTGATATCGTAAATATTTTTGGTAGAAATAATGATTACGTTATTTCTGGGCCTGTATGGGAATATTTTAGAGTAAATAAGGAAATGATGTTTTTAGAAATTCCAGAATACGATATCACTGATAAACTTATGAAAAGAATGCCTATATTCAATGATGAAGTTGATGGATTGCTTAGAGAAGTAATTATAGACAAAGCAAATGGATTTATAGGTCGAACCGTTATTCACCCTACACACGTTAAATACGTAAATGCATTGCAAGCTGTAACTAGAGAAGAGTATGACGATGCATGTCAAATTTTAAATACAGAGGGTGGAGTTGTTAAAAGTTTAAATGAAAATAAAATGAATGAAATACTTCCACATACTAATTGGGCAAAAAAAACATATATGAGAGCACAAGCATATGGAGTAATTGAAAACGAAAAAAGTTACTTTTCTTTGTTTTCGGTAAATGAGTAGTTATAGAAAAGAGTAAGTTATGAGTAAAAAAATTAAAACTCCAATCACTTATGATGATATTAAGGAACTAAGTGTTGGAGATGAAATATTGCTTTCTGGTGAAATATACTGTGGTAGAGATGCTGTTTTGCCAAAAGTAGTTAAACTAGCAAAAGATGGATTGCTAGAAAAAAATAATATAAACTTACAAGGAAGTGTTATTTTCCACACAGCTGTTAGTCCAGCAGGCGTAGGGCCGACATCAAGCAACAAACTTGAAATTGAAGAAAGCATAATTCCATTATCTGAATATGGGGTAAAACTACATATGGGTAAAGGAAAAATCAAACAAAATACAATTGATGGAATGACTAAAAATGGAGCAGTATTTGCGGTTATTCCACCTGTAACAGCACTCCTAAAAAGTAAGACAGTAAAGTCTGAGGCAGTTGCATTTATTGAAGAAGGAATTGAAGCTTTTTGGAAACTGGAAGTAGTAGACTATCCAATTATTGTAGTTGCTGCTAATGGAAAAAGCATTTTTTAGAGGAGAATTATGAATTCCAAAAATATAATTGTTGAAAAAATAAAAAATACTGTAATTGAAGCAAGTTCAGTGTTTAGAGAAGATAAAAAAGAAGCATACAGAGACGCGATTTCAAGAGAAACATCACCTGCAGCTAAGTGGGTGTTAGAAACAATTTTGGAGAACGCTCTGGTTGCTGAAGAAAATAAAAGTCCCATGTGTGATGATACAGGAATTCCTCATTTGCTAGTAGAAATCGGTTCTCAGAGATCAGTAAATGGAGAATTTTTTTCGTGGATAAAAGAAGGGGTCAAGGAAGGCTTAATGGAACTTCCTGGCCGTCCTATGGCCATTTTAGGGGACGATATTGAAAGAATAGAACAATCAAGAGGATTGTCCTCTAAATCAGAAGATGTTCTTACCGCACCTATGATAATTAAAGATATTGAAGGAGATAAGATAAATGTTCACATTTTAATGCAGGGCGGTGGACCAGCAATAAGAGGAAAAACTTATAGAGTTTTTCACAAACATAAAATAGAAAACGTTGTTAATGAAATTATTGAATGGTCGACAGAGGCTGTATCTCAGCTAGGTTGTACACCGTGTACTTTAGCAATTGGAATTGGGAGATCACAATTAGAGGCTACCGCTTTGATGACAGAAGCACAAATATATGGAAAACATTCTATTCAATCTGAAATTGAAAAAGAAATAACGGATAAAGTGAATTTAAGTAAAGTAGGAGCATTAGGATTAGGTGGCGATATATCGGTTTTAGGAACATTTATAAAGACTGGGCCGCAGAGAGCTAGTGGAGTTAGAGTTGTATGCATAAGGCCGTGTTGCTGTTTTGAACCAAGACTTGCAACTGCCATTTTGTAAACGAAAACTATTTAATTTAAGGGGTTATATGAAAAACTTTGTTGTCAGAATATTGTTGATATCTATTGTTGTTGTTCTTTGTTATATGCTTGCAATAGAAAATCCATTTTGGTCTAAAAAAGACGAATTAGAAAACATGACATCATCTAATATAGTTCTTACCCTATTAGATGATGAAACTGTACAATTGGAAAACACATTAAAAGGAAGTGATTTTTTATATAGTTGGAAAATCTCAAACACAATAGATGGGAGTGCTTTGGAAAACTATGGTACCTTACCTTTGGAAGATAGGGACAAAGTAGAATTCACATTTCAGGATTTGGATAGTATAGAATTTCAAGCAATAGTAATCCATGATGGTGTGGAATATACGAGTAATGTATTTTATGTGGATTCTAAAGGAGAACTTTCTCAATCTGAAAAGGATAATGGATCAACGATAGAAGAATTACCACAAATAGGCAGAGAAATATCAGATGTTGTATCAGTTGCGTATTTGGCATTCATATTTTTGTCTCTTATTGTTTACTATTTATCTCCAAAAAAAATACAAAGTTTCGTTCTTTTGGCAATAAGTGTTATTTTCTATACTCTGTCGGGTGTGCAATTTCTTGTGTTTTTAATTGGTTCTGCAACAGTTGCCTATTTTGTTTCGAAAAAAATGTCGGAAAGATTATTGGATTCCAAAACGAAAATAAAAGAAGAAAGTGATCTATCGTTAAGAAAAAAAATAAAACAAACTACTCAAAAAAATAATAAATCGCTCTTAATAACAGCCTTTATTGGCATATTGGGAGTGATGGTTGTAATAAAATATAGTACATTTATTATAGAAAATATAAATGAACTAATTGGTGCTCAATTACCTATTATTAAGCTCTTGATGCCATTAGGTTTATCTTTTTATTCGTTTATGCTAATAGCATATCTAATTGATGTCTACAGAGGAAAATATGAAGCAGAGAAAAGCTACTGGAGATTTTTCTTATTTGCATCTTTTTTTACGCATGTAGGGCAAGGTCCTATTTCTAGATATGATGAAGTTTCACCACAATTTCATGTTAAACACAAATTTGATTATGAAAATGTATGTAAAGGCGCACAAAGAATATTGTGGGGATTTTTTATCAAATTAGTTTTAGCAGATAGAATTGCAATATTAGTTAATGATGTTTATTCCAACTATGAAGAACATAGTTGGCTTATGCTTGTTATTGCAACGACAGCATTTTCTATTCAGGTATATGCTGATTTCTATAGCAGCATGGAAATTGCTATTGGAACTTCTCAAATGTTTGGAATAAAGTTGAGTGAAAATTTCTTAAGACCATATTTTTCAAAATCAATGCCAGAATTTTGGCGACGTTGGCATGTTACACTTGGAACATGGTTTAGAGATTATATATTTTATCCAATTGCAATTTCAAAGAAGCTTATGAAATTTAGTAATTGGAGTCGAAAATTATTTGGTAGTAGTGTATCTAAAATTATAGCTGCAATACCTCCAATAATTGGTGTTTGGATACTGACAGGTCTTTGGCATGGTGCATCATGGAATTTTATTTCATGGGGAATTTACCATGGAATATTGATTGTACTCAGCACTATTTTTGCAGAACATTTGAAAAAGGGATTTGAAATAATAGGAATAAAAACTACAAGTTGGGACTACAAACTACTTCAAATGATAAAAGTGTTCATTCTATGCACAATAGGAAGAATATTTTTCAGAGCTGAAAACATGGAGATTGCCAAGGACATAATTGTTGCTATTTTTTCATTTTCAAATCCTTCAAACGAATTATTTAATTTCTCCAATTCCGATTTAGTAATGATAGACTATATAGTGATTGCTATTGCAATTGTTATGCTGTTTATTGTCAGCCTTATTCAAGAAGTCAAAGCGCCGGATAGCAAGAATAATACTGCTGTAAGAGATCTAATAGGAAGCGCGAATATTATTGTGAGATGGGCGATATGGTTTTTGTTGATATTTATGGTTATTGTTTTTGGAATATATGGACCAAATAATGAACCGATTTTTATTTATGATGATTTTTAATGGAGTAATCGAATATAATGTGTAAAAAAATAAAAAATATAATTAATTGTATTGTTTTCATGGTGCTTCTTTTTGGCATGCTTACTGCAGTAAATTTTATTTCTAATCCTTATGAAGAATTAAAACAGCAACAAATATTATTTAAAACGCAAGAGGAAAACTCTGTCGATATTGTTTTTATAGGGAATAGCTCTACATTTACTTATTATAATGTTATGGAAATATGGGGAGAGTATGGAATAACATCTTTGTGCTATACTGCGGATTCAATGCTGTTTGATCTGACAATCCCTATGATTGAAATGGCTAGAGAAAATCAATCACCAGAAGCGTATGTAATAGAACTACGCCCATTAGTATCGTCAGAATATAGAAGCAAGTATTTCGGAACGGAAGAAGCGAGTAATAGTACAACTAGATATGAAGCTAACTTAAACGCTTTTCATGATTCGTATTATAAATTTGAAAACATTTTAATGTATGACTACATATCAAAAGACGAAAAATATCTGCATGCAATAAGTTCGCTTTTTTATCACGATACTTTTTTATCGGGACTTACTCATACATATGAACCTACTGAATATAAAGGACATGAAACATATTTTAGAAAGAAGAATATGAGTGATAGTTATGTTAATCTTGATAATGTGGAATCAAATGAAGAGTATGAACTTACTGATGAAACTGTAGAACAATTGGAAGAACTTTTTGAATATTGTAGGGAAAACAATATAAATGCTATCTTCAATTTTACGCCATATACAGAGGAGAGAGTCCATAATGACGTTGAAATAAGGAGGGAGATTGGAGAATTAGTAGTAGAAAATGGATTTTATTTTAATGATTATAGAAACCAATTTGAAAACATTGGACTAGATGTAGTAAATGATTTTTACAATGCGAGGCATGTAAATATTAACGGCGCATATAAATTCACACATTATGCGATGAATGATATATTGAAAACATCTGAATTTGATAAAGATTATGATGAATCTGTAGTTCAAAGCTGGAATGAAGAATATAATGAATGGATTGAAATGGTATACCAAGAAATAGATAGCAGGAATTGGGTGGGATATAAATAAAAAATCCTACTTTGAATTTGCTTAAAGTTTACTTAAAATAATTGTAGATTAATATTGATTTATTGTATATAATATAATAAATCAAGAAAAGTAGCACTTGAATAGCAGATTAGAATGATGCAAAATACTTTTCGAAACAGAAGTGGACAAAAATAGAGGGAGGTATATCTATGAATGATTATTCAAAACTTAAGCATTTCACTAAAATAATGGTTTGCGTTTTTTCGATGCTTGTAATATGTGCTACAATTTTCACGTCTAACAGTTATGCAATGCCAAACACAATAGTAAATAAAGTAGCACCTTATACAGGGGAAGAACTTGTTGTTGTAAATACAAAAATAAATTCGTTTACAAGAGATAGCTCTTCATTTGAGAGTGGTTCGGAAACTACCGGGCCTGTTTCAAGTTTGATAAAAAAATACTTTAATGAAGCAAATGAGTCAGAAACAGAGGAAGAAAACCAATATTCAATAATGGGATATGATGATAGTGGGAGACCATTAGTTGACCCTAACTCTGTTCTGCCTGAAATAGAAGGACTACCACTTATTGAAAAGTCAAACGATGGAATTTTGAAAAGTATATCAGCTGCAAATTATAGTGTGGGAGATACAAAAAAATTCTATTATACTAATTTAGGTCAAGATAATAATGGAAGAACTTTTAAAGTTATGTATTCGGGGGCAAATTGCAATGTTTGGGTTCCTACGGATAACAACCAATTTAATTTAACGACTAGTGAAGCAAGAAGTGTAGGTGTGGAATTTGATTCTAAATATGATTCTATGATAAGTTATTTTGGCGAGCACTATTTTGATGTAGATGGAGATAATAAAATAAATATTCTTTGTTATGATATAGAGGATGACGGTGTTTCTAGTAGATATGGTGGGTATACAGCTGGATATTTCTGGTCAATTGAACTGTATGAAAGTGGAGATATAAATTCACATCCGAATACTCCTGGAATGGATATAGTACATATTGATACAGCACAATTGATGAACCATTATGATGGAACAATTTTTATTAATGGTGCTTCAGGAACTTTGGTGCATGAATTCCAACATCTCATTGCTTATGGCCAAATTCCAGGATGGACAGCGTTTCCTACTTTTTTAGATGAGGCATTTAGCATGTCAGCAGAGCATTTGATGTATGGAGCTGAAGAATGTGAAAGTAGAATAGATTGGTATAACAACTCAAGTAATATAAAAAGTGGAGATACATCTTTAACGGGATGGGATTATAGAGCAAATAATAATGTTTTAGATAATTATTCTTTGTCATATCTTTTTGGACAATATTTAAGGACTCAAAGTGATAGTACAATATATAAAGATATATTTGCCGCTATTAATAGAGAATACAATGAAAAAGGCCGCAATTTGACTGATCGCGAAGTTTTTGAAATAGTAGCGGATTTGTTTGGAGTTACACCAGAAACTTTAATCCAAAACTTCTATATAGCATTAGCAAAGAAAGATGTAACAGGAGTTTATGGATTTAGTGGAGAAGAGTGGGCAGATTATATTCATGTACAAAAAGTAAATACAGATTCAGCAGTAATTGTATCTGGTGGTGCGGCTTATTTTGGCAATCACTCATCGTTTACACCGTCAAGTTCAGCAGGAAAAAACTTGAAGTATGCATCTATTTATGATCCAAAAGAAGTACAAAATGTGAATTTTACATATGATACTATAATAAAATCATATGGAGATGCTGTGTTCGATAATCCTATACTTGGGATAAAAGAAAACCCAGAAATTAGATACGAAACTTCGGATCCTAATGTTGCGAAAGTGAATTCGAGTGGTATGGTCGAAATTGTTGATGGAGGTTCAGCTACGATTTATGCAACGTTAAAATCTACTGAAAATTATGCTGAAACAAAGATTGAGTACACATTGATAGTACAAAAAGAAAACGTATTGGAAATCGAAAGCTATGGTGATGACATTTATGGCGAAGTTACTAAAGATGTAAAACTTAGAAAAGGCCCATCTACTTCACATGCTATTATTGATAGCTTGGAGGTAGGAGAAGGAATGTATGTGCTTGAAAAAATAGATTATCCTTCGGTTACTGATTGGTATAAAGTTCAAACTATTGATGGAAGTGAGATAGGGTATGTCCATGGCTCTTTCGTTAAAATATCTGATAAAATAATTTACGATCCAAATAGAGTAGGAGAAGTAACGAAAAGTGTTCTTCTTAGAACAAACCCATATACAACGGAAGGTGCAAAAAGGCTAGCTGTTGGAGAAGAACTAATAATTAAAGAATTGAACAACTATTCTACAGGAACAGATTGGTATTACGTTGAAGACGAAAGTGGTGATGTAGGATATATTCACTCCTCGTTCATGAAGAGAAACTTTGGAGGATTAGATTCATACTTAAACCTTGAACCGTCAAAAGAAGCAGGAA
>CAYJEX010000019.1:0-23291 GCA_964369465.1 uncultured Oscillospiraceae bacterium
TGAAAAAGTTTTTAGTTTATAAATATTTTAGGTAAGGAGGAAAGATATGAGTATTGAATTAAGAATGGGTGGTAAGTGCAAAAAAATGGAAATGTTCAGAGAAGAGGTTAAAAAACTTGTAGGGAGCAGGGGTGATATTTATGTAGAGTATAGTGACGTGGATGTTATTGAAACTTGTCATCTCGGGGATATTGTTATAAATAGACAAGGAAAAGATATAACTATCAAGACCTCTCCGCACCTAATAGGGGCAGGATATCATAAATATGTTTGTGATTTATTTGCAGATATTTCTAATCTTCTAAAAAAACCTTTTGTTATAGATTCTACAGGATATTTTGAACATAGAGATTTCGAAAAACTTAGAGAAGAAAATTACTATTCACACCTTGAAAGTATAATGTTGATATCTTATGAGCAAACTAAAGGAGGCGGAGAAAGTAGAATTTATTGGGATGTTAACAAATATACACCAAGAAAAATAAGTGATAGTGTCGTAACACCTTTTGGAAGGCTGGATTTAGCAGATGTAATGATAAAAATAGGGGAAGGACATATAAATGAAGTGGCAGAGGACTTTTATATGTGGAATAATTCTGAAAAAGATGCAATGTGTTATCGAAACCAAGCGCTTGCATTAATGTGGGAAGATATACTATTTATTTCTAAGGGTGTAAAAGATAGGGAAGATAGATTATGTGATAAAGCAATAAAGTATATAGAAAAGGCGATAGAACTTGACAGCAGTATTCCTATACCTAAAGATGAATATTTAGAGCTATGCAAATTACAAGAAAAAGAAGCGATAGATGTTAGTAATCTAAAAAACTATTCATCAAAGTATCAAATAGGTTATCACAAAGACTTTACTTTTGTTAGGTTTGGTGAAATAAACTTGCCGATAATTCCGCGTATGTTTAGGAACGATAGTGAGGAAGTGATGACATACGATAGCACAAATCAAGATGGATTATGTGTTAGAATCAGCGCTTATGAAATGAACGTAATGCCAGATGAAATATTTGAAAATAGAGTAGGCGAATTGATTGAAATAGAAATCGAAAACGCAGTATGCAAGATGGTGTATAAGGGGATGGCAGGAGATCAACATCACTTTATGGCGGTGGTTTTGACTAATGAGCAATTAACAAGTTTGTTTTATTATTGCGATAAAAAAGAAATAGAAGAAAAAGCAGTTGAACATTTAAAATTAATTGAGTGTTTTAGATAAAAACGGAGGTGGCATATAGCGTAGTTATAAACTTAATACTTCCAATATTATACTTAGTGGGTGCAAGGAAAAACATGAAAAGCCTAGAGTAATAAGCAAATATAATATTATGTATAGATAGTATGCCTATTCGTTTGCAAATAAGTTAGAAAGACTATATTTTAATTGACATTTATGTGTAAATAATGTAAAATAATGTAAATCGACTCTACCATGCTTTGCTTTGAGAAAGGAGAAAATCATGGCAGAAAAAAATGAATTTACATTTGAAATTGTAGAAAAAATAGGAGTAATACAAACCTATGCATCAGGTTGGTCAAAAGAGATCAATTTGGTTTCTTGGAACGAAGGAAATCCCAAGTACGATATTAGAGATTGGGACGAAGACCATTTGCATATGAGCAGAGGGATAACGCTGCACAAGGAGGAGTTAGAGGCATTAAAGAAAATATTGGATGAAAACATAAACTATGGTGATGAAAAAAAGAAAAATTAGAATTTTCGACAACTATAAATATAACAAAGAATTATTATGTTGATGATTGAAAATTGTTAAAAACGAGAAAAAATATTTAAAAAAATATTTTTAAAAGGCAACTGTTGCTGTACTGATCCTCGCTAGTTAGAATAAAACAACTAACTAATTAAAAGATAAGTATACGACGTTGTCTTTTTTGTATTATGATATGAGTTTTCAAAGATTTTGTGGTATAGTATTTACAATACATATGGCAGAAGATTAGGTGGCAAATTCCAAAATATTTCGGAGTCTAGTTGTAAATCGTTTTAAAAAATATAGGAGTGATACGTATGAAAGTGAATATGATTATCGAAAAAGAAAAGAAAAACTTTGAAATTGAAGAAGGAAGTACAGTGCTTGATGCGATAAAAAAATATGGACTTAAGGGAGAATCGGAATTTCTGTTGGCGGAAATAGACGGTAAATACAAGTCTTTGAGTACTATAATTACAAATGAAATTGACGAAGTGAAACTTCATGACTGCAAGAACCAGGCTGCAAATATTGCATATCAGAATACTTTGCTTCTCATTTACAAATATGCTATATATAAACTTTTTGGAAATTTAAATGTGAGAATGGAAAACACTCTTTCTGATGGAGTCTTCACAGTGATTGAAGGGTATGGCGAGATAGACAAAGAAGTTGCAAAAAGAATTACGGAAACAATGCAAGAGATAGTTGACAAAAACTTCGTTATAACTGTAAAAGAAGTTTGGGGAAAAGGAGGAAAAGAAGAGTTAGAAAATCAAAATATTAAATATGTAAATGATTTTATTGAAAATGCAAATGAAGAATTCCCGCTCAAATACTGTGACATTAATGGCTTCAAAAATGTTGTATATTCTGAATTGATGCCATATACAGGGATGGTGAACAAGTTTGAACTTAATCCGTACAAAGAGGGATTAATTGTCAGAGGGCCGGATGATAAAAAAGGCTTTGAACTTGATGAGTTCGAGCCAGAGGAAAATTTGTACAAAACTTTTTCGCAAGAAAATAAGTGGTCAAATATGCTTCGAATAAATGATATAGAAGAATTAAACAAAAAAATTAGAAGTGGAGAAATAAAAGATGATATTTTGCTTGCAGAAGCACTACATCAACAAAGGATAATTGAAATCACTGATGATATTATTAATAAAAGAAGTAAAATAATATTGCTGGCGGGGCCGTCTTCTTCAGGCAAAACTACTACATCGAAAAGACTCATACTTCAGTTAAGAGTTAATGGATTTGAAACAATGTACATTGGCACAGATGATTATTTCTGTGAAAGACATGAACATCCTAAGGACGAACATGGGGAGTATGATTTTGACAGAGGCTTGGAAAACATGGATGTCCCTTTGTTTGAAAAACATATTGAAGATTTATTGGTTGGAAAAGAGGCGGATATTCCCACATATGATTTTGGAATAGGAAGCAAAATATTTGGAAAAAGAATATGCAAGCTGAAAGAAAATCAATTAATAATTATTGAAGGAATACATGCGTTAAATAATAATATTTTGCAAAATATTTCTGAAGATGAGAAATTCAAAATATATATTAGTCCGTTGACGCAAATAAATATAGATGAAAATAACAGAGTGTCTACCAGAGATAATAGATTGATTAGAAGGATGATTAGAGATTATCATCACCGTTCATACACACCTGACAAGACGATTAAATCATGGCCTAAGGTAAGAGATGGAGAAGAGAGAAATGTATTTCCGGGTAATAAGGAAGCGGATGTGATCCTCAATACTACTCTTATATATGAATTGGGAATATTAAAAAAACATATAGAACCAATGCTTATGGAAGTAAAAAAAGGGTGCGACGAATACGCAGAGGCTAGAAGAATTCTGGAGTTTATTCGAAGAGTTGAAATAATAGAAGATGAAACACCTATTAGCAATGCTTCTTTGCTCCGTGAATTTATTGGTGGAAGTGTTTTTCAATGATGTTTAAATAAATTTTATATTTTTATTTTTATAATGAAAGGAGAACTAGATGTTTACAATGGAAAAATCCCGAGTTTTGTATGAAATGATGGCTGAAAGAATGGAAAACGAAAGTAGAGAAAAATATCAAGCGGCTATATATAGAGAAATATTAGATATGATGAAAAAATATGATGATGTCGAAGCTTTTGCAGCAGACTTACAAAAGTCACCGCTCTACTTGGCGCCAAGTCAGGCACTCGTAAAAGATAAGTGTGCCGCTTATAAAGAGGCAGCTACTGAACGAAAAATGGTAGACGTCGCAAAAATTTACGAAGACAAAATTAATGAACTTGAAGAAAAGCCTGAGAATTATGTCGATCCTTCTTTTTATATTAGCGCTAATAAGCTGAAAGAAAAGTATCTAGAAAAAATGGATGATTTTAAAAATATATATACAAATTACTATAGTATAAAAATGTGTCAATCAGGAAGTGAAGATGAGTACGAAAAAGACTTAAGAGAAGCATTTGACAGTATAGAAAAAAACAATGGTTTAGGATATTACGACGGTGATTTTGTTGCAGTTTCAAATCTAAAAGAATTCAGAAATATGATTGATATTTCGGATGAAGCATACAATAAGTTCGTGGAAGAAGCGAATTCTTTCAGAGAAAATTCGCCTAGGCATGACGAGGAATTTAAAAAGAGTGCGATTGACGTGGAGAAAGAGTTCGAAGCAATTGTAAACAAAAAAAGCGAAGTTATGGCTGCGGGCGAGAAGACAATGAAAAAGATGAAATATGCGCTAGAAATATATGAACCACCTAAGAACAAAGATGGAAAATACGAATACGTTTTTGAGGAGGTGAGAGAATTTGAATAACAATGTGATGGATATGGCGAAAGCTCTGATAGTTGGCTTTGATTATATTGAAATAAAATTGCCAAAGCAACAAGAAGAAGTAGATTTATTCAAAGATAAGGTGCTTAATTTTGCGAAAGAAATAGACGATCCAATAAAGTATTATGAGAAACTAGCTTCCAGTGGACTTCAAGAAGAGTCTGTTGCGTTGATAACGAAAATCACAATGGAAAACATGAACGCAGTATCTTCGGGAATAGCAGAAGATAACACTCAAAATATGAATGGGCACGAAGAGAAAACATCTTTGAATCCAAAAAATAAAAAAGAAAATGATGAAGGAATATCTAGCTCATCAGATAAAATTCCAACTGTGGTAGAATTTGTCGAAAACTATAGGCCAGCATACGAAGTTGTTGAGAAGCAAAAATATAAAGTAAAAGCAAAGAAGGCATATGAAGAAATATTTGATGTTGCAAATCAAACAGAAAATATGCAAGATGCTCAAATTATTTTTGAGAAAAAAAAGCTTCTTTGGAATATTGTCGTTTCGGATTTTTTAGATACTTATGAGGCTTTGTATGATGCTACAGATCCTTTGTACTTACATCTTCATGAACAATTCGATATTTATTCAAAAGATTATAGAGAAGCAAAGAGTGATGCTGATATTACATATATAACAGAAATGCTTGAATTAGATATGATTGCAATGGCGTCAAGAAAAACGCACGTGATGCAAATTATCATGATATTAGGGAATATGGTAAAGGCTTACTATTCTAACAAAGTAGAAATCTGGAAATGGAAAGATGATGAGACTGTTAAAATAGCAGTATCAAAGATAGCAAATATCAGAGCATCTGCACCGAGAATTGTAGAGTTTATCAAAGAACACTTAAATATGACTGTTGGTGATATTGTAAGTAAAGATGAATTTAAAATATACTTGTGGCATTTTTCCTTCGCTGATGAACTGTTTAGAGTAAAAGCTCTTCCGCATCATCAAAATTTTGAAGCATGTAAATGGATAATAGAGAATGAAATTTTGTCCGACAAATCAATATTGGAACTAGTGACTTTTGAGCCAGAAAAAGTGTGGTGGCCTCCATTCGAAGATGAAATGCAGAGCGAAGTAAAAGAAACATTTATGAATAAAATAAAAGAGTTGAACAAAGAATACCTATATTTCCAATATGAAAAAGAAGCAAGCTTTGCCACGCCAGACGTCCAAAAAGCAAAGGAAAATATAAAGAATGCACACGAAAAAATTATAAAATAACAATAAAATATATTTTACTTCAAGAATATAACGGGAAACACTAGGTACCGTGTTATGTAATTGTTTAAAAACACATTGAAATACCACGATTTCACCATAAACAAACCAAAAAAAAGCAAGATTTTTGTATGAAAAAATACTTGCTTTTTTATTTTAGATAAGGTATACTAATAGAGCTTGTCAATGAGCGTTGAGACGGGAAGTTGCTGAGCTATCAGGTAATTTCCGTTGAGAATTGTCCCTGCTGGACGGGGGCGAAGGGCTTACATTTGTTTTGTTGCGTAAATGACAAGGAAACGCACGGAGAAGTGTAACATGCTAGCGAGTGGCTATAAACATTGCAAAATGAATGAAAAACGCCCTTGTACGAGAATAGCGAAAACAGTACAAAATTAAAGAAGGAGGCAAAAATGAGCGAATTGCAAAAAATCAGAATCAAACTTAAAGCGTTTGACCATGCACTATTAGACCAGTCGGCAGCAAAGATTGTAGAAAGTGCAAAAAAAACTGGAGCGGAAGTTTCAGGCCCAATACCACTTCCAACTGAAAAGGAAGTAGTAACAATAATAAGAGCTGTACATAAGTACAAAGACAGCAGAGAGCAGTTTGAGCAAAGAACACACAAGAGATTGATAGATATTACTCATGCAACTGCTAAAACAACTGATGCAATCACTAGATTGGAATTACCAGCTGGCGTAAGCATCGAAATCAAGTTATAAGCGAAGGGAACTCCCCTTAGTATGATTATCACAATGATAATCCGCTGTAAGAAACAAGGAGGAAAATATGAAAAAGTTTTTAGGCAAGAAAATTGGAATGACTCAAATTTTCTTGGAAACAGGAGAAGTAGTTCCTGTAACAGTTATTGAAGCGGGTCCACAAGTTGTTACCCAAATCAAAACAAAAGAAACTGATGGCTATGATGCGATTCAAGTGGGATTTGAAGAAAAGAAAGCGCAAAGAGCAAATAAGCCAGAAACTGGACATTTCCAAAAAGCTGGAATTGAACCAAAAAAACATTTAACAGAATTTAGAACGCCAGAGGGTGAAGCTTACGAAGTAGGTCAAGTTATGACTGTTGCAGAGCTAGAAGAAGGCAAAAAACTTGATGTTACAGGTATTTCAAAAGGTAAAGGGACGCAAGGAAATATCAAAAGACACGGACATGGCAGAGGCCCAATGACTCACGGTTCTAAACACAAAAGATTGCCAGGAGCTTTGGCAGGAGGTACGTATCCTTCGAGAGTATTCAAAGGCAATGCAGGACCTGGAAGAATGGGTAGAGACACCATAACTGTTCAAAATGTTGAATTAGTAAAAGTTATTGCAGATAGAAACTTGTTGCTTGTAAAGGGTGCAGTTCCGGGCAAAAAAGGCGGACTATTAGAAATCCAATACGCAGTAAAAGGACAAGGGAAATAGAGATAGGGAAGGAGGAAGCAAGATATGGCAACAGTAAAAGTACTAGATATGACAGGTGCTGAAGTTGGAACATTGGAATTAAACGAATCGATTTTCGGGATTGAACCAAATCAAAACGCAGTTCACGCAGTAGTGAAAAACTACTTAGCAAATCAAAGACAAGGCACACAGTCAGCTAAAACTAGAGCGGAAGTTCGTGGTGGCGGTAGAAAACCTTTTAGACAAAAAGGTACTGGTAGACATAGACAGGGTAGCTCGACTGACCCATCTCAAGTTGGAGGAGGAATCGCATTTGCACCTAAACCTAGGAGCTACAGATATGCACTTCCAAAGAAACTAAGAAGACTAGCTATGAAATCCATGTTATCATCTAAAGTTTTAGAAAACGAAATAATCGTATTAGACGAATTAAAATTAGACGAGCCTAAAACAAAAGAAATGATAAAAATATTAAATAATGTAAAAGTAGGGAAAAAAGCTTTGATAGTAACAGCAGAAAAAGACGAGAATGTTGTAAGATCAGCAGCTAATATTCCAGGAGTGAGAACAGCGCTTGTAACAACTATGAACGTATATGAAATAATTAATCACACAAGTTTCATAGTAACAAAAGAGGCGATTAAAAAGATTGAGGAGGTGTATTCATAATGAGAACCCCTTACGATGTAGTGTTAAAACCTGTAATTACAGAAAGAAGTGTGGAAGATTCTCAAAAGAGAAAATACACATTTGAAGTAGCAACTAATGCAAATAAGACAGAAGTTAAACACGCGATAGAGCAAATTTTCGAAGTGGAAGTTGCAAAGGTTAATATAATGAATGTTAAAGGTAAGTTAAAGAGAATGGGAAGAACTCAAGGTATGACTTCAGCTTCAAAAAAAGTCATAGTTACTCTAACAAGTAAGAGTAAAGAAATCGAATTCTTCCAAGGTCTATAATAGGAGGGATAAGAAGAAATGGGAATTAAAAAATATAATCCAACCTCTCCTGGTTTAAGAGGAATGACGGTTTCGACCTTTGAAGAAATAACAAAGAGCACACCTGAAAAAGCCTTGACTGTGAACTTGAAAAAACATGCCGGAAGGAATGTGAGAGGAAAGATAACAGTTAGACATAGAGGTGGCGGTGCGAAAGCGAAATACAGAATTATCGATTTCAAAAGAACTAAAGATGATGTTCCAGGAAAAGTAGTAGCTATCGAATACGATCCAAATAGAAGTGCAAATATTGCTCTTATCGTATATGCAGATGGAGACAAAAGATACATTATAGCCCCTAACAAGCTTGTTGTAGGAAACACAGTAGTATCTGGACCTAACTCAGATATCCAAATAGGAAATGCACTTCCATTAGCAAACATTCCTGTGGGTACTGTAATACACAATATAGAGTTGAAAGTAGGCAAAGGTGCACAACTTGTAAGATCAGCAGGTAATGGAGCACAACTTATGGCAAAAGAAGGAGACTATGCACAAGTAAGATTGCCTTCTGGAGAAGTAAGAAAAATCAGAATGGAATGCAGAGCTACAATTGGAGAAGTTGGAAATTCTGAACATGCAAATTTACAAATTGGTAAAGCAGGAAAGAAAAGACATATGGGTATCAGACCTACAGTTAGAGGTTCTGCAATGAACCCTAACGATCACCCTCACGGTGGTGGTGAAGGTAGAACTGGAATCGGTAGAGTTGGTCCTGTAACACCTTGGGGTAAGCCAGCATTGGGATATAAAACTAGAAAGAAAGGCAAAGCCTCAGATAAGTATATTGTAAAGAAGAGAAAAGATAAGTAGGAAGGAGCATAAATAATGAGTAGATCACTGAAGAAGGGTCCTTTCGTAAATAAGAAGCTTCTTGCAGCTATCGAAGCAATGAACGCATCTAATGAAAAGAAAGTAATCAAGACCTGGTCAAGACCATCAACAATATTTCCGCAAATGGTTGGACATACTATAGCGGTACATGATGGTAGAAAACATGTTCCTGTATACATTACAGAAGACATGGTGGGACATAAACTTGGAGAGTTTTCTCCAACTAGAACATATAGAGGCCACGCAGCCGACAAGAGAAGCAAGTAAGAAGGGAGATAATTAAAAATGGAAGCAAGAGCAATTGCTAAATATGTAAAAATGTCTCCTATCAAACTAAAACCTGTTGCTGATTTAGTAAGAGGTAAGGACTTGAAAGAGGCACTAACAATTTTAAAGTTTACGCCAGGTAAAGGCGCAGAGTTAGTTGAAAAGGTTGTTAAATCAGCTGCTGCAAATGCAGAGAACAATCTGGACATGAATCCTGATGATTTGTATGTATCAACTGTAATAATCAATCAAGGACCAACTATGAAAAGATGGAGAGCAGGTGCACAAGGTAGAGCATTTATTATCCTAAAAAGAAGTAGCCATATTACTGTGGTAGTAAGCGATGAAAAGGAGGTTAAGTAATGGGTCAAAAAGTAAATCCACATGGTCTCAGAGTTGGAGTTATCAAAGACTGGGACTCAAAATGGTATGCAGATAAAAATAACTTTGCTGATTGCTTAATCGAGGATCAAAAGGTTAGAGAGTTCATCAAGAAAAAACTATATACAGCTGGAATAGCTAAAATACTTATAGAAAGAAAAGGTGACTCTGAAATTAAAGTTATTATCTTAACAGGAAGACCTGGTATGGTAATAGGAAAAGCAGGGGATGGAATTGAAAAACTAAAAGCAGACCTTGTAAATCTAACTAAAAAAAGTGTTGTTATAGACATCAAAGAAATTAGAAGAACAGAACTGGATGCACAACTTTCTGCTGAAAGCATTGCACAAGCATTGGAAAATAGAGTTTCTTTTAGAAGAGCTATGAAACAAGCTATGGGCAGAACAATGAAAGCCAATGCAAAAGGAATTAAAGTATTAGTTTCAGGAAGACTTGGTGGTGCGGAAATGGCTAGATCAGAAAAATACAGTGAAGGTAATGTTCCACTACATACTTTAAGAGCTAACATCGAATATGGATTTGCAGAAGCAGATACAACGTATGGAAAGCTAGGTGTTAAAGTTTGGATAAACCACGGCGAAATTTTAGACAAAGACTTAAAAGGTCCAACTCTAGAAGAAGAAAGAAAAGATCGTAATGGTAAGAGAGACGGAGACAGAAACAAAAGAAAAGGTGGCGACAACAGAAAACCAAGAAGAGACGGAGATAGAAACAAAAGAGACGATGCTCCTAAAGCTCCAAAAGCAAACAATCCAAGAGGAAAAGTTGCAAAGAAAGTTGCACCTGCAGTAGAAACTGCACAAGTAGAAGAAGTAGTTGAAGCTAATGTTTCTGAGGCTTCAGTAGAGGAATAGAACTAGGAAGGAGGCACGGCCATGTTAATGCCAAAACGTGTAAAGCGTAGAAGAGTTCACAGAGGCAGAATGAAGGGTAAAGCTACAAGAGGCAACCTAATAAGCCACGGTGAATTTGGGCTTATCGCCCAAGAGCCAGGATGGATCACTTCTAATCAAATAGAATCTGCCAGAATAGCTATGACTAGATCAATCAAAAGAGGCGGAAAGGTATTTATTAAAATTTTCCCTCACAAGTCAGTAACGAAGAAACCAGCAGAAGTTCGTATGGGTTCTGGTAAAGGTTCTCCGGAATATTGGGTAGCTGTTGTTAAACCTGGTAGAGTAATGTTTGAAATAGAAGGTGTAACAGAAGCTCAAGCTAGAGAAGCGATGAGACTTGCTTCTCACAAATTACCAGTTAAATGTAAATTTGCCCTAAAAGGTCAAGAAATAATAGAGGGTGGTGAAGCATAATGGAATTAAAGAAAATGAGAGAAATGACTGATAAAGAGTTGAACGCAGAACTGTTAAAAATGAAAAAAGATTTATTTAATCTTAGATTCCAACATGTTACTGGTCAACTGGAAAACCCTATTAAATTAAGGGATACAAAAAGAAATATTGCAAGAGTTAAAACAATAATTCGAGAAAAAGAATTAGCCGCTGTTGCGGACAAATAGAAAGGAGGATGAACTATGACGATTGAAAGGAATAGAAGAAAGTCAAGAGTAGGCATGGTTGTAAGTGACAAAATGGACAAAACCATAGTTGTTGCCCTGGAAGATTCGGCTAGACATTCTCTTTATGGAAAAGCCGTAAAAAGAACGAAAAAGGTAAAAGCTCATGACGAAGAGAACCAATGTGATATTGGTGACAAAGTTAGAATTATGGAAACAAGACCATTGTCAAAAGACAAAAGATGGAGACTTGTGAACATAGTAGAGAAGGTTAAGTAAGGAGGCGCGAGCAATGATTCAAACAGAAACAAGACTGAAAGTCGCTGACAATTCTGGAGCTAAAGAACTTCTGTGCATTAGAATACTTGGTGGAACAAGCAGAAGATATGCTCATATTGGAGATGTTATCGTTTGCGCCGTAAAAGAAGCAACACCTGGTGGCGTAGTAAAAAAAGGTGAAGTTGTAAGAGCTGTTGTAGTTAGAACAAAAACAGGAGCTAGAAGAAATGATGGAAGCTACGTAAAATTTGATCAAAATGCAGCAGTAATAATTAAAGAAGATAAGAACCCAATGGGAACTCGTATCTTCGGACCAGTTGCAAGAGAGCTAAGAGATGCTGGATATATGAAGATAGTTTCTCTAGCACCAGAAGTTCTGTAGGAGGTACACAAAATGACTATCAAGAAAGATGACATGGTAATAGTACTTGCTGGTAAGGACAAAGGAAAAACTGGAAAAGTACTAAAAGTAATACCAAAAAAAGACCAAGTTGTAGTTGAAAAAATCAACATGCAAACAAAACATCAAAAACAAACAAGAACAGCAGCGGCTGAAATAAGACACCAAGAGGGCCCACTTCACATTTCTAACGTATTGATTTTAGACAGCAAAACAAAATCAGGAACTAGAGTTGGAAGTAAAATGGACGGTGACAAAAAAGTCAGAGTTGCGAAAAAAAGTGGCGGAGTTATTAAATAAGAAAGGAGGAGACGATTTTGGCTGCAAGATTAAAAGAAACATATAAAGATGTAGTATTCAAAGGATTAATGGATCACTTTAAATACAAAAATCCTATGGAAGTTCCTAAGTTAGAAAAAGTTACTATTAACATGGGACTTGGCGAAGCAAAAGATAATGCAAAAGCGATGGAAACTGCTGTAGCAGAGCTAGCAAAGATATCTGGCCAAGCACCTGTAGTAACAAAAGCTAAAAAATCTATAGCAAACTTCAAAGTAAGACAAGGTATGTCAGTAGGAACAAAGGTTACTTTGAGAGGCGAGACTATGTACGAATTCGTTGATAAATTTTTCAACATCGCTCTTCCAAGAGTAAGAGACTTTAAGGGAGTAAGCAAAAATTCATTTGATGGTAGAGGAAATTACTCTATGGGTGTCAAAGAACAGCTTATTTTCACAGAAATCAACTACGATCAAGTTGATAAGATCAAGGGAATGAATATTGTATTTACAACTACGGCAAAATCAGATGAAGAAGCGGCAATGTTGCTTCAACTACTTGGAATGCCGTTTGAAAAATAGGAGGGAATAAATGGCTAAGACATCTCTCAAAATTAAACAGCAAAGAAAACCTAAGTTTTCTACAAGAGCATATACTCGTTGCAGATTATGTGGGAGACCACACTCTGTGTTGAGAAAATATGGTATATGCCGAATCTGTTTCAGAGAACTTGCTTACAAGGGAGAAATTCCTGGCGTAAAAAAAGCAAGTTGGTAAAGAGTATTGCAAGGTTTTCGTAAGAAAAAACCAGCAGTGAAAGGAGTGAATAAGTAATGACAATGACAGATCCTATAGCGGATATGCTAACAAGAATCAGAAATGCCAATACTGTAACCCACGAGACAGTTGATGTTCCTGCTTCAAAAATGAAGAAGGCAATAGCTGATATATTGGTTAAAGAAGGTTACATCTTAGGTTATGATGTAATTGAAGAAGGTCAAGAACCAGGGGTTACAAAACAAGGATTAATTAGAATCCAAATGAAATATGGTGCTGATAAAGAAAAAGTTATAACTGGAATAAAGAAAATTTCAAAACCAGGATTGAAAGTATATGCAAAGGCAAATGAAGTACCAAGAGTACTAGGTGGACTAGGCATAGCTATCGTTTCTACTTCAAGTGGTGTAATTACTGACAAAGAAGCAAGAAAAATAGGTGTTGGTGGCGAAGTAATCTGTTGGGTATGGTAGGAGGAAAAGACTATGTCAAGAATTGGATTAAAACCAATTAGCATTCCTGCCGGAGTAGAATTAACTATTAGCAACGATAACGTAGTTAAAGTTAAAGGCCCTAAAGGAGAGCTAGAGAAAAAAATCAGCAAATTGATTGAATTAAAAAACGAAGATGGAAATCTTACGTTTTCTAGAAAAGGCGATAGCAAAGAAGAAAGATCACAACATGGATTAGCAAGAGCGCTAGTTGCAAACATGGTTGTGGGAGTAACAGATGGCTACGAAAAAAGATTAGAGTTAAATGGTGTAGGTTATAAAGCAGATAAAAAAGGAGACGTTCTTCATTTGGCGTTAGGATTTTCTCACCCAGTTGAGTTAAAAGATCCTGAAGGAATAACTACAGAAACACCAGAACAAACTGTAATTTTAGTAAAAGGGATAAACAAAGAAGTAGTTGGAAATTACACAGCAAATATTCGAGCACTTAGAAAACCTGAACCATACAAAGGTAAAGGAATCAAGTATGCAGGCGAATACATCAGAAGAAAAGAAGGAAAAGCAGGTACTAAGTAGAGAAAGGAGTAAATTATGGCAAAAGATAGTAGAACAGCAAGACGTGTTGCTAGACACCAAAGAGTTAGACAAAATTTGCAAGGAACTCCTGAAAAACCTAGACTATGCGTTTTCAGAAGTCTTAAAAATATGTCGGCTCAAATTATTGACGATGTAACTGGTAAAACTTTAGTTTCTGCATCTACATTAGATAAAGAACTAAAAACTACAATTACTAACGGCGGTAATAAAGAAGCTGCAAAGCAAGTTGGTGAAGCAATTGCTAAAAGAGCCCTAGAAAAGGGTATAGAACAAGTTACCTTTGATAGAGGAGGCTTCCTATATCATGGAAGAGTAAAAGAGTTAGCTGACGGAGCAAGATCCGCTGGGCTTAAATTCTAACAGGAGGAATAAGGAATGCAAAAGAGAATAGATGCATCCATAGGCGAATTAAAAGAAACTATAGTAAACATCAGAAGAGTTGCCAAAACTGTTAAAGGTGGTAGAAACATGCGTTTCAGCGTAACAGTTGTTGTAGGCGATGGAGAAGGTTATGTTGGTGTAGGTCTTGGAAAAGCACAGGAAATTCCTGAAGCTGTAAGAAAAGCTACAGAGGATGCAAAAAAGAATTTAATTTATGTTCCTAAAGTTGGAACAACAATCCCACATAGAAATCTTGGAGTATTTGGTGCAGGAAGAGTTTTACTTATGCCTGCGGCAGAGGGTACAGGAGTAATTGCAGGTTCATCAGTGCGTACTGTATTGGAATCTGCGGGAATAAAAGATATTAGAGCAAAGTCGATAGGCTCAAATAATACAGGCAATATGGCTTATGCAACCATAGAAGGTCTAAAATCTCTAATGACAGTGGAAAAAGTAGCTAAACTTAGAGGAAAGACTAAAGAAGAAATATTAGGATAGGAGGGGAAGTATAATGGCTAAAATGTTAAAAATAACTTTGACTAAAAGCGTAATAGGTGCTTCTCCAAAACAGAGAAAAGTTGTAGAAGCATTGGGTTTAAAGAAGGTTAATCATTCAGTAGAGCTAGTAGATAGCCCTGTTACTAGAGGAGCAGTAAATAAAGTTTCTCACCTTCTTACCGTAGAAGAACTGTAAAGAGGGGGGACTATTTATGAAACTTCATGAATTAAAAAAAGTTCCAGGTGCCACTAAGAATAGAAAAAGAAGAGGTAGAGGAACAGCTACAGGACAAGGTAAAACTTCCGGTAGAGGTATGAATGGACAAAACTCTAGAAGTGGTGGCGGAACAAGACCGGGATTTGAAGGAGGGCAAATGCCTCTTTATAGAAGAATCCCTAAAAGAGGATTTACAAATATTTGGGCTAAAGAATATGCTGAAGTAAATGTAGAAACTCTAAACAAATTTGATGCAGGTACAACTGTAACTCCTGAATTGTTAAAAGAAGCAGGTGTTGTTAAACAAGTAAAAGACGGCGTAAAAATACTTGGAAATGGCGACATCAGTAAAGGCATTACTGTAAAAGCTCAGAAGTTTACAAAGACAGCTGTAGAGAAAATAGAAGCTGCCGGAGGAAAGGCAGAGGTGATATAAGATGGAAATGCTAAGAACTATTGGTAAAGCATGGAAAGTTGCAGAAATAAGAAAGAAAATTATTTTCACACTGTTAATGCTTGTTATATTTAGAATTGGTGCAAATATACCAGTTCCTAATATTGATAGAGATGTATTAGCAGAGGCTTTTGGAGATGGAACAGGATTATTCGCATTGTTTAATCTGTTTTCCGGTGGTGCTTTTGCCAGCTTAACAATATTCGCACTAAGCATAACACCTTATATTACTGCGTCAATAATAATGCAATTAATGACGATGGTTGTTCCGGCACTTGAAAGAATGGCTAGAGAAGGAACAGAAGGCAGAAAGAAAATGGCAAGACTTACAAGATACCTGACTATTGTTATGGCTTTAATTCAAGCAATTGGTGTATCTGTTGGTATGTTTAGACAAGCTTTGATTGACACAGGCTTCTTCTCTGTAGCACTAGTTGTAATAGTTCTTACAGCTGGAACAGCATTCTTGATGTGGCTAGGAGAAAAGATTAACGAAAATGGAATAGGAAATGGGATTTCGCTAATTATATTTGCGGGAATCATTGCTGCTTTTCCTTCTGTTATACACCAAACATGGGTAAAATGGAACGCAGGCGAAGTAAGCACGATTTCTATAGCACTATTTGCACTATTTGCAGTAGTTGTTATTGTTGGAATAATACTTATACAAGAAGGACAAAGAAGAATTCCAGTACAATATGCAAAGAGAGTTGTAGGACGTAAGATGTATGGTGGCCAAGCTACACATATACCTATGAAAGTAAATCAAGCAGGAGTAATACCTGTAATATTTGCTATGTCATTAATGCAATTCCCACTTACAATTACATATTTCATGGATCCAGAGTCATCAGGAGCAGCATGGATAACAAAATGGTTATCGCCAGTTGAGTCGCCAGGAGTTTGGATGTATTCGGCACTTACAGTAGTGTTTGTAATATTCTTTACATTCTTCTATACTACTGCTACATTTAACCCAGTTGAGGTGGCAGAAAACATGAAGTCTAACGGCGGATTTATTCCAGGAATTAGACCAGGAAGAACAACTGTGGAATACTTGCAAAAAATCTCATCAAGACTCACTTTTGTAGGGGGATTATTCTTGGCTTTAATTGCAACATTACCAATGCTTGTTGGACAATTCACATCATTCGACATATTATTTGGAGGAACATCGCTACTTATTGCGGTAGGGGTTGCTCTAGATACGATGAAACAATTAGAGCAACAATTGCTAATGCGTAATTACCAAGGATTTTTGAAATAGGAGGAAACAAATGAAAATAGTTTTGTTAGGTCCTCCAGGAGCAGGTAAAGGAACCGTTGCAAATAAGATTGCAGAGAAATACAAAATCCCACATATTTCTACAGGTGATATTTTTAGAGAGAATATTAAAAATGGCACAGAACTTGGAAATAAAGCTAAGTCATATATGGACAAAGGAGAACTTGTTCCAGACTCATTAGTTGTTGAAATTGCATTAGACAGACTTGAGAAGGATGATTGTAAAAACGGATTTCTATTAGATGGATTCCCAAGAACAGTTGAACAAGCAGAAGAATTAGCAAAATACTTAGATAATAGAAGTGAAAAGTTAGATGCAGTATTAAATATAGACGCTCCAAAGGAGTTGTTGATGTTTAGAATGGTAGGGAGAAGACTTTGTAGAAGCTGTGGATCCATATATCATATAACAAATATGCCACCAATAACTGATGGCGTATGTGATAAATGTGGAGGCGAGCTTTATCAAAGAGCAGACGATGTTGAAGAAACTGTAGCAAATCGAATAGGGGTTTATGAATTGCAAACAAAACCTTTGATAGAATATTATGCATCAAAAAAAGAATTGACTAATATAGACGGTGCAGCCAATGCAGAACATACATATGAGCAGGTTGTAGATATCTTAGGGGACTAGTAATGATAATAATAAAGTCAAAAAGAGAAATTGATATTATGCGAAGGTCTGGAAAAGTAACAAAGGAAATCCTAGACTCTTTAATAAATATTATCAAACCTGGTTGTACTACAGCAGAGATTGATGCATATGTTGAAGAAATAATATCAAGAAATAATATGACAGCCAGTTTCAAAGGATACGGAGGATTCCCTGGAAGCATATGCACATCCATCAACGAAGAAGTTGTACATGGAATTCCTAGCAAAAAAAGAATTTTGAAAGATGGAGATATTATTAGTATTGATGTAGGATGCACTTTCGAAGGATATATTACAGACGCGGCAAGAACGTACAGAGTTGGAAAAGTAAGTGATGTTGCAGATAGAATTATCGAATCAGCAAAAAAATCATTTTTCCAAGGATTGGAGTTTTGCAAACCAGGATATAGAATTTCAGACATATCACATGCAATACAAGAAAGTGTTGAAAGTGATGGTTTCGGAGTTATTAGAGAACTTGTTGGCCATGGAGTAGGCGAGAGTTTGCACGAAGACCCACCTATTCCTAATTATGGGATAGCGGGAAAAGGGCCAAGACTTCAAGAAGGAATGGTGCTAGCAATAGAACCTATGATAACAGAAGGAACGTATGCAATTGATTTGCTTAGTGATAATTGGACATATGTGACTAAAGACAAAAAACTTTCAGCACACTATGAAAACACTGTAGTTATAACTGACGGAGAACCAGAATTATTGACTTATTAAAAACAAAAGAGGTAACAATATGTCGAAAAAAGATGTAATAGAAGCAGAAGGCATTGTAGTAGATGCACAACCAAATGCAATGTTTGTTGTAAAATTAGAAACTGGCCATGAAGTATTAGCTCATGTATCAGGAAAAATAAGGATGAACTTCATAAGAATACTTCCAGGTGACAAAGTTAGAGTGGAGCTTTCTCCATATGACTTAACAAGAGGAAGAATTACATGGAGAGAAAAGTAAAAGGGGGTTTTTGTAATGAAAGTAAGAGCATCAGTAAAACCTATTTGTGAAAAATGCAAGGTTATCAAAAGAGAAGGTAAAGTTATGGTTATTTGTGATAACCCTAAGCACAAACAAAAACAAGGTTAATTAGTTTATGACGATAATAATTCGTTAGTATAAGTTAAAAAAGAACATCCCGTTTATATTGCGCCGATAGACGGTTGCGCGACGGAAGATGGGAATAGGAGGAGAATATGGCTCGTATAGCCGGAGTAGACTTACCGAAAGAAAAAAGAATTCAAATCGGTCTTACTTATGTATATGGCATAGGTAAATCAACTGCTACAGTTATTCTTGAGAAAGCTGGGATAGACCCTAATACTAGAGTTAAGGATCTGTCTGAAGAAGAAGCAGGAAGAATCAGAAAGATTATTGAAACAGAGTATGATGTTGAAGGAGATTTAAGAAGAGAAATTTCGTTGAACATCAAAAGACTAATGGAAATTGGAAGCTACAGAGGTATTAGACACAGAAAAGGCCTTCCAGTAAGAGGTCAAAAAACAAAAACAAATGCTAGGACTCGTAAGGGACCTAAGAGAACAGTAAGTAGAAAGAAAAAATAGAAAGGAGGTAGAACAAAATGGCAAAAGCAGTAAAGAAAACGGCAGTAAGAAAAAAGAGAAGAGATCGTAAAAATATTGAAAAAGGACAAGCACATATCCAATCTACCTTTAACAATACTATGGTAACTCTTACTGATTTAAGCGGAAACGCTTTATCATGGTCTAGTGCAGGAGCACTTGGATTCAAAGGATCAAAGAAATCAACACCTTTCGCAGCTCAAATGGCTGCAGAAGAAGCAGCAAAAGGAGCGATGGAACACGGTTTAAAAACTGTAGAAGTTTACGTAAAAGGACCTGGATCCGGTAGAGAAGCAGCGATAAGAGCGCTTCAAACAGCAGGGCTTGATGTAGTAATGATTAAAGATATTACACCAATACCGCATAATGGATGCAGACCACCTAAAAAGAGAAGAGTCTAGTGAAAGGAGGAAAAATAAATGGCAGTAAATAAAGATCCAATTCTAAAAAGATGTAGATCGTTAGATTTAGATCCTAGTTGGGTAGGAATTGACAAGAAATCAAGAAGACAACCAAAGAGAACAAATAAAAAAATGAGTGACTATGGAATTCAATTAAGAGAAAAGCAAAGAGCAAAATTCATATATGGAGTTTTGGAAACTCAGTTTAGGAATACATTTGATAAAGCTGTAAAAAGAAAAGGTAAGTCAGGTGAGAACTTGCTTATCATGTTAGAGTCAAGATTTGATAACGTTGTATTTAGACTAGGACTTGCAGCAACAAGAAGAGAAGCTAGACAATTAATTGTTCATAGACATTTTCTAATTAATGGCAAAAAAGTGGACATTCCTTCATACGAGGTGAAAGCGGGAGATGTGATTTCAGTTAAAGAAAAAAGCACTAAGTCTCCTAAATTCATGGAAATTAAAGACATGAACATTACAGTTGCTAATTGGCTAACTGTAGACCCTAAAAAACTTGAAGGGAAAGTAGTTTCGATTCCAACAAGAGAAGAAATAGATACTCCTATTGAAGAACATTTAATTGTAGAGTTATACTCCAAGTAATAATTAATATATTATATAGTAATTATTGTAACAAATTGGAGAAAGGAGGGTTTCGATGTTAGAAATTGAAAAACCAAGGATTGAGTGTATTTTTTCTGATGAAAATATAAATTATGGTAAATTTATTGTTGAACCTCTTGAAAGAGGTTATGGAACAACATTAGGAAATAGCTTGAGAAGAGTTTTACTAAGTTCCTTACCAGGTGCAGCGGTTACATCTGTAAAAATTGATGGGATACTTCATGAGTTTTCTACGATACCTGGTGTTAAGGAAGATGTTACTGAAATTATTCTCAATCTAAAAAGACTAGTTGTTAGAATAGATAGTGAAGATAGTACAAAAAAAATATATATCAGTCAAACTGGACCAAAATCAATTACAGCTGCTGATATAAAATGTGATTCAGAAGTTACTATTCTAAATACAGATTTGCACATTGCAACGTTATCAGACAATGCAAACATAGAAATGGAACTTGTGATTGCTAAAGGTAGAGGATACGTTCCTTCAGAGCAAAATAAAGATGGTGACAACAATAGAGTTTCTGTAATACCTATTGATTCTATCTTTACACCTATGAAAAAAGTAAACTTTACAGTTGAAAATACAAGAGTAGGGAATATAACTGACTATGACAAGCTAATACTAGAAGTTTGGACAGACGGATCAGTTACACCTACGGAAGGTGTATCTATCGGAGCTAAAATGATGCATGAGCATTTAGACTTGTTTGTGCAATTAGAAAAGAAAACAAGTGGCATGGATTTCATGGTTGAAAGAGACGATGATCCTAAAGGCAAAGTTTTGGAAATGACAATTGAAGAATTAGAATTATCTGTTAGATCTTCTAATGCTTTAAAAAGAACTGGAATCAAAAAAGTTGAAGAACTAATTAATAAAAGAGAAGAAGATCTTCACAACTTGAGAAATTTAGGTAAAGTTTCAATAGACGAAATCAAGGACAAAGTTGCAAATTTAGGATTGAAATTCCGTGGGGCAGACGAATAATACGAAAGGAGAAACTAGGATGCGAGGTTACAGAAAACTAGGCAGAGACTCGGCACATAGAAAAGCTATGCTAAGAAACCTTGTAACAGATCTTTTAAGAGAAGGTAGAATATCTACAACATCTGAAAGAGCTAAAGAGACAAGAAAAGTCGCTGAAAAAATGATTACTTTAGGTAAAAGAGGCGATTTGCATGCAAGAAGACAAGTGTTGGCTTATGTATATGATGAAGCTGTAGTAACAAAACTTTTTGATGAAGTTGCACCAAAGTATGCAGATAGAAATGGTGGATATACAAGAATATTAAAATTAGGACCAAGAAGAGGAGACTGCGCGGAAGTGGTATTTTTGGAGCTTGTATAATATAAGAGTATAGAGATATTTAAGCTTTGCATATTTAATGTATGATCTAAAAGATGTGATAAAATACAATATCACATCTTTTTTACAGTGCAAACAAGTTTGAAAGAATTAGAGAGAAAACAATGAAAGTTTCAAATTGTAACGAAAAAATATCATTCAAAGTGAATTTAGCGTATGGATTAGGTCAAGTTGGGGATGCTATACCATACGTATTATTTGTTTCGTTTTTTATGGTATATTTGACAGACATAGCAGAAATACCGCCAGCAATAGCCGGGGTAATATCTGCTATCCCAATATTCTTTACTGCATTTTTTGATATTGTTGTAGGATGCATTTCTGATTATTTTAAAGCAAAACATGGTAAAAGAAGTGCGTTGATGGGCAAAATAATTTTCCCTTATATCTTAATAATAGCAGCAATATATATACCTGTTGGTGGTAGTGATATGTTCAAATACATATATTATGTAGCCATTGGATTGGCATATTGGGGATGTTTTACTGTATGGGTTGTCCCATATTTAGCTATCGTTGTTGATCTTACAAATGATTATGAAGAACGCAATACACTTAGAATGTACAACAATATTTTCAGTATGATATCTTCTTTTATCGCACTATCAGGAAGCATGGCAATTAAAGCTTTCTGCTTGAACTTGGGCTATAGTGAAAAGACAGGATGGGCTATCTCAGGAATAGTTTGTGCACTATTTACAGGAGTTGCAATAATAGTTTCATGGTATGTTTTAAAGGGAAAAGAGAAAGAAGTTGAAGTAGAGGATACCCCAAGAGAAAGAGTGAGTATAATTGCAATCACAAAAGACTGCTTTAAATTAAAGACCTTTAACAAAATGATGGTAGTAATCCTGGTAGGGACTACTATTGCGACTTTAATTGACCTTCCTAGAATGTACATATATCTTTCGAAGTTAGAAATGGATGAGGCCACTATCTCAATGTTTTTTGTATTCACCTTTGGTATGGGGCTAGTATTTACAGTTTTAATGACAAAACTTACAAATCGTATTGGGAAAAGAGAAGTATTTATTGCAGCCTCTATAATTTGTATGATAGCTTCGTTTGTGTATTGGCAAATTGGAATCAATACATTCATGGACATTGTGATTTTTTCATTATGTACGGGATTTTTCTCAAGTACATTTTATTTACTTGAATTAGCCTTTGCGTATGATGTTGCAGAAGTATATGCATATAAATATAGAAAGAGACAAGATGCATATATTGTCTCACTTGATAATTTTATATATAAAATTGCAAATGCAATTACTGCAATTATTGTGGGGATTTTATTGTCAGCAGTAGGATATGAAGAAGGTGGAAATAAACAGACGGAGGAAGCACTTGAAGGATTAAACACAATTGCAACATTACCAATAGTTATAATGTGTGCTTTAGGTTGCGTTGTAGCTTATATTTATCCAGTCACAAAGAAAAAATACAATCTATTAATAGAGGCTTCTGTTGCACGGGATAATAATAGAGAATACTCAGAAGATGGATTTAAAGATATTTTGTAAAAATATAGGAGGTAGAATTAAAATCTTGCCTCCTTTTCATTTGTAATAATAAAATCCCTTTTAAGGTATATACTAGTGTACCATAGAAGGGATTATTTTTTAATATACTTTTTGCGCACGTTCGCTAAATTATAGAATTTTGTACTCTTTAGAACTACTGATTTATAGAATTTTGCACTCTATAGAACTGCTGATTTGTAATTTTTCAAATTCATTTGAGCTGTATATATTTTGATTAGGATTCATCGTTCTCATTCTCA
>CAYJEX010000019.1:23391-25291 GCA_964369465.1 uncultured Oscillospiraceae bacterium
ATTCTCATTTTCAAAAGTACTTTCTTCTAGATTTTTTTGCTTTTTTCTTTCTTCAGCCCATACTGCCCATTTTTTTACAAATATAGATATTATACCTGCGATAGGGACTGCTATTATCATTCCTACTAATCCACCATAAGAGCCTATGATTGAAACGGCTAATAAAACAAATAGTGGATGTAATCCTGTTGATGAACCTACAACTCTTGGATATATTATATTGCAATCTATTTGTTGAACAATAATTAATAAAACAACTGCGATAACTCCTTGTAATAAGCTATCAGTGAAAGTAGCAATGATGAAGGCTGGAACCATTCCTATAATAGGTCCGAAGTATGGTATAACGTTACATATACCTGCAAAAATGCCTATAAATACAGCGAAATCCACACCAAGTATAGTAAGTGCTACAGAGGATAGAATTGCTACAATTACAGTGTCTATACATACACCCTTAATAAAGCTACTTATAACACCATTTATCTCGCCACAAGTGGATTGTATTCTTTCAGAGGTGCGTTCTGTAGTAATAAGGCTCACAAAGTTTCTGATCATTCCAAGGAAAAGTTCTTTGTCATACACTAGATAGATACTTATTATTATCCCAATAATAAAGTTGAAAATGCTACCACCCAGTGAAGTTACTACATTTAAAACACCTGTAATGCTAAATGAATTTTGCCACCACTCTAGGACAGCTGGTATTAAGTCGTTTAGGCTTGTACCGGATAAGTTAATTTGCAGCTCATCAAGAAACTTTGTGAGGTTTGCTTGATGTGTTTCTATATAGTTTAATATTGCATCATAAAGGTTTGAAATTCCTGAAACAATAAATTGACCAATTATAAGTGAAGTAAAGAAATAAATAATGGCAAATACAATAGCAATTATAACTACATAACTAAATAATGTACTTAGTAATCTAGTTCTTTTTATCCTTTTGAGTTCCTTTGCTTCGTCGTCTTTTCTAGGAAATAGTCTAATCACAACTTTATCATTCAAAAATGTAGCGACTGGATTTATTAAATAGGCTAATATTATTCCTACGAAAAGAGATGATAGTGTAGAAATGAATTTACCAACGTGTACTCCTAGCCACTCTACGATTGGAATGAAATTTGATATCACTACATATGATACAACAAGAAGTGTTGCTGTAAAGACAATAAATATGCTATATCGCATTAGAGTTTTGTTTTTTAGTGTTTCTTTGATTTTTATCATGACATAATCTCCTAGGTATTAACAAAATAATTTGAGTGATATTTTTATTTTACTAAATATGAATTTCACCGTCTAGTACAATTATATATTATTGCATAAGAAAACGCTAGCATTATACTAGCGTTTTTCTATTTGAAATATTATTTGATAATACTATGCTATGTTTTAAATATTATCCTTCTAACTCTTTTGCTTCATCTAATTTACTTGCTTCTCTTTGTTTTAGAATAGCTTCATATTGAGCTTCTGTCATCTTTTTCATAGAGATTCCTGTAAATCCGTAGAAGATAGAAACAAGCGGATTTAACCAGCACAAGAATGCGAAAGGTGCATAACCGCCAGCTCCCCACTGACCAACTCCTAAGAAAGTAGACATTGTAACACCGCAAGTGTTCCAAGGAACAAGGTTAGATGTTACTGTACCAGTATCTTCTAGTACTCTTGATAAGTTTTGAGACGCTAGTCTTCTATCTTCGTAAGCTTCTTTATACATTCTTCCAGGAAGGATGATTGATAAATATTGGTCTGCAGCAAGGATATTAACTGCAACGCAGCTTATAGCTGTAACAGTTACTAGAGATCCTGTGTTCTTTGCAAATTTTAGTAATCCTTTTGCCATAGAAGCAAGCATTCCTGATGCATCCATTATACCACCAAATACCATTGCACAGAT
>CAYJEX010000020.1:0-15050 GCA_964369465.1 uncultured Oscillospiraceae bacterium
GCGCCGCCTTCTACAATACTGGTAGCTGAAACGAGCGTAAGTTTTGAGTTGGTTCTAAGTTCTTCTAATGTTTTGCTCCCACAGTTGCACATCGTCGATTTAACCTTTTGTAATGATTGTTTTATATTATCGGACAAAGGGCCTGCATATGGAACGTATGAATCAACTCCCTCTTCAAATGAAAGTTTAGAATCTCCTCCCATATCATATCTTTGCCAATTTCTAGCTCTATTTGAACCTTCTCCCCAATACTCTTTTACATAATTTCCATTTACATTCAACTTGCTTCCAGGTGCTTCGTCAAATCTAGCAAAGTATCTTCCTAGCATCAAAAAATCCGCCCCCATAGCAAGTGCCAAAGTCATATGGTAATCATATACTATCCCACCATCTGAACATATTGGAATATATACTCCTGTTGTATTATAGTATTCATCTCTAGCTTCTGCCACATCCATAAGTGCGCTCGCCTGGCCTCTACCTATACCTTTTTGTTCTCTAGTTATGCAAATAGACCCGCCACCAATACCAACTTTTATAAAATCAGCACCTATCTCAGCAAGATATAGAAACCCTTCCTTATCTACTACGTTGCCAGCTCCTATCTTGACTTCATCACCATATTTTTTTCTTGTAAAATCTATTACTTCTTTTTGCCATTCCGTATATCCTTCAGAAGAGTCAATGCACAACACATCTACGCCAGCCTCCACGAGTGCAGGAATTCTTTCTTCATAATCTCTAGTATTAATACCTGCTCCCACAATGAATCTTTTGTCTCCGTCAAGATTTTCGTTTGGATGTGCTTTGTGACTGTCATAGTCTTTTCTAAAAACAAAATGCGTAAGTCTTCCTGCTTTATCTACTATTGGCAAAGCATTTAATTTGCTATCCCATAGTATATCATTTGCCTCTGATAAAGTTATTCCTTCTTCTCCATATATTAATTTTTCAAATGGCGTCATAAACTCTGATACTTTTAAATCCTCTGACATCCTGCTAGGCCTATAATCTCTGCTAGTAATAATTCCCACAACCTTGCCTTCTGACGTTCCATCTTCAGTTACTGCAACAGTTGAATGTCCTGTTCTAGCTTTTAATTCCATTACATCCTTTAGGGTTTGGTCTGGTCTAACATTTGTGTCGCTCTTTACAAATCCCGCTTTATGGCTCTTTACTTTTTTCACCATCGCAACTTGATCTTCAATACTTTGAGATGCAAATATAAAAGATGTCCCTCCCTCTTTTGCAAGGGCAACTGCCAGCTTGTCATCAGAAACGGATTGCATTATAGCAGAAGTCATCGGAACATTCATTGTTAGTGCAGGGTTTTCTCCTTTTTTGTATTTTACTAATGGTGTTTTTAAACTCGTATTTTCGACAATACAGTCTTTGGATGAATATCCTGGAACAAGCAGATATTCGTTAAATGTTCTAGATGGTGTATCAAAATATTTTGCCATTTCTTCTCCTTTTCATAAAATAAAATAATCACTTTAGTTTTTTTATTATTATATTAGCATACTAATATTTAAGGCTTTTAAATTCTTTTAACATTTTTGTTATACTGGATTTGCAATTTATTTGCTAGTTATATATTAATTCTGCATTATTAAATTAAGCACTTTGTCAGAATGAGTAACCTTTCTATAAATCGAAATGTTACTCATCTAATATTAATCAATAATGTTATTAAATCCTTCAGATATATCATACAGTGTGTTTTGATATACGTAGTAGTTTAGCCAATTAGAAAAAAGCAAACTAGCATGGCTTCTCCACCTAAACATAATTTCCTTGTCTGGGTCATTATCTTTGTAGTAGTTTTTAGGCGGATCTATTTCTAAGCCTTTTGCCAAATCTCTTTTGTATTCTAGTTCTAATGTCTCTTTGTCATATTCTTGATGCCCTAGTACGTAGATTTCTCTACCGCTGTCCGATGCGGCAATATGAACTCCTGCCTCTTCTGACTTTGCCAAAACTCTAAGGTCAGGTTGGTTTTGTATATCTTCTAATTTTACATATGTATGTCTTGAATGCGGAGCATAGAACGTCTCATCAAATCCTCTCATAAGTGGATTGTGTGGTCTTATTACTTTTTGTTCAAACACGCCAAATACTTTTTGCCCCGTTTCATATTTTTGTATTCCATACTTGTGATACAATCCTGCTTGAGCACCCCAACATATGTGCATTGTGCTATATACGTTGGTCTTTGACCATTCCATTATTTTTACAAGTTCTTCCCAGTAATCCACGTCTTCAAAATTCATAAGTTCAACAGGAGCTCCTGTCAAAATCATACCATCAAATGTTTTGCTTTTTATATCTTCCCATGTTTTGTAAAATTCGACAAGGTGAGACTGTGCAACATTTTTGGATTCGTGACTGTCCATACAAACTAATGTTAGCTTGATTTGAAGTGGAGTATTTGCTAACACTCTTGCAAGCTGTGTTTCTGTTGCCACTTTTGTAGGCATTAAATTCACAACGACTATTTCTAATGGTCTGATGTCTTGGGTACTTGCCCTGCCCTCTTCCATAGTGAAGATGTTCTCTTCGTTTAGTGTTGTTTTTGCGGGGAGGTTGTTGGGGATAATTACTGGCATATACACTTCTCCTTACTTGTCTTTTTCTCGCAATGCTGTGTCATATTCGCTCGTTCTTCGACTTACGTACATCTAGGTACGCGCACCTCATCACTCACTCTATTCCTTGCCTTTCAAGAAAAATCCTGCGTAATTTTCTTACTTGTCTTTTTCTCGCAATGCTGTGTCATATTCGCTCGTTCTTCGACTTACGTACATCTAGGTACGCGCACCTCATCACTCACTCTATTCCTTGCCTTTCAAGAAAAATCCTGCGTAATATTTATTTATTCGTTATTTTAGGGCTTTTTCTAGGTCTGAAATTATGTCATCTGCATCTTCTATTCCTACAGATAATCTGATAAGTTCAGGTTTTATTCCTGCTATAATTTGATCTGCTTCACTTAGTTGTCTATGTGTTGAGCTAGCAGGATGAAGTACACAAGTTCTAACATCGCCTACATGAACTACTAGGCTTGCCAATTCCATTTTTTTGAAAAAACTCTCTCCCGCTTTTCTTCCACCTTTTACTCCAAATGACAAAACACCACTCTGTCCTTTTGGTAAGTATTTCGAAGCAAGGTCATAATATTTATTACTTTCTAATCCTGGATATGCTACCCATTCTACATTCGGGTGTGTTTCTAAGTATTTTGCAATTTTAAGTGCATTTTGACTATGTCTTTCCATTCTAAGGTGTAGAGTCTGCAATCCTTGCATAGTTAAGAACGCATTCATTGGAGACATAGCACAGCCTAAATCTCTAAGCATTTGAGCTCGTAATTTCACACTAAATGCAACGCCATCAAATTTTTCATAATATTTTAGTCCGTGGTAACTTGGGTCTGGTTCTATCATTCCAGGGAACTTGTCGTTCTTTGTCCAATCAAATTTTCCACCTTCTACAACAACTCCTCCTACCGACGTCGCATGTCCGTCTGCATACTTCGTAGTAGAATGGATAACAATATCTGCTCCATGTTCTAATGGTCTGCATAAGTATGGAGTAGCAAGCGTATTATCTATAACTAATGGAACTCCAGCTTTGTTTGCTAACGACTTGAATTTATCAAAGTCAAGAATAGTAAGCGCCGGATTTCCAAGAGACTCTGCAAAAATTAATTTTGTGTTTTCTTGAATTGATTTTTCTAATTCTTCTAAAGGTGCATCTTGATCAATGAATGTACAATCAATTCCCATTTTTTTCAATGTTACATCGAACAAATTATATGTTCCACCATAAATAGTTTTGGCCGCAATAATATGATCACCGGCACAGCAAATGTTTAGAACTGTAATAAGGGTCGCTGACATCCCTGAAGATGCAGCTATTGCCATAGTTCCTCCTTCAAGTTCTGCCATCTTTTTTTCAAGTCCATCTACAGTAGGATTCCCTAATCTCGAATACATGAAATCAGCACTTTCCAGATCGAATAATTTTGCGACATCTTCCCCATCATAGTACCTATACGTAGTGCTTTGAGCTAATGGAATTACTTGAGGTTTTCCATTCTCTGCCTTATACCCACTATGCACACACTTTGTATTAAATTTCATATAATATCCTCCTAAATTTTCAGCTTTAACTTTTATGATGTTTTAAATATCTTTATCTAATTTCTAGTAATAATAATCTTGATTTTGCAAAAGATAGTCAATCAATCCTACAAAAAGAATCAGAAACAGAATGATTAGAACAACTCCAGCAAGTGCAATTATTCCTAAAACAAAACCTGCAGTAGCATAGCTTCTATATGAACCATCACCATTCTTTCTTGCAATTGCACCAAATACAACAGCAACTATTCCACCTATCAATGGAATCCATATTGTTAATGTGAAAATTACTGAAACAATCCCTACAACTAAAGATGTTATCGAAAATCCTTTATAACTTTTGTTTTCATATCTTACTTCCATTGCTATCTTTTTCCTCCTGAAATTTTCCTTTTCTTTTCTATATTATACCACAACAAACTGTAATAAATCACAAATATACAACACTGTAAGCAACAACTATTTTTGTTTCTATTCTTCCCCCAGTGGCATTATTACTTTTCTGTACATCCTTTTAAAATATACTATCGTTAGAATCAATGCAACTATTTCCGATATTGGAAACGCAAGCCAAGTTCCATCTATTCCCCATAATTTTGTAAAAAGGTATGCCAATGGTAATATTGCTACAAGCTGCCTTACTATCGAAATAATAAGACTCGCAACACTATATCCCATAGCTTGGAACGGACCTGAAACTATTATTGATATCCCAGCAAGCGGAAATCCTATGCCCAAAACTCTAAGCGCTACAACACCCACCTCTATCATTTGCGGGTTGGCATCAAACAATAGTAATAACTGTTTAGGAAAGAGGATAAATATTATACTCCCTACACTCATAATTGTTACAGAAACTATCGTCGCCAATTTTATCGATCTAATTATTCTCTCTTTATTCTTTGCACCATAATTATATGCGACAATAGAAACAAGCCCATTATTCAGACCAAATATCGGCAGAAAGATAAAACTCTGGAGTCTAAAATATATTCCGAAAACTGCCGCCGCACTTACAGATGCCGAGATGATTATATTATTTATTCCATAAATCATAACTGAGCCTATTGATTGCATAACTATCACTGGGAATGCTATTGCAAGTATGCTTGAAATGATATTCTTGTTTATCCTAAATCCCTTCATATTTATGTTCACTTCTTTGTTGCAACGAACACAAAGTATGAGTCCTACAATAGCCGCTATAGATTGGCCGACAACTGTCGCAATTGCAGCCCCTGCTACTTCTAGCGCAGGGAAGCCAAACAGCCCAAATATCAAGATCGGATCTAGTGCAATATTTATACCCGCTCCAACAATTTGTACAATCATACTTAAATGCGTTTTACCTGTAGCCTGCAAATACCTTTCAAATGTAACTTGGAAAAAAAGTCCAACAGAGAACATTGTAATTATTCTCATGTACTCTACTCCATATTCGATAATTAATTCGTTATCAGTTTGGCTTTCGAAGAAAAATCTTGAAAATCCTAGCCCAATTGCAACAAAAATAAGTGCATTTATGAAAGTTAGAAATTGTCCGTGCTGTGCCACTTTATGTCCTTTTTCCATATTTTGCTCTCCAAGAGACTTGGATATGAGTGCGTTAAAACCAACTCCCGTACCTACAGCAGCAGCAATCATCAGGTTTTGAATCGGAAAAGCAAGCGAAAGTGCAGTTAGAGCTTCTTCCCCTAACCTTGCAACAAATATACTATCCACAACATTATATAGCGCCTGCACAATCATCGAGATTATCATTGGCATCGATATGGTAAATAACAATCTGCGTATTGACATTGTTCCCATTTTATTTTCTATTATTACATCATTTTTTTGCATTATATCTCCATTTCATTAATACTCCATCCCTTTATTATCATAAAAAAAATGCTTTTCGTCAAGTCGTGTAAGTCTCGAAAAGCATTTTTATATTTTTTTTTAGAATTTTTGGAATGTTACATTTTGCAAATTCGACAATTCATATCAATAGCTTGCAAAACTCAATATCCCTATGATGTTACATCATTCCTGGCATACCGCCACCCATCGGAGGCATTCCCATTGGAGGTTCATCAGATTTTATTTCTACAACACAACCTTCAGTTGTAAGTAGCATTGCAGATACTGATGCCGCATTTTGAAGCGCCGATCTTGTTACCTTAGCAGGGTCTACTATTCCAGCCTTCATCATATCTTCGTAAACTTCTGTAGATGCATTCAAGCCTATCCCTTTACCCCTAGCTTTAACTTCTGCAATTACTACGCTTCCTTCAAGTCCTGCATTTTCTGCAATTTGTCTAACCGGTTCTTCTAATGCTCTAGTCACAATGTCTGCACCAATTTTTTCGTCACCAGTAAGAGTAGCTGCATATTTTTCAACTGCTGGGATAGCGTTTGCCAAAGCAACTCCGCCACCTGCAACGATACCTTCTTCAACTGCTGCTTTTGTTGCATTCAAAGCATCTTCAATTCTAAGTTTTCTTTCTTTTAGTTCTGTTTCTGTAGCAGCACCAACTTTAATTACTGCAACTCCACCTGCAAGTTTTGCTAGTCTTTCTTGTGTTTTTTCTCTATCAAAATCAGATTCTGTTTCTGAAATTTGTTTTTTCAGCATTCCTATTCTAGTTTCTATTTCTGCTTTTTCGCCTGCTCCATCTACTATAGTAGTATTTTCTTTGTCAACTTTTACTGTTGCCGCTGTACCTAGTAAATCTAAAGTCGCTTCTTTAATATCATATCCAACTTCTTCCGAAATAACAGTACCACCTGTTAATATTGCCAAGTCTTCCATCATAGCTTTTCTTCTCTCGCCAAAACCAGGTGCCTTAACTGCCACACAATCAAATGTTCCTCTAAGTTTATTAACTACAAGTGTTGCAAGTGCTTCTCCATCAACATCTTCAGCAATAATAACAAGTTTTCTTCCCTGTTGAACTACTTGCTCTAACAATGGTAATAAATCTTGAATACTAGAGATTTTTTTATCTGTTAATAATATATATGGATTCTCCATAACAGCTTCCATTTTCTCTGTATCGTTTACCATATATGCCGATAAATACCCTCTATCAAATTGCATTCCTTCTACAACTTCCAAAGTAGTTCCCATTGACTTAGACTCTTCTACCGTAATTACTCCATCTTTTCCTACTTTTTCCATTGCTTCTGCAATTAGGCCACCGATTTCATCACTGTCTGATGAAACAGATCCTACTTGTGCAATACTGTCTTTATCTTCAACTGCTTTAGAGTTTTTCTTTATTTCATCAACTGCAACGTCTACCGCACCTTTGATACCTTTTTTAACTAGCATTGGGTTTGCCCCAGCAACTACATTCCTAAATCCTTCTCTGACGATTGATTGTGCTAATAATGTAGCAGTAGTCGTTCCATCACCTGCAACGTCGTTTGTTTTTGTAGCTACTTCTTTTACTAATTGTGCTCCCATGTTTTCTACAGGATCTTCAAGTTCAATTTCTCTTGCTATTGTTACACCATCGTTAGTGATAAGCGGAGACCCAAATTTTCTATCAAGCAATACATTTCTTCCTTTAGGTCCTAATGTGATTTTTACCGTATTTGCAAGTTGGTCTACTCCTGATTGCAATTTTTTTCTTGCGTCTTCATTATAAAAAATTTCTTTTGCCATTTTTTTCTCCTTTTATTTTTCCACCTTCGCCAAAACATCTCTTTGGCTTAATATTGTGTATTCTTCTCCACTATATTTCACATTTGTTCCTGCATACTGTGAAAATATTACTACGTCACCAACTGCTAGTTCCATTTTTTCTTCTTCTGTCCCAGGGCCTACTGCCATTACCTCTGCCATTTGCGGTTGCTCTTTTGCTTGTCCTGGAAGCACAATTCCACTAGCTGTTTTTTCTTCTGCTTCTAATCTTTTAATTACTGCTCTCGAGCCTAAGGGTTTGATACCAAAACTCATATTCTTTCCTCCTCTTACTTGTCTTTTTTGCCTATTACTGCGTTGTTGCTTATAAGCCTTTGCTAATGTATGTCTATATACATGGCGCTTCAGGCTTCTTCGCACGCCTTGTTCTAGACAAAAAATCCTGCGTAACTTTCTTACTTGTCTTTTTCTCGCAATGCTATGTCATATTCGTTCGTTCTTCGGTTTACGTACATCTAGGTACGCGCACCTCATAACTCACTCTATTCCTTGCCTTTCAAGAAAAATCCTGCGTAACTTTACCTTCCTTTTTTGCCTATTACTGCGTTGTTGCTTATAAGCCTTTGCTAATGTATGTCTATATACATGGCGCTTCAGGCTTCTTCGCACGCCTTGTAGCTTTTGTTTGTTAGCACTCTTTCTTTATGAGTGCTAACTATATTTTACTACTTTTATTTCTTATGTCAATACTTTTATAGTAATTTTTAAATGAATATAATATGTTTCTATTTACAACTTAAAAAATAGATATTTGATTTTCAACTACACTAGAAGTATCTCTATTCGTAATAATCGCATTATGATTAACGTCTCCAATCAATACGGGGAGTCGTGGGTTATGCATTGCCATATTATCAAGTGCATCGTTCTCATTAGTAAGTGCATAACAATAAGTACATCCATTTGAACAACAGTTGTATGTCCCTATATCAATACTTTCTATACACTCACATTCTTCCCTTTGGTTTTTATCTTTTTTAACATTAATAGATTTGCCAAGAATTTCTTCTACCAATTTTTTATCTATGCAAGCTCCATGCTTAATATTAAATTGTTCTAAGTCAATCTTTTCTGCACAAGTGAAAATTTCTATGTTATTCGCTTGTGCAATTTTTGAAAATATTTCTGCGATTTTCAAAATGTTTTTCTTTGTCATATTGTAAGCAGGGTCTTTCCCCATCCTTGTTGACACGTTTTTATATCCATCAACGAAACTAATAACGCATCTTTCCGTATAGCCAGAGAGTTTATTTGACATTCGCTCAAAGCATTTTGCATGATACTCTATTGTATATTCATCCGAAAGTATAATAGGATCATAACGCCAAACCACTCTCTTTTTTCCTATGCGATTACTCAATTCAATAAATATTTCAAGTAGTTCTCTTTTTGTTGGTAGATTTTTCTCGATATCTTTGCCATAAGGAGTAAGTGAAAATTGAAAGTAGTAAGGATATCCCATTTCTTCTATTTGCAACAGGTATTTGAAAAAAGACTTCGGGTTCTTTGTCCAAAAAACAATAATATCAACAGCTTCCCGTGTTAATACTGCTTTTGAGTAACGGTTATTATTATATGGGTTTTGTATCAAAACATACCCTTCTTTTAATCTATTGACAAACCATTCTCCATAATATGAGGGGATGTCTGTCCTTCTCGTTGCGCTAATAATCATATTCACCTTCTACAAGTGGCGGTACAAAATGCTAATTTTAGTTTGAATTTATAAAATATTTTTTATGAAGTTTCATTGCGACGAATCATTCTATTATTCAAAATATTCGTTTGAATCTTTTGGTGCCTCAACCCTATCTTTATCGGTATATTCTCTAACAACTGATACAACCGATATTTTAAACTTTTCAAAAAGTTTTGTTCTTCCCTCCAATTGGCTCATCCTATGTTCAGTTGTAGTTCTCCATTTCGTCATTGCTTCTTCACTTTCCCATACATTCATGGAAAGTAATTTGTTTTCGTCAGCGAGGCTTTGAAATCTCTCAGCACTAACAAATCCTTCGACGTCGACCAGCATTGGTTTTAGCATTGCTGCAAGCTCGAAATATCTAGCTTTACCTTCTTCTGTAAGCGTTACTTCAAAAAGAACAATATATTTACTCATTAACGATCTCCTTATCTGACATGATATATTAAAAACTTTATGACTAAACCCTTGCCTCACCTTGTCGTAACAAGCTCAAGTTTAGCGAAAACAATTCAACTCGAATGGCTTTCATCTACATTTCAACAAACATTATATGGTTCATAACTAGATATTTTGAATTTATGCGTCATCGAAAAGATCACTTGTTTGCTAGCAAATTTTAGATAAATATATATTAACATAACAATTGCCATAATATTTAAATATAGTATAATTATATTGTATGAAAAATATTGTGGCTTTATACTTACTAAATGAGAGGTGGTTTATATAATGCAATTATACATTAATTCAGAAAAGAAATCCAAACGTTTGAATAAAGGTTTTACACTAATTGAAGTTATTGTAATTATCGCAATACTTGCTATTTTGGCATCTGTGGTAATTCCTCAATACCTTAATTATGTAGAAAGTGCGAACGAAACAGCAGATTTAGCCGTTGCAAGCAGCATTCTAGAAACAGCTACACTTGCTATGATTACGCCAGGAATTGATCTCCCACCTAATCACTATGTCGAGGTTTTATGGACAGCAGGTGCAGACTCTCAAGCAAAAAATTACGAAGGAATACTACTCGTTCGACAACCTATGCGTAGTTCAGCTTTTACAAAAAATAGCGACCTGAAAAAATTAACTAATGATGCTATGATCAAAGAATATGCCGAATACCTGATTGGTTTATTTGGCAAAGAAGCAGTTCCAGCTAGAACTTTTTATTCATCACTTACTACAGGTTATGCAGCATATTTAGCCCTTCCAAAATCTCAGCTTGCAAATGAAGCAGCACTAGCTTTTCATATTAACACCTCAACTGGCGAGATTGTTTTAGCGACATGGGCAGGAAATGGAGATGTTAACAAGTGGGTAGATATTGGCTTACCTATAGACAAAAGTGAGTAAAAAATCTTAACTATAAATAGTTCTACTGTTGTTAGATTGATTTTTTCTATATAGTTTTGATTTCATTCTATATAATCTTTTCAAATTTCAATTTTAGGCAAAATAATATTTTCTGAAAAATATCATAAGTTTCTATTGACAACACCAAGTCACTTTATTATAATACAACTATAATATTAGTTTTATGGTTATATTTACTACGAAAGGTCAACAAAATGGTTTTGGAAAAAGATAATATACACTTAGTATTTAAGGGGCTTTCAGACGTGCAAAGAATCAAAATTCTAGAAATACTTCTTTTAGGTGAAGAATGCAACTGCAATCTAAGTGAAAAAATGAATATGCCACTTTCCACATTGGCTCACCATTTAAAAGTGCTATCAAACGCAAATCTAGTTATACCTCGAAAAGATGGCAAATGGATGTACTACGAAATCAATCACGAACAATTTGGTAAAGCAAAAGAAATTTTAGATAAATTTAATTAAGCACACCTAAACGTGTGCTTAATTAAACAAAAACAATTCGTCAAAATTAGTTTTATAGTTTTAAGGAGACAACTACTATGCAACAACAAGTTATAGATTTTTTCACAAAAATTCTTTCTTACTTAGGCATCACTGAACCTATGATAAGCAGTGTTCTTGGAACATTTACATTTTTATTTATTGAGTTAATGCTCTTGTTTATATTGATAAGCTTTTTTGTAGGTTTATTACAAAGCTACATTTCGAGAGAGAAAATACAAAGGGCACTTACAACGAAATACAGATTTTTGAACAGCATACTTGGAGCCGTTTTAGGTTCTATCACACCTTTCTGTTCTTGCTCAACAATTCCTCTTCTAGTAGGACTAAGGAAAAGCCGTGCGCCTTTTGCAGGAATGGTATCATTTTTGTTAACATCACCTATATTAAACCCTATGATAATCATTATCTTTTTTGGGTTCTTTGGTTTCGTTCCAACGTTACTGTATGCAGGAATAGCACTTGTCTTTGCAATTGTAGCAGGATATATTTTAGACAGGTTGGGGTTCGAGAGATACTTCAAAGACAATAAAGTTGCAAATTTTGATGAAAGTGCAAGCTGTTGCGATACTCCATCTATCACTACAGAACCTTGTGATTGTGATACATCAAACGATTCTTATTGTGAAACAACTTCTACTACATCAAATTCTTGTGGATGCACACCCTCTAATAGTTCTACTTTTGTAAATCCATCTCATTCTAAAGATACATGTGATTGTACAGTTTCATCTCATGATTGCAATATCCCTTCAAAAGAAGAAAATAACTGCTGCGATTCTACGGATATTTCGTTCAAAGGGCAAAAAGGAACCTTGTTACAAAGACATAGAAAAGTTTGGAAATTTTCATTTTGCGATGCGTGGGAGCAATTCAAAAAAATTCTACTCTACCTCTTAATTGGAGCTGGCATAGGTTCTTTTATTTATGGATTTGTTCCTGAAGAATTCTTGATGCAAGTAGCTGGCAAGGACAACCCATTCGCTGTACCACTTGCAGCAATTTTAGGCGTACCAATGTATATAAGAACCGAAGCAGTTTTACCGCTAGCTAATCTGCTAATTGGTCAAGGAGTAGGCCTTGGAACAATGGTTGCATTAATAATTGGAGGTGCTGGGGCAAGTATTCCTGAAGTATCACTACTTAGCACTTTATTTAAGAAACAATTCATCATCACATTTTTGCTTTGTATTTTTACAGTCGCTGTAATATCAGGATACGCTTTCAACATTCTACTATAGACTTAATTCATTTAGCACAAGTCCAAATTTAAATATAAAAAGGTTCGCTTCACTGGCGAACCTTTTTGTGTTTTATGAATTAAAATCATTTTTCCGCAGATATCATTTGATTAAGATTGTAATAAATTAGTTTTCAGATTTCCTACATAAGTAGTCTTTGTACTTTTCTTCAAATTCCGATACTGGTATAGGCTTTGAGTTGTAATTTCCTTGGACAGCATCACAGTCTAATTTTTTAAGTAGATTAATTTGTTCTTGTTTTTCAATCCCCTCAGCAACAACATCCATACTAAGATCGTGCGCCAGTTTTATAAAACCTCCCACAACATACTCTACGCGTTCAGCTTCTTCTTCCTCATCAAAAAAGCTTTTATCCAACTTCAAAGTATCTGCTCTTAAATTTATTATTAGTCCAAGTGATGAGTATCCAGAACCAAAATCATCAATTGATATTTTAAATCCAGCTTCTCCTAAATCATAGAATAACTTTGTAATAAGAGTTTTGTCCTCCATAGTTGTAGATTCCGTAAGTTCTATCTCTAAATACTCATGTGGAACATTTAAGTTGTTCGCTATTTCAACATAGTCATTAACTAAGTTACTTTTGTATAAATTTTGCCTCGAACAGTTTACCGAAACAGGAAGTGGCGTTTTCCCCTCGTCAATCCATCTTCTAATAGTTTGACACACTTGCGAAAACACATACATATCAAGTTCCAAAACAAAACCATTTTTTTCAAACAATGGTATGAAATCATTAGGGCACATTATATTTCCGTTTGGTTCTATCCAACGCACAAGTGCTTCAGTTCCTACAATGGTATCATCTTTTAAACTTATTTTAGGCTGTAGAAAAATTTCGAACTCGTTGTTTTTTAGTGCCGAAATCATTTTGCTTGTGATCTCAGCTTCTTTATACAGTTTTTCGGTATATGTTTCATTATAATCGTAAATAATAAGTCCTTTTTTTCCTTTAGATATTTTATGCGCCAAATTAAGTCTGTTTATTATTTCATCAACATCTGTATAACCTACTGGAATGTGGTATCTACCATATTTGAATGAAATATGATAATCCCCTAGTTCTGGTATGAATTTGTTGTAATAAGATTCGTAAATTGCCGTCCTTTTTTCCATGTCATCTAAAAAGCCATTTCCTGAAAAAAGTACAAACTCATCTACACCTGTTCTTGCAATTTGTAACGTCGGTTCTTGCACCGTATCTCTGATCGGTTTAAATGACTGCAAAACTCTATTACCAATTTCGAACCCGAATAACTCATTTATCGCTTTGAAATTTTCAATATCAATTTTTACAACTGAGTATTTTTCATCTTTATTTTTGTTTAATACTTCAGTCATGTTTTTTTTCAATTTAGCTAAATTAGGGAGATTTGTGAGCGGATCATAATACGCTGTCTTTTCAAGCGAGCGCATTGCCATAAATCTGTTTAACCAAAGATAAATTAAGAATATAATCGTCACAAATAGAATAGCAAAGCCTATTGTAGTTATTTGCATTAATGAAGTCGCTAAATCAATATTAACTGCGCTTTCTTCAATGGCAACAACTAAAAACCATTCTGTCATTTCAATTGGAGTATATGTTAGTATTTTTTGTACTGTTCCATCTCCATAATCTGTCTCATACGAAAAACTCCCCGCTTTGCCTTCTTTTCCATTTTGGGTTCCTTTCGCAACATTTTCCAAACCCAAAACTTCCAAATCATTTTGTGGCACAGCTGCAAACTCCTTACGTTCATCATTGGAAGAAAAGAGAATATTCATATTATAATCAACAAAAAATACCCATCCACTTTTTACAGTATCGTCCATTACTTCGCATAATTCGTCAATAGGAACCTCGCTTAGCAAAACTCCTGTAATATCATTGCCTACCATTATAGGCACCGCTATGTTATATACGACCTCTCCCGTAACAGATGAAACATAAGGTTCTGTTACAACAAATTCATTATTCATAGCCAAAATAAATGAAGCATTGTCTGAAAAATCATATTCTTCATTATTTGAGGAAATCGCATTGCCGTTTGTATCGACATAAAATAACGCGTCGAATTCTTCTACTTGCGATTGAGAAGAGAGAAATGACACAGCATTTCCATAGTTGATCTCATAATCAGACGCGTATTCAGAAAGCAAATTCAAGTCATTTTCGCTTTCTTCTATATTACGTCCAATTTCCAGACCCGTTTCCTTATTTATACTTTCCACCTTCATCCGTGTTATTTTCAAGATTTCATCGTCAACGGTAGTAATATAATAAAAAATAAGCGAAGAAACAATCACAGAAAAGAATGTGATTATTATAATAGGTAAGTTGCTAAAGTATGTTCTTTTAGACAAAGGCGAACCCTTCCTTTC
>CAYJEX010000020.1:15150-24943 GCA_964369465.1 uncultured Oscillospiraceae bacterium
TTATATAAACTTAATTAGTTTAATATACTTATATTGTTTTCGATTAAAAGGAGAATTAATATGAACGGAAAAATCAACAAGATATTTGATAAGTTATTCCACGACATGGCAATTGCTGAATTGCAGTATGCATACTCTGGTAATAACAACGGGGAGTTATCTTACCATGATGTACTATACTTAAATATAATTGATGCACACCCAAACGAATATACTTCATCGCAGATAGCAGATTTGTTAGGAGTAACTAGGCCTTCTGTTACTCAAAAAATAAACGAACTATGTAAAAAAGGTTATGTACTACGCACACAAAGTGAAAAGGATAAAAGAGTATATTATCTTTCTACCAATACAGAAGCATCGGATTACTTTGACGAAACAAAAAAAATCATCCTGGCAACAGAGGAACTTTTGATCAAAAAATATGGCAAAGAAAAAATGAATTTGTTTTATGAAATTTTAGAAGATTTTTCAATTTTTTCAACAGATAAAGTACAAACAGGAGGTCGTAATGGTTAATTCTATGGAAACTAGCCCATTAGGAAGAGATTTTAGCATGACCGGCATATTAAAATACACCCTACCTAGCATAATTACATTAGTGTTCATGTCTACCTACATGATTATTGACGGTATTTTTGTTGCAACTCTCGTTGGAGAAAATGCGCTTGCCGCTGTAAATATTATTACGCCTGTCTTTGGAATATTCATGGCAATTGGACTCATGTTTGCAACTGGTGGCAATGCAGTAATTGCTAGGTTTTTAGGCCAGAGGAAGGAAAAAGAAGCAAGAGAATTCCTAACAGTAATATATATATTAGGTTTTGCTCTAGGTATTATATTCTCCTTTTTGGCTTTTACATTTCCAGATCAAATATTAAACCTTTTAAAGGCTAACGGAGAATTATATCCACTTGCAAAAGATTATTTATTAAGTATATCAGGTTTTATAATCCCGTTGTTTTTTATGGTGTTTTCGCAGAGTTTTATTATTACTGCTGGCAAACCAACTTTTGGGCTTGTTTTGAGCCTCTTAGGAGGCATTACTAACATTGTACTTGATTATGTCTTTATATCTCCAACACTGTTAGATTTAGGCATTGCAGGAGCAGGTCTTGCGACAGGTGCAGGATATGCAGTTACAGGAATTGTAGGCTTTTTCTATTTTTCTTTCAAAAGAAATGGCCTTCTCCATTTCGGCAAACCAAAATTTCATGCCAAAACTCTTGTGTTAAGTATGTTTAATGGCTCATCAGAACTTGTTGGGTCTCTAGCTTCTTCAGTTACAACACTAATGTTCAACTTTATTCTCTTAAGAATAGTAGGTGCTTCTGGAGTGGCTGCAATAAGTGCAATTCTATATATACAAATGTTTCAAAGTGCAATTTTCAACGGCTACATTATTGGTTCATCCCCAATCATCGCTTTCAAGTACGGCGAAGAAAATCATCAAGGTTTACATAAAGTCATAATGCAAAGTCTCAAAATAATTGCAGTTACTTCAGTATTCGTAGTTGTATTAACACTCATTTTTTCAAATCAGGCAATTGGTGTTTTTATATCAGAGGAAAGTCCAACTTTTGAAATGGCAAAATGGGGGCTACTGCTATTTTTGCCTGCATATCTATTTATGGGTTTCAATATTTTTTCTTCCGCTCTATTTACAGCACTTTCAAATGGCAGAATATCTGCTACAATCTCTGTGCTAAGAACATTAGTCTTCATTGTAGTATTGCTGTTGGCACTACCACAACTAATCGGCTTAAACGGAGTGTGGCTAGCAGTGCCGGTTGCGGAATTTTTAACGATTATTGTATCATTTTATTTCTACAAAAAATATAAGAAAAAATATAATTATTAGAAGGAGACAATATGTATTTAACAGAAAAAACGATCACAAGAAAGCAAAACGATTATAAAGAAATCGCTTCTTTTATGAAAAGAGTTTTTCCAAAAGAAGAACTCATTCCAATGTGGCTTTTATGCATTGCAACAAAAAAGAAAAAATACGATTTTAAAGCTTACTATGATAACGACTTATTTGTAGGAATTCTATTCACTATAGATACAAAAGACACATTATTTGTTTTTTATATTGCTGTAAACGACAAAATCCATTCAAAAGGATATGGAAGCGAATTGCTGAAAGCTTTATTCGAAAGATATCCAGAAAAGTCAGTAACACTTTTCATCGAAACTATGGATGATAAAAATGCAGAAAATTATGAGCAACGTATAAAAAGACTCGCATTTTATGAAAGAAATGGGTTTGTGCATACAGGAATAAAAGCTGGATTCAAAACACCTTTTGTCGACATACTATCAACTGATAAAGAATTCGATATTCCTAAAACGAAAAAGCTAATGAAGTTTATGCCAATGAAAATATATTAATTCACACACTTTACTTTTTATTTTTGCTACGTCTATTTAGAACTTTAGCAACAACAGACATTCCCCCGCGCACTACTGGCTTATCAAGTGCTTTATGTGCTTCTTTTAATTTCTCTGGTATATCAATATTTTGTGGGCAATTCTTTTTGCACACTCCACAATTCGTACATAAATTTACGCCCGATTTTTCACCCATCATACCTGTATGTCGTGCAATATATTGGAATCCACCAAGTCCACCTTTGAAGAAGTATTTACTGTTATAATCTCCAAAAATCAATGGAATATCTACACCAAATGGACATGGAGTGCAATAATTGCAACCTGTGCAAGGAACTTTCATAAGCTCTTTGTATACGTTTTTGACATCTTCAATTATGTTCAATTCTTGATCGCTTAAGCTATTTGCTTGAGTATTGTTTGCAGCATCAATATTATCTTCGATATGTTCTAAAACATTCATACCACTTAATACAGTACCAACACCTTCGTGATTCATAACAAATCTAAGTGCCCAATTTGCAGGGCTTCTTTTTTCTTTGTAACAATTAAAAATTTCTTTTACTTTGTCAGGTGCTTGAGCCGCAAGTGCACCACCTCGAAGCGGTTCCATAACAACAACACCAATACCAAGCTCTTTTGCTCGAGTCAAACCAGCTTTTCCAGCTTGATAATTTTCATCAATATAATTATATTGAATTTGGCAGAATTCCCACGGATAATCTTCCAAAATCTTGATAAAATCTTCTGGTCTACCATGATATGAAAATCCGATATATTTTATTTCCCCATTTTTCTTTTTTTCATTAATAAAGTCTATAATACCTAATGATTTTAATTTTTCCCAATCCGAAAAACTTGTAAGCATATGCATAAGATAGTAGTCTATATAATCTGTGCCTAATCTCTCAATCTGAGTTTTAAAGAATTTTTCCATCTGTTCTGATTTATTAACTAAAAACGCAGGTAATTTGTCTGCAATATATACTTTATCTCTTATATTATATTTTTTTACAAATTCGCCCAATACTACTTCGCTTTTTCCGGCATGATATGGATACGCTGTATCGAAATAGTTCACCCCTTCATCAAAAGCATATTTCATTTGTTTAAATGCTTCCTCTTTATCAACGTTCACGCCTTTTGTCGGGAACCTCATGCACCCATATCCTAAAACAGAAATGTCATCACCGTTTTTTATTAGCTTTCTATATTGCATATTGTTCTCCTTTATCTAAAGTTTCTTGTTAAAAATTAATTCCTATCCTTCAATATCAATGATTCTATATCTTTACTATTCATTAAATTTTTCCACATAACATTGCCATCTTTTTTGCAAATAACAAGTCATTCATCATTTATACAACATCCCAAAATACCACTTATCCTTAAATGTCTACCATGTATCCAAAATAAGGTGACATTTTTTTTATTCCATTATACTATATATACAAAGGAGCGTGAACAATCAATGAAAATCAATTTTGAATTGGATAGCAATCTAAGCGAAATAGAAGTTTTAATTAAGGCTTCAATAATGGATGAAACAGTAAATGCAATAATTGAAAAGCTTTCTGATGAAAAGCCAAAAATATTGGTGGGATTTGCAAAAGGAAGAGCAGTCGTCCTTGACGAAAACAATATCGAGCGAATATACACAGCCAACAAAAAAGTTATGGCAAAAACAAAGGACATGGAATATCTTTTGAAAATACCGTTGTATGAAGCTATGGAAAGATTGAATCAAAAACAGTTTGTAAGAATATCAAATGGAGAAGTTGTGAATTTAAGAAAAGTTATTGAGTTTGATTTGAGTTTTGCAGGAACAATTTGCATTACATTGTCAAATGGAGACATTTCGTACGTTTCGAGACGATATGTCAGTCAAATAAAGAAAACATTAGGAATTGGAGGAAAATAAAATGAAAAAGAAAATCATCACAAGAAGTCTGCTAGGGTTTCCGCTTGGAATATCATTGGGATACGTTATTTCAATTGCCATATCTGTTATCATTTCATCTACACAATCAAGCGAAAATTTTTATCCATGCGTCCCTATTTTTGTCGAAACAATGGGAAGTGAAATCAATGCTGTTATAGTTCAAACTTTCCTTTGCGGTTTAATGGGTTCGACTTTTGCTTGCAGTTCATTGATTTGGGAAAATGATAGCTGGAGCATCGCAAAACAAACAGGGATATATTTCTTTGTAACATCTCTCGTTATGATGCCAATAGCATATTTCACAAACTGGATGGAGCACACTATTGCAGGAGTTCTAGGTTATTTCGGTATATTTGTATTGATATTTATTATTGTATGGTTAATTCAATACGCAAAAATGCGTGCTACAATTAGAAAAATAAATTCGAGTTTAAGTTAAGATTTCCACCTCGAATTAATCGCGATAAGTATCTCGACCTTTTTTATCCTTAATTAATGGTTTGATAGCTTTATAAATTACACCTGCCATTTCAGACTCATCTCTTAAAGATACTCTTAAACCTATACTTAGTTGCCGCCCTGTTTGCAATGGCAATATTCGTGGTTAGGTCGATAGACTTCGGACAAACAGCCTTACAATTCTTTGACTTACCACATTCCTGTATACCGCCTTTTTCAGTTAATCCTGCAAGTCGTATATCTTGACTAGATTTACCGTTCGGATGCATTCCAAGTATCACCACTTGAGATACAGCTTGCGGACCAATAAAATGTGCTCTCTTATTTACATTAGGGCAAGCCTCTAAACAACAGCCACAAGTTGTGCAACGTGAAATAGCATATGTCCACTCGTGGGTATCCTCAGATATGATAGTACCTTGTTCTTCATCGGTACATTCTTCGAGAGGTATCCAAGCATTTACTTTTTTAAGACTTTCAAACATTACTTTTCTATCCACCATCAAATCACGAATAACTGTAAATTTTGAAAGTGGCTCTAAAATAATGGGATTACTTTCATCGAAAGTAGTGGTATCCACAAGGAAAGAACAAGCCTCATTAGGGCGACCGTTTATTAGCATCGCACAGCCACCACATACACCCTCTAAGCAGTTACATTCCCATACAACTGGAGCAACTTCTTCTCCACTTAGATTGATAGGTGATTTTCTGATTTCCGTCAAAACCGATATAACATTCATATTCGGCTTATATGGCACTCTGAAACTCTCATAGTATGGAATATCTTTCGATGAATTGCATCTTTTCACTTTGATATAGATATAGTTTTCCATAACGTTCTCCTTAATATTTTCTTGTGCGCGGTGGGATATGGGAAATATCCACTTCATGATAACTGATTACAGGGTTTTGCCCGTCATATGTCGCAACGGTTGTTTTTAAGAAATCATCATCGTTACGATTAGGGAAATCCGTCTTATAATGCGCCCCTCTGCTTTCATTTCGATGTAACGCACTGACCGTTATAACCCTTGAGAGATCGAGCATATTGCGTAATCTTCGGGCAAACAGTACATCTTGATTGGCAAAAGTCGCATCGTCCGTAATTCCAATATTTTCAAAACGTTCGATTAAGACTTTCAACATTTCATCGGCTTTTTGCAAGTCTTCATTATTTCTGATTACTCCGACATACTCCGTCATAATTTCGCCCATTTCATCGTACAGTTTATACTGATTTTCACTTCCTTTTTTTCCGAGTAGCGTTAAATATTCCGCTTTTTGCTTATTCAAAGCTTGTGTTGATAATTTTTCTAGTAAATCGTTTGAAATCGGCTGCGCCTTGTCGATATAATCTATAGCTGCCGGACCTGCAACCGTACCACTGTAGATTGCCGATAACAGAGAATTTGCACCGAGCCTATTTGCCCCATGATACATATAGTCACATTCCCCTGCGGTAAACAATCCTTTAATTGTTGTTTGGTGGTTGAAATCTGTGTAAAGACCGCCCATAAAATAATGTGCCGCTGGATAAATCTTCATCGGTACTTTGCGTGGATTTTCTCCATAAAATTTTTCATAAATGTCGATAATACCACCCAAGCGCTTATTAATAAAATCTTCGGGTAAATGGCTGATGTCGAGATACACTTGATTTTTTCCGTCAATTCCAAGTCCCATTTCAACGCAAACCTTGTGTATAGCACGGGAGGCAATATCTCTCGGCACAAGGTTTCCGTATTTCGGATACCATTCCTCTAAAAAGTACCACGGCTTTCCGTCCTTTATCGTATAAACTCTGCCGCCCTCGCCACGAGCAGACTCGCTCATCAACCTTGTTTTATCTTCACCGAGCATTGCTGTGGGATGAAATTGAACAAACTCTGCATTGGCATAGCCCACACCTTGACGATATAAGATGCTTGCGGCACTCCCTGTATTTGTCATAGAATTAGTGCTTTTTCCGTAAATTCCACCGGCACCGCCTGTGGCAATAATAACCGCATCGCCTAAAAATGATTTAATTTCCATTGTGAGCATGTCTTGTGCGACTATCCCTCGGCAAATACCGTCGTCGTCTATGATAGTCTGTAAAAACTCATACTGCTCATATTTTATGACTTTGCCCTCGGTTTCAAGTCTGCGTATCTGTTCATCGAGCGCATATAGTAATTGTTGCCCTGTGGTACTTCCTGCAAAAGCTGTTCTTTTTTTCTTAACACCGCCAAAGTTTCTGAGGTCAATTTTGCCCTCGAAATCTCTCGAAAACAGCACACCCATTTTATCCATTTCATATACTATTTTCGGAGCAGCCTCCACCATGTTTTTCACAGGTGTTTGATTAGCTAAAAAATCCCCACCGTAAATGGTATCGTCAAAGTGTTCCCATACAGTATCATCTTCGCCTTTGGTATTCAATGCCGCATTGATACCGCCTTGCGCACATACGGAATTGGAACGCTTAACGGTAACAATCGAAAACAGCTCCACCGTTATGCCTTTTTCAGCTATTTTTAGAGCGGACATCAGCCCCGCAAGACCGCCACCCACTATAATTACTTTTTTATTCTTCACTGTTGTTTCCTCCATTTCTAAAGTAAAATTGCAGTTACTGTTACACATACACTAAGTATCACAAACAAAACATTTGTTGCTGTATCAAATTTCTTTTGCGATTTCTCTGTAATACAAATTCCCCATGTCATGGCTGCCGCTGATAATCCGTTTGTAAAATGGAAAACAGTCGAGATTGCACCGACTAAATAAAAAATCAAAACCAACGGCTCATTAAGCGAATCCGTTACAAGTGGGCTTATATGTGCAAAAACGAATATCAATACCACAACCCCTGTTATTCGCTGCAGATAAAACTTTACACTCTCAACGGTTTTATAGTTCTTTATATCAACTTTAGATACAGTATATAGGTAAATGCCATAAATCACATGAAAAAGCAAAGGCAGGTCAAGGCAAAGCATTTTAATTCGATAGTAAATAGGCGACTCTGTTATTAGAACAAGCGTACCGAGGAAAGAATAACTTTCCTCAAGCAATACGCTGAAATTTTCTGTTAAGTGCATGAATAAAAATATGCCTATCGGCACAACTCCGGTAAAGGAATGTAATCGTCTTAGATAAAAATTAGTTTTTCTTTTCATAGTTTCACTCTCCTTTGCATTCAAGTTGACATGCAAGTATATCAGGTCTTATTTTTCCTTTTACTCATTTTAATAGATTTTTTTGCAAATGGTATTAGCAACTTCCATTTCCTCTATTCCTTATTTCTTCGCCCATCGAAGTCTTTTTTGATTTTGTCATTCCATCCATCAGGAATAGAGTCTTCGCAACGCAAGCTGGTTATTGCATCACTCATCACACCATAATTCAGAGCAACACCCTCTCCATCAGCATGAAAATTCTGAGCACGGTCCGCTGATATTCCAAACTTACCAGCTGTTTCTACAGCATCAATATTTGCTCCCAAAAATATAAATTCCCATCCATATTTTTCCTTTTTTCGTTCTATTTGGGATTTGACTTTGTCAGATGAATATTCACGACTACTATTTTCTTCACCATCTGTAATTATTACAAACACAACTTTTTCTGCTCTATACTCATCCGCTGTATGTTTTTGAGCGTTCCCAATTTTATTTATAGTTTTACCTATGGCATCAAGTAATGCTGTAGAACCACCAACTTGATATTCTTTTTCACTAATTTGGCTAACCGCTCTAACATCAATTCTATCATGTATCAATTCATACCTATTATCAAATAGCACAGTTGTTATATGACATTCTCCCATCAAATCCTTCTGTTCTTTTAACATCGCATTATAGCCACCGATAGTATCCTTCTCAAGCCCTGACATTGAACCACTCTTATCCAATATAAATACTAATTCTGTTAATCCTTTTTTCATAAAATATTCCTCCTTAAGTTTCCTGTGTTTTAACTTCAACTTAAGGATACTACTATTTAGATGAGATGTGGTCGCTATGAAGGCGACATATCAAGAGCCTAAAAGCAGTTGATCATATTTGAAAAGAACTTCATTTATTTCAAAAATATTATATTGCTTGTTCACAATAAAATACTCTACAATAACATCAAACTTTTGACTGTGAGATAAAGCATAGCCGGCTTTTTCTAACAAATCATCTGTTTCATCTAGTGTTAATTCTAGGGATATAGCAAGCGCTAAAATTGTTTTCTTGCTTGGCATATAGCCTTTACCAGTTCGTATTTTAGAGAACAACTTACGATCTATATTCGCTTTTTTATATACCTCAACATCCGTTTTACCTTTGATATCAATTAACCTTAACAGTGCCTCAGAAAAAGGCTCATCAAGTTTTTCCAAACTATCATCAAGACTACTTAGAATACTAATATCCATTTGTATATTACATACATCTTCTAATACTATTTCCTCATACTCCAACAAGTATCTTCTGTTATGAGAATATTCATCAACATAATTCTGATCAATGTAACTATCAATTTCTCCAACTAACTTTTCGCTAAGAGTAAATGCATCTCTATCAAAGACAGTGAGATATACATCAAGGTCATTGTGCTCCAAATATTTTACTATTGTTTCTCTTGCAACTAGCAAAGCTTCTGCCTTTGGGTATCCATATATCCCACTTGATATAAGTGGAAATGCGATGCTTTCTACTTTATGTTTCCTAGCCAATTCAAGAGAGTTGTTATATGCATCAACAAGTAATTTTTCACTTTGTTCTGGGTCTTGTAGGTGATATCTTGGCCCTGCAGTGTGGATTACATATTCTGATGGCAATTCAAAAGCAGGCGTAATAACAGCCTGTCCTGTTTTTATTGGTGAAAGTTTGTCGCAAGCTGACTGCAACTCGTTTTTGCCAGCAGCCTTAAATATAGCACCACAAACACCACTCCCACTCAAAAGATTCGTATTAGCTGCATTGACAATAGCATCTACTTTCATTTTTGTTATGTCTTGTCTTA
>CAYJEX010000021.1:0-24444 GCA_964369465.1 uncultured Oscillospiraceae bacterium
AGAGAATTCGGAGGAAAACATGAAAGTATTATTTAACAAGGAAGAGGCATGGTTAGGTCTTTGCAGTGAGAAGGCGGAAGATGCGAAGATAAATATATTGGGAATTCCATTTGATGGTGGAACTAGCCAAGGCAAAGGTGCGGCCTTTGCGCCAGGAAAGATAAGAGAGTTTTCAGCTGAATTTTTGAACGAAAGTACAGACAGCTGGATTTTTATTGAAGATGGGTTGATGTATGATCATGGAGATGTAGAGGTCGATCTTAATTGGGAGGAAACTTTTGATAGGATTGAAGCAGATGCATATAACGTGATACAGTATGGTAACTTTCCATTATTTATTGGAGGAGATCATTCTGTAACAATACCTCTTCATAATGCTTTCTTTAAAGCTCGAAAAGAAGCAAATCCAAATGAAAAAATTGGGATAATTCACTTTGATGCTCATTTTGATCTATGCTATGATTTCGAAGGGCATATGTGGTCTCACGCAAATACTGAGAGAAGAGCTTTGGAGAATCACATAGAAGGAAAAGATTTATTCTTCCTGGGCATTAGAACGATGGAGATAGATGAGAAGAACGCATTTGATGAATATCCAGGCATTGGAGTGATTTCTGCAACAGAGGTTTTCGAAGAGGGTCACATTGCCGCATTTGAAAAAATGAAGAAGCACTTTGAAGGATACGATGCCATATATTTTACTTTAGACATAGATGTATTAGATCCTGCTTATGTTCCAGGAACAGGAACTCCAGTTTTTGGTGGACTTCATAGCAGAGAATTAATATATATAATTAGAAGGATGTTTAGAGAAATGCCAATAAAGGCTATGGACATTGTGGAAATTGCACCGCCTTTAGATACGCCTAATCAAATAAGCACTTGGGCTGGAATTAGAATAATTCAAGAAGTCTTTGCTGAAGTAAGTAAGTGGAAAAATGAATAAAATTGACACTCTCTCGGTAATTGATTTTTGTTTCGGAGTATTTTGCAAGAGAGATCGGAAATCGAATCCTAATATAAGTATTTTTCCTTTGAGGAATAAGTAAAATAACAGACATAAATAAGAAAGGGCAAAATGAAAGAATACTATACAACACATATGATAAGGATGGAAGATCTGAATCATCATACAATAGATTCCTATGACTGTACAGAAACAACCTTACGATGTTTTTTATTACTCTTTTTTAATTCATACATACGAGAATCGGCAATTCCAATTAGTTCGGAAGCTTCAATTTCTTCGCTTGGATGCTTAAATGCTATTCCATAACTGATTGAGGTTGTGTATGGTTTGTTAAATTGTTTTGGAATGTCGGAAACTGATTTAAGGATTTGAATCAGTTTTTTTGTTACTTCAGTTTCGTCTACATATAGTCCAATGATTACCATCTCATCTCCGCCGTACCTGCATACAGAGTCTTCTTTAAAGTATTCTTGTAGAATTTCAGAGACGGATTTAATATAAAAATCTCCTTCCTCATGCCCATGTTCATCGTTGACAGCTTTTAGGTCGTCTATGTCAACGAATGCAACAAAGAAGTGGCGATTTTCTTTGATCATATTTTGAAGCAATTCATCTGCATATTCTCTAGTGTACAAATAAGTTAGAGCATCCTTTATTGCAACTTGCTCTAAGTTCTTAATATGTTCCAAATCCACTGTGTTTTTTTTGCTTAGTTTTTCAAAAGTTTCTGTTTGAACTCGAAGTTCTGCAAGGTTATATGCAAATATGATAAAGACAGCAAATGCAGCTATAGTAACGCCTCCAAGAACTACATAATGAACTAGTAAATCGTTACTTTCTTCAATCCCTATTGTAAGTAAAAATGAAAATAGTACTAGGAAAAGAAGGGAATATGCTGTGGTTAAAAAGGCTAGATTTTTATTATCTGAAAGTATAGTATCGAGAGAGTTTCTAGGGATGGATTTCCTTGCTAATCTGATTGTCAAGACTGAGGCAGTGAAACAAATTATTGAAACAAGCAGTCGAATATGTATATCGCCCATTACATGTGTAATTATATCGCCGTAATACAAAGCAGCTAAAGCTAACACTGCCAGTCGTTTTGCAAAAAGATTGATAGTGAAGGTTACAGCAGTAAATAGAATTTGAATTACATTTGCTTTGAATACTAATTTTGTTTCGATAAGCAATAAAACAAAAAACAAGAATAGCGCAAGTGGCTCTAGATCAGGTGACATAAAAGAGATGTAAACAACCCAAAAAGAGAGGTTAATTAAACCACATAACATGTTTGATATTTTCGGAAATCTATTTGTATTAAAAATATATGCACAGTATGAGAAAAACGTAATATGGTATGCAATAAATGATAATACGAATAGGATGGATAATAATAATATCATATTCTAGATACCTCCTTTTTATTGTAAAATCTTGCTTTGTTTTTTCTCATGTTTTCATCTGCAGTAGATAAAATATAGCTTACTCCTTGTTCTTTGATTTGTTTGTCTACGTATACCCAGCCGATGGAAGCAGAAACTAAGAATTCCTCCGTCTTGTTTTCAAGTTCAATATAATGATTAATCCTATCTACAATGCTTTCGCAACAATTTGCCTGTGGTTCAGTGAGAAGTACCAAAAATTCATCTCCACCAATACGAGCGATAATGTCATCTTCGCGTACAGCATTTGAAAGCGCATGAGCAATTTTTTTGATTAACCTATCTCCAGCATTGTGTCCGTAAGTATCGTTTGTAAATTTCAAGGCGTTGATGTCAATAAACAAAACGAAAAAACTACTTGAATTGTCTTTGTCGTCACATAATTCTTCGAGGCAATTCATAATATATCCACGTGTAAAAACTCCTGTGAGATCGTCTCTTTCAATTTTCGTCATCAAAGTTTCTTTTTTCTCGGTTATTTTCTTGTGTTCATCTAAAATTTTGTCAGAATATCTCTTGTATATGTTCGCATCTACTAAATTTATTGAGTATATAAAGAACAAATAGAAAAGAAGCATTGCGCTAAGAGATATAGCAATTGAGAGAAAAATTTGTTCTGGGAAATATGTTTGTCCAATCATTGTATTTGTGTGGTAAAGCTGGACAGTAATTATAAGGAAAATTGAAGCAAGTAATAATATAGAATGTTTGCTTTTAACGGTTACCCTTTGAATAGACGTATTATCGATGAACTTTTTAACAAGCTCGTGTGCAAAAGTCAAAATGATACAGACAATGATTACAATGAAATAATCGCAAGCAGTGCCTTTTAAAAGTTCAACAGGTGGTACTTTGTATATGTTGGAAAATATAATAACTATAGGAGTTGAAAAAGCAGCTAAATGTAGTACAAAAATGGATGCGCCACAGATTACCTGTATGAAGTCCGTTTTAGAAACTAGCTTGAACTCAATTAAAAATACAATCAAGTAAGATAGTAACATTAAAAATAACGGTAAGTCTATATATTGTACTAAAGCATATAGTGAGCTATTTATAAGCGCCAAAAATGCAAATAGCCATTTATTTTTTATTCCTCCTATCAACAAACTTGTTGCGTAGGAGAAAGATGAAATTTGGTATATAAACATTGCAATTATTGAGAGTATAAACATTAAACTGTTTGCTTCGATATGCATATGCTGTAAATCCTCCTAAATAGGGCAAAACACATAAAAATGGTATGTTTTGTCTAGGCTGTTAATCAATACCAATTCCTATAGTTTGCTATCAGTAACAATAATATCCTGATTGTATATTATTCCATGGAAGTTACTAAAGTTTTATATAAACACTATATAGTGTAAATTACTCACACTTCTCATTTGTATACAATTATATTCTAACATATGAAGGGTGTAATGACAAGTTTTCAACATAAAATCTCTAAAATGGAATCTCTGAGAGCTGAACAAGGAAGTGGAAATTATTACTATTTGATATAGCATAAAAAACAAAATCCGATATTCACTTAAAGTTGATTTAAAGTTAGTGGAGTAAAATTATATGTAAAGACGATTGAATATAGGATGTATTATAAAAATCAAAGGAGGAATATTTTATGTACGTGTTTAAAAATGCTTTCAAAAATATTACGAGAGCAAGAGGGAGAACGATATTAATTTTCACTTTAGTATTGATAATTGCAATTTCAGCTTGCATCTCCCTTACTATCAAAAGTAGCGCAGATAAAGCAAAAGAAACTGCTTATTCTAATATGAGTGTAACGGCTCAAATTGGAGTCGACAGAACGCTTATGATGAACAATCAAAGTAGAGATCCAGAAGGCATGAGAGAAATGATGGAGTTGATGTCAGAATCTATGAGTATAGAAGAGTTTGAAAAATATGCTACTTCTGAATATGTTGAAAATTTTTATTTTACTTCTTCTTTTTCTCTTAATAGCATTGAGGATGGGATAGAATCGTACTCATTAGATAATGGAATGGGAAATATGCAAGGTGGTGGTGGTCAAATGGGAGGTTCGATTTTATTAAACAGCGCTATGGGAGACTTTACTGTTGTTGGTTATTCTTCTCATGATGCGATGACGGAGTTTATAGATGGAACTTTAGCTATTTCGGAAGGTACTGTTTTTGTAGAGGATGATGTTGACAATTTAGCACTTATAAGTATAGAAATTGCAACTTTAAATGAATTAGAAGTTGGAGATACTATTGAATTGGCAAACCCTATGAAAGAAGATGAGTTGATAGAAGTGACTGTATCGGGTATTTTTATTTCTGAGTCAACAGATGCATTTGCTAACGATATTTACATAAGTTATGCATCTTTAGAAAACATATGCAGTAGTTCTGAATTAGTAGCTGAAACAGTAGTTGATGATATGACTGGAATCGAAAGGTCTACAGCTTTAACGAGTAGGGTTGATGGTACTTATGTATTTGAAAGTCCAGAACAACTTGAAGCGTTTGAAATCGATGTAGAAAATATGGGACTTGATACAACAATTTACGCTGTTACATCAACTGATATAGATGAATTTAATAGAAGCATGATCCCACTTGACAATTTGACGAGCTTCACAATGTTTTTCTTTATAGTAGTTTTAATCATTGGTGCGATAATTCTCATTGTATTCAATTTATTTACTATTAGAGAAAGAAAATATGAAATAGGAGTATTAGCAGCGATAGGAATGCAAAAGTCGAAAGTGGCGGTACAGTTTCTGTCTGAGGTGATAATTGTGACATTCATCGCTGTTTTGTTAGGAACGGGAATTGGATCAATTGCATCTGCTCCTATTGGGGAAGCACTTCTTGAAAACCAAGTTCAATCTATAGAAACAGAAAGCCAAGAAGTAAATGCTAATTTTGGCGGAGGATTTGGTGGTGGAAGAGAAATGGGGAGAGAAGAAATATTTACAAACAACGTAGAATATGTCGATACGATTGTAGCTAGTACAGATTTCAATGTATTGCTGCAACTTATGGGAATTGGAATCCTGCTTTCCTTGATTGCAAGTAGTATTGGGATTATATCCATACTCAGATACGACCCACTAAAAATATTAAGTGAAAGGGCATAAGGTGAATGATATGAGTATATTTAAATTAGAAAATGTAAGTTATTCGTATGACAATAAGGAATATGTACTTAAGGATTGCAACTTTGATTTTGAAAAAGGTGTAGTATATGCAATTGTGGGGAAATCAGGTGCAGGAAAAACAACATTGCTATCTTTACTTTCGGGACTTACAAGTCCAACGAGTGGAGAAATCATATACAATGACCAAAATATAAAAAAGATTAGTCAATACAACTATCGATCAAAACATGTTGGTGTGATTTTTCAATCTTACAACTTGTTGCCACATTTAACGGCAGAAGAAAATGTTGTTTTATCGATGGATATCAGTAGAAAAAAAATAGATGATAAATCAAAAAGAGCCAAAGAATTATTGAGTGATGTAGGTTTATATGATGAACTATGGAAGAGAAAAATTTTGAAGCTTTCAGGAGGTGAGCAACAAAGAGTTGCTATAGCAAGGACACTTTCATATGAGCCTGATGTAATCTTAGCTGATGAACCAACTGGAAATTTAGACGGTGAAACACAGGAGAACATTATGGATATATTTTGTGAGCTAGCACATAATAAGGATAAATGTGTTGTAATTGTTACGCATTCCCCTGAAGTGGCAGAGAGGGCAGATGTGTGTTATGAATTGAAAAATGAAACATCACCATCATACAATAAATAAGACCCAGAAGTTACACCTTGAAATTAATTATATACCTCTTCAAGCATACGGTGTAACTTCTTCCCATATTTTGATTGCCACAGGGCATTTTATTTACATAATATTTTTTGACAAAAGACAGTAGTATATCCTATTATTTTCACAAAATTTATAGTATTATTATTCTATAAATTTAAATTATAAAAACGCAGTCATATGTGAGCTTACTCCAGAAGTTGACATATGGGAATAGTTAATAAATGAGAAAACAGGAGATAACTATGAATGAAATAAAATGCCCCAAATGTGGCGAAGTATTTACAGTAGATGAATCTGGATATATAGCAATTGCGGGGCAAGTCCGTGATGCTGAATTTCAAAAGGAATTGTTAGAGCGTGAGAGACTTCTAAAATCCGAAAAAGAAAAAGAACTTATTGCACTAGAAGCGACAGCAAGGGCGGAGCTTGAGAGGACACTTACAGAATCCAAATTAGAAATTGAAAAGTTGAAAGCTCAAATAGGTTTGTCGGAAACCAACAAAATGATGGCTCTAAAAGATGAAGAGGCTAAGAAAAAAGATGAGTTGGCAGAAAAGAATGCATTAATTTCTAAACTTCAAAATGAAATTGTTCAAAAAGAAACACAATTGAAATCCGAAAAAGAAGTTGAGATTACTAAACTAAAAGCTGAACTACAGTCTAGCAAAACAGGAACGGAACTTGAATTAAAAAATATAAAAGAAAATTATGAAGAAAAACTGAAACAAAAAGAGGAAACGATAGAGTATTATAAAGATTTGAAAACAAAACTTTCTACAAAAATGCTTGGTGAAACTTTAGAACAACACTGTGAAATAGAGTTTAATAGTCTTAGAGCGACAGGTTTTAGGAATGCATATTTTGAAAAAGATAATGATGCAAAAACTGGAAGCAAAGGAGACTATATATTTAAAGAACAAACAGAAAGTGGAGTTGAGTTTATTTCGATAATGTTTGAAATGAAGAATGAGATGGACACTACTGCAACTAAAAAGAAAAACGAAGACTTCTTAAAAGAGCTTGATAAAGATAGGAATGAAAAAGGTTGCGAATATGCTGTCTTAGTATCTTTGCTGGAGTCTGATAATGAGCTATATAATAATGGTATTGTTGATATGTCACATAAATTTCCTAAAATGTATGTGGTAAGACCTCAGTTTTTTATTCCGATTATAACATTGCTTAGAAATGCTGCTAATAATTCGATTCAATATAGAGAGCAAATAGCTGAATACAAAAATCAAAATATTGATATTTCAAATTTCGAAAGGGATATGATTGATTTTAAAGATAAGTTCAATTACAACTATGACTTGGCGAGTAAAAAATTCCAGACAGCTATAAATGAGATTGATAAAACTATTGATCATCTATATAAAACAAAAGAAGCTTTATTGTCGTCTGAAAATAATTTGAGATTAGCAAATAATAAAGCACAGGACTTAAGCATCAAAAAACTCGTAAAAAATAATCCTACTATGGCACAAAAATTTGAAGGTGTAAAAACTGATGAAAAATAATTTAAACATGCACTTTGCAAATACGCTTGTAAAGTGCATGGCTTTTTAATCGCTTAAATAAGATACAATTATATCAACTGCTTTTTTTATTCCGACTTCTGATGTGTCTATACAAATATGATAATTATTTATATCCTTCCAATCTAGACCCGTGTTAGCTTTGTAGTAAGAATTTCTTTTTGAGTCAATTGCTAAAATTTCTTCCTCGAGTTTTTTGCGAGATTTTCTTTCTGAAATTTGAGATGCTTTATTGATACAACGATCTATTCTAAAATTCATATCAGAGGAATAGATAAATACTTTGAGTGGATTATATTCCTCCAATATGTGGTTTGTGCAACGACCAACAAAAACGCCTTTTGTTTTTTCTGCGAGCTCTCTTAATATTTTATTCTCGGCTATATTTATTTTTTCTAGAGGTAGTTGACTATATTTCATGAATGAGCGGCTAAAAGTATATGCAAAATCTTTTGTATTCACTTCGTCTAACTTGTTTACTAATTCAGAAGAAATGCCACTGCTTTCTGATATATAATTAATTAATTCCTTGTCGTAGTAAGCACATTCCAAAATATCGGATAGTCTTTTTGCTACTTCACGTCCGCCACTTCCGAACTGTCTATTCACAGTAATTATTCTATTTGAACTTTTCCTTGAAGCTCCATTGCTACTCTTTGTGTTCTCTTTGGACATTGTTTCGTTATATGAACTTGTAGAGTTTGATGAAAATGTTTTTTTGTGAACTTTTTTGAGTAAAACTAAACCTATAATTAAGGCGCAAAATTCTGCAAATGGAACAGTGAGCCATATTCCATTGATTTCTAAAAATTTTGGTAGGAAAAAAATTCCTATGCTCACAAATACGAATCCTCTACTTGCAGCTACAATAACTGATTCCAGACCTTTTCCTATAAATGTAAAATAGCCCGAATTTAATATATTAAAACCAGAAATTAGAAAAGATATAGCATACAATTTTGCTCCAGATGCTGCTAGATCAATTAATTCTGGATTGTCTTTAATAAACATACTTACAAGCTCTTCACCAAAAAAGAATAATACACAGAACAATATGATTCCAAAAATAAAGTTGCTTGTGTAAGAGAGTTTCATTAGTTTTTTTACACGTTTATGTTCGTTTGCTCCGAAATTGTAACTTATAACTGGACCAATCCCGTCAGAAATACCGAATAATAATAATGAACCTAATACTCCTATATAGTTGATTGCGGTAAATGCCGCAACGCCTCCTGGGCCAGCAATTGCCATTAATGATGTGTTGAATAAAAATGCAGTTATTCCAATAGAAATCGAATTAACACCTTCTGAAGATCCGTTGTATAGAACGCTTAATATACTTTTGCTAGATAACTTTCCAACGAAAAAATTGATGACATTTGTTTTTTTCAACATTGGTGACATAACCACAAGAAATGCCGAAGTATATGCTAACCCAGTTGCAAGAGCAGCCCCCAATACACCTAAGTCAAAATGTGCAATAAACAAATAATCAAGCGAGACATTTACAATTATACTTAATACGGAACCATAAAAATATTTTTCGGGTTTACCTACGATTCTATTTAAAAAACCAATGTAAAGCATCATACACATAGGAATAGCGAAAATAGAAATATATTTAATATATGTTGCTGAGTTTTCAAGAAGAGTAAAATCAGCACCCAATAGAGATGCAACCTGTTTGTTTAAAGTTAAGCCTAAAACTGTGATAATAGCAGCACAGATAAGAATAATTACTTTGAAAGTATGGAAACAGTTCTGAGATTCTTTTTTATTACCTTTTCCTAGGTTTATTCCAATGTGGCTTTGTGAACCAATACTTATTATCATGCTTACGCCAAAAATAAGTTGCATGAATGGTATTGCAATATTTACACTTGCAAGGGCATTGCTACTTACATAATTTCCCACAAACATTCCATCGATCATCCCTTGAACACCTGATATTATCATTGCAATTACTGCTGGAAAGCAATACTTCAAAAATAACTTAGGAACGCTACTAGTGCTTAATATATTATCTAAAGTCATCATCTTTATTTTCCTCCAACATTGTATTACTTATCAAATTTAACATTTCACACAAATTAGCTATGTCCTTGGCAGAATATTTTTCTTTTATTATTTTGATAACGTCCTTGCCAAGTTTTTCTCCTGAATATTGAAAATATGTGCCTTCGTTTACAAATAGATAGTGAATACGCTTGTCTGTGGGGCTTTGTTTTCTTGTTATGTAACCTTTTTTGATTAGCTCTTTTATCTTTTTAGTAACGGATGGCCTTGAAACATGTAGCATATCTGCAATTTGTGTTGATGTGTATTTGCCAGGATATGCTGAAATAATGTCGAGATAGAGGACATCGTTATAAGTGAGTTTTGTTTTGTCTTGTAAAGTATGTTGTAGCTTAAGTTCAGAAATAGATAAATCATGATAAAATTTACTTATTGTTTTTATTAGTTCCTTATACATTCTATCCTCCATTTAGTTGCACAATAATAGTTATTATAACGCAACTAAATCACTATGTCAAGTATAGGTATATTGTGTCAATCGCATCAAAATAAACAATTGGAGTGGACTACTTTGGTATGTTGCGCTTCTTCTTTCGTGGATAAAATAGTTTTTGCAATGCTATTAAAATAATGTATAATGTATATATATAGATTGTGGATGTTATTATGAAAAACAAAATTGTTTTCGAAGATGTTACATAGATATATTAACTTGAAAAACGGATTTATAATAGAAAAAAATAATTGTAAAAATTAAAATATAATAAAGGAGAGTTTAACGGTGGGAAAGAAAAGTGTCAGAATAGATGAAGAGGCGTGTATTGGTTGTGGTATATGTGCAGAAGTATGTGAACAAAGTGCGATTGAAATGATCGATGGAATTGCAAAGGTTACACGAGAAGATTATTGCGATGGCATTGGGAACTGTTTGCCTGCCTGTCCAGTCAATGCGATTACATTTCTTGATGTGAATAGTAATGAAAATAGCATAACAAATTTGCCTCATTCTTGTTCTGAAAATGGATTCAAAGAAACAAACTCTCAAAGTGACACTTCCTGTTTTTTGAAGTGTGAAGCTAAGTCAGAGTTGAAACAATGGCCAGTACAGATAAAACTTGTTTTAGAAAACGCACCATATTTTAATGGATGTGACTTGTTAATTGCAGCAGATTGCACGGCTTATGCATATGCAAGCTTTCATAGCTGCTTGATGAAGAATAGAATTACAATTATTGGTTGCCCAAAACTAGATATGTGTGATTATACTGAAAAACTAACGAAAATAATATCTTCAAACGATATAAAAAGTGTGACAGCTGTTCGAATGGAAGTTCCATGTTGTGGTGGAATAGAACTTGCAACAATTAAGGCGATTAAAGCAAGTGAGAAAATTATTCCGTGGCAAGTTATAACTGTATCTAGAGATGGTATTATTATTGAAATCTAATCTAAAAAAGTAGTGCATTGCACTACTTTTTTAGTATATATAGATTACGCTATTTTTTTTTGTTTTTCTTACGTTCTTCGTCAAGTAATATGAATGTGGAAATTGTTTTTGCCAAATACTGCAATGTGTTAATTTCTTTTTCGTTCCATTTTCTTGGTTTGTTACAATCGTCAAGGCCTAAGTACAATTTAACATAGTTTTTTTCTTTGACTTGTGCGTGTAAGAAAGATTTAACTTCTTGGTTTTTCATAAAACTATTGATCTTTGGATCGGAAAAAGAGTTAATATCACTGCTGTAAATAACTACTGAATTCACAGAGTCTTTAAAGAAAAACTCGAAAGATTTTCTGTCAATATTTTTTAAGTGGCTATTTTGAGAGGTGATATTTATGTTGCACCATTCAAAAGTATTGGAGTAAGTTTCCCCTTCGTTATGGGTTTCAAAGATATAGACTCTATCAGCGTTAAATTTTTCTCCGATAAGTTTCATTGCCCAATTAAGTGAAGAAGAAATGTTTTTTGCATCGTATAGAAGTTCAAAAATAACTGAAATAAGTTCTGTGTCGAGGTAGGCACTGGCAGCTCGGCTAGCATTTTCTAACGTCGTGAGATTCTTATTGTTTGAGTTCATGAACTTCGAATCGTAGAATGTTGCGCGATTTTTTCCAGCAATTTTTGATTGATAAAGTGCTTTGTCAGCAGCTTTGAATAGTTCTTCGTATGTTTTCCCATCTAATGGATATCTTGCGATGCCGATACTTGCAGAAACTTTGTACGAACCTTGTTCTATGTCATATACTTTGCTAAACGCTTTAGAAATTTTTTCAATTTTTGAGTTGATAATATTCACATCAGAAATGTCGTGTGCGAAGGCCACAAATTCATCGCCACCTATTCTTCCGATAATATCTCCATTTCTAAAACATGTTTTCAAACTTTCTGAAATTTCAGATAATACTAAGTCTCCGAACTGGTGTCCAAGATTATCATTGATTGCTTTGAAATTATCAATATCGATAACAAACAAAGTGTGTAGTGAATTGTTTTCTGCTGAAAGTGTTTCTGAAATCAATGATTCGGAAGTGATTTTGTTATAACAATTTGTAAGTAAATCTGTTTTAGAACGAATTTCAATTGTTTTCTGCTCATTAACATCAACAGCCTTTCCAATCGTTGCCATAGGAATTCCATTCTCGTTCGTGACTGTTTGATAAATGAATTTATGATATTTAATAGAACCATCAAGTGCTATAAGTCTTATCTCGGCACTGGAAGGAACACCGGTTTTCATATTTTCTGCAATTCGTAAAAACTCAGGAATATCCTCTTTGTATACTACTCCTGAATTTGCAAGGTGTTCAGGGAATAAGGTGTTGTCATTATCGGAATCGAATATTTTACTTCCGTTGCCAAAATATTGAATGGTTGATGTATTTAAATCTACAACAAAGAACCATTCCTCAGAAAGTTTTGACATGATATTGATTAACGTTTTGTCTGAAATTTTATTGAAGAAATATTCTTCAACTGCATGTATTTTATTATAGCCTAAAAGCTGAGGTCTTAAATCTCTTGTGAAACCTGCAACCATATCTTCGTGGTTTTCACCAATACCTAATACTTTTACGAGAGTAATTTCAGCTGGAATTTCATCTCCATTCAATTTGCAATGCATCCATTTGAATTTTACGTATCCAGTAGAAAACGCTTGTTGAATATTTTCTAATGCTGCTTCTGTGCTAGGTCTTCCATCTGGCTGGAATTCAGGAGAAAGTTTAAAAAATTCGTCCAGATATTGTTGCTCAGTCGCTAGGTTAAATAGCGAGACTGCTTTTGCATTACACATTATATTATCAAATTTAGAATTCCAAAGGTTTATGCAAAGAGGTGTTGCGTCGATAAGTGCCCTAAATCGTTTGGCAAACAGCTTTTCTTTTTCACGTTCTTCTGATACATTGCTTATGTCGTGAGCATAGCATAATATATATGACTTGCCGTTTTCGTCGAAACTCTCAAGCTTTAAGAAGACAAATTCAGTATTAATTAGTTTGCCTGACATGCTAGTAGAGGTCATTCGAAAAGTTTCTTTGCCACTTTTGTATACATTTGCAAAATTGTTCATTAGTATTTCTTTGCTAAATTCTCCATCAACTTGTTTGCATGGAAAAAGAGTAAGAAAATGTTTAGAAAACTCTATTTCGTCTTCACATTCGAACATATCGTATAGGCTTTCGTTGCAAGTACATACATGAAAGTCACTGTCTAAAACAAAAATTGAATTAGGTGTTTGAGTAAAAATTGAAACGAAAATATTTAAATCAACGCTTATTTTTTCTTCTAAAAAATCTTTTAACTTGTACACCTTTTTGTTCAATGTTGTTACCTCGCTATATTGTATGTTTATCTATTTATTTTTCTAAAACATTTTACCACTAAAATATTAAAAAATCAACAAAAACAAGTTATTTATTATAAATACACGTCCTTGAAAGAAAGGAAAATATGAGATATACTTTTATTATGCGATGAATGAATCTGGGAGAATGATGTTAGATATGAATATGATTAAATATAGCGATATTGTTAAGGCGAGAGAAAATATTTCACCATATATAAACGAAACACCGTTGCTTAGAGTGTTTTCTTTGGAAAAACTTCTTGGATGTGAAGTTTATTTGAAGCTAGAAAATGAACAACTTACAAGATCATTTAAAATCAGAGGAGCTATGAATTCGCTGCTGAATCTTTCAAAAGAAGAAAGAGAAAAAGGTGTGATTTGTTCCTCTAGTGGAAACCATGGACAAGGTATTGCGTACGGAGCTTCTCTGTTAGGTATTTCTGCAAAAGTAGTAATGCTTTCAAATGCAAACCCAACAAAAATGGAAAAAATAAAATCATATGGAGGAGAATTAATTGTTGTTGGAGAAACTTCAAGCGAAAGAGATAAAATTGCTGAAAATATTTCTATTGAAGAAGGGCGTACATTCATTCATCCTTATGATAACGATTTTGTAAGAGCAGGACAAGGAACAATTGCGTTAGAAATAATAGATAAGATGCCAGATATAGACACAATAATAGTTCCTGTAGGTAGTGGAGGTCTTATTTCAGGTATATCTGTGTGTGCAAAATCATCTAATTGTAACATTGAAATTATGGGTGCAGAACCAAAAGGGGCGTGTAGATATTATTTAAGCAAACAAGAAGGCAGACCGATTTCCTTAAATAAAGTTGAAACGATTGCAGATGGGACTAGAACAGATACAGCAAATAATAACAATTTTGAATATATAATGAGAAATGTCGATGAGTTAATTTTGGCAGAAGAAAGTACAATAAAATATGTTATGGATACACTCATGCATTCAGAAGGAATTGTTGCAGAACCATCGGGGGCATTAGCGATAGCTGCATATATTGATAGCTCGAATGATGAAAAATTCTGTAGTGCCTCTAACAGAAAATCATCGCGGGACAAAAGAAAGATTTGCTTTGTTGTTTCCGGAGGGAATGTATAAGAAGGGGAATTGATAGTTTCAAATGTATAGAATTACAGATATAAAATTGAATTTAAATGAAAAAAAAAGCGATATTCCTAACAAAATAAAAGAAAAAGTGAGGAAGAAAAACCTTGAAATATTAGAATGGAAAATCGTTAAAGAATCAATAGATGCGAGAAAAAAACCAGATATCAAATTGGTTTATACAATAGATTTTGCATGTGAGGAAATGCTTGATTTGCCAATTGCTTCTGATGAAATAAAGTGTGATTATAGCCAAAATAAAGTGAACGAAATCTCTGATTTTAAGCACACAAGTGCAAGACCAATAATTGTCGGATTTGGACCGTGCGGGATGTTTTGTGGATTGGCATTATCACTTATGGGACTAAAACCTATTATTTTGGAACGAGGGAAAAAAGTAGAAGAAAGAGCTATAGATGTTAGAAGGCTTTTCAAGGAAGGGATAATTAATCCCGAATCAAATGTTCAATTTGGAGAAGGAGGTGCAGGGACTTTTTCGGATGGAAAATTAACAACAGGAATTAAAGATTCAAGAATAAAAATAGTATTAAATGAATTTTGTTTAGCAGGAGCTAGCGAAGAGATTATGTACAAATCTAAGCCTCATATTGGAACAGATGTGCTGATAAAGGTAGTGAAAAACATTCGGGAAAAAATAATCAAAAATGGAGGTACTATAATTTTTGGTGCTAAAGTTATCAATCTTGAAATATGGGAAGAACCAAATCAGGATTTAGACAAAAGTAATGGTATAAGTGACAATGACGAAACGCAGAATTTTCAAAATACTAAAACAAAAAAAATAACTGGACTATCATATATTAAAGAAGGCGAGATTGTTTTTTTGGAAACAAATAATGTGGTTTTAGCTACAGGGCAAAGTGCTGTGGACGTATATGAGCTACTTAACCGATTGGATGTAAAATTAGAACAAAAACCTTTTTCGATGGGGTTTAGGGTGGTACACCCGCAAAAACTAATTAATATATCGCAATATGGAAACGAGGAAATTGCAGAAAAACTAGGGGCAGCAGAGTACAAGTTATCGTGCAAGACATCAAATGGCAGAGGTGCATATACATTTTGCATGTGTCCAGGGGGCGAGGTAGTAATTGCATCAAGTAATCTTGGCGAAGTTCTGACAAATGGAATGAGCAATCATAATAGAGACTCTGAATTTGCAAATAGTGCTATTTTAGTAGATGTAAAAACTTCAGACTTTTCTTCAAATGATCCAATGGCAGGGCTTGAATTTCGAAATTTTTATGAAAGAAAAGCTTATGAAATAAATGGATGCAAACATAGACCAATAAAAACAACATGGAAAGAATTTAAAGAAATTGATAATATTATGAAAAAGTGTCTGCCAGAGTTTGTTTCGAATTCGATCGTTGAAGCGATGAGAGATTTTGGAAAAAAAATAAAAGGCTTTGATAAAGATGAAACTGTGTTCCTTGGTCCAGAAACAAGAAGTTCGTCGCCTGTTAGGATACCTAGAGATGAAAGGTTGGAATCAAATGTCAAAGGTCTTTTTCCAGGGGGAGAAGGTGCAGCGGCGGCGGGAGGAATAATGTCTGCTTCCGTAGACGGACTAAAAATAGCAGAATCAATATATCAAAGATATTCTCAAATAGATAGTGAATAAAAATGCAGCAAATGGTATAATTATATTATAAGATAAAACAAAATTACAAGGAGATATTTAATGCTAAAATTTACAAAGATGCAAGGCTGTGGAAATGATTATATTTATATAAACTGTTTTGAAACAGCACTGGGCAATCCCGAAGATGTAGCAATTCAGATTTCAGATCGACATTTTGGAATAGGAGGAGATGGCATTGTTATGATGATGCCTTCTGATATTGCAGATGCACGTATGAGGATGTTTAATATAGATGGAAGCGAAGGAAAGATGTGTGGAAACGCAATAAGATGTGTTGCGAAATTTTTGCATGATAATGGCATAGTAACAACAAATCCTATGACAATAGAAACCCTTAGTGGAATCAAAGAACTTTTTCTAACGATTAATAACAATGAAGTTGAAATGGTTCGAGTAGACATGGATGCACCAATATTGAAACCAGATGAGATCCCTGTAAAATTAAATGGTGAAATCATTGTTAATCGTAAAATACAAATAAATGACAAAGAATACGAAATAACTTGTGTTTCAATGGGAAATCCTCATTGCATAATATTCGATGAAGATGTAGCCAACTTGAAACTTGATGTAATAGGCCCTATATTTGAAAAACATGAAATTTTTCCAGAACGTGTAAACACAGAGTTTATAAAAGTTATTGACAAAAACACACTTGAGATGAGAGTTTGGGAAAGAGGAAGTGGAGAAACACTTGCATGCGGAACTGGCGCATGTGCTTCGGTTGTGGCGGCAGTTCTTGCTGGACACTGTGAAAAAAATCAAGATATTACAGTTAAACTTTTGGGTGGAGAACTGATAATTAGATATACAAATGATACAGTTTATATGACAGGCCCATGCAAGGTAGTATTTGAAGGAGAAATAAAGATATAGCATTTGAGAATATTCAGCAGTAATAGATGTTCCATATTCTTACAACCTAAGAAATAAATTGATATAACACATAACATGAAAGAAAAAGGAGAAAATTAATGAAACTAAATACAAATTACAACAATCTAAAAGATAGCTATCTTTTTTCGACTATAGCAAAAAAAGTATCATCGTTTGTGGAGAATAATCCAGACAAAAAAGTTATTAGGCTTGGAATTGGTGATGTAACATTGCCGCTTTCTCCTGCAATTATAGAGGCTACAAAAAAAGCGACAGATGAAATGGCAGACTCAGCAACCTTCCGTGGATATGGAGAAGAACAAGGATATTTGTTTATGAGAGAGGCTGTTTCGAAGTATTACAATAAAAAAGGAGTCCAGCTTGATACGGATGAGATATTCATTAGCGATGGTGCAAAAAGCGATGTTGGAAATATATTAGATATTTTTGATACAGATAATTTGGTATTAATGCCAAACCCAGTATACCCAGCTTATATGGATACAAATGTGATGTCGGGTAGAAAGGTAGAACTTATTGATGGGAAAGAAGAAAACAGTTTTCTGCCTATGCCTGATAAAAACAAAAAATGTGGAATTATATATATGTGCTCACCAAACAACCCAACAGGAGCAGTATACAGCAAAGAGCAACTTAAAGAATGGATAGATTACGCAATTGCAAATGAAGCAGTTATTTTGTTCGATAGTGCTTATGAAGCTTTTGTAAAAGAAACTGAATTGCCTTCTAGTATATACGAAGTTGAAGGTGCAAAAAAATGTGCGATAGAGTTTTGCTCTCTTTCAAAGACTGCAGGATTTACAGGAACCAGATGTGGATATACTGTTGTTCCAAAAGAATTGATGATTAATGAAACGAGCTTGAATAAATTATGGCTAAGAAGACAGACTACTAAATTCAATGGTGTGCCATACATAATTCAAAGGGCAGCAGAAGCTGTTTTTAGTGAAGATGGATATAAACAAGTTATGGATAATATTTCATATTATATGGAAAATGCAAGAATAATCGCAGAAACATTAACAGAAATGAATATTTGGTACGTAGGTGGCGATAATTCTCCTTATATATGGTTGAAGTGTCCGAATAATATGGATTCTTGGGACTTTTTTGATTATTTGTTAGAAAATGCAAATGTGGTAGGGACACCTGGAGCAGGATTTGGAACAATGGGGGAAGGGTATTTTAGGCTAACGGCATTTGGATCAAGAGAAAACACGGTAGAAGCAATGTCTAGAATAAGAAAATTAGAATTTTAATTTTGAAAAATATAGTCAATATTAAAAAAAGTAGAGGAATAAGCCTTGGTGCTATTGGGAATTGAAAGTGGGGAAAATGAAAACAATACTATTTATTAACGGGTGTATTAGAGAAAAAAATTCAAGAACACTTAAACTTGCAAATACATATATTGAGGAGAAAAAAAAAGAAAGCGATATTAATTTGATCGAAAGAAATTTAAATTTTGAAAATTTGCAATATATGACAAGTAAATCTTTTGTTTCTGAAACAGGGGAAATGATTCCGTTTGATTCTGGATTGGCTCAAGAATTTGCAGATGCAGATGAAATTGTATTGGCAGCACCATTTTGGGAATTTATGTTTCCGGCTGTAGTAAGTTGCTATTTTGAAAAGGTTTCATGTGTTGGAGTCACTTTTAAATATACAGAGACAGGAAGTGTAGGTCTGTGTAAGGCTACCTCGTTCAAATTCATTTATACAGCAGGGGACTATCTTAAAGATGAAGATAGAGTGCCAGAAAAATACTTGAAAAAATTAACAGAATTATATGGAATACCAGAATTTTCTTCTATTTTGGTAGATGGTTTGGATATACAGACAAATGATGCAGAAGTGTTAGTTAACAATATGTGTGATAAAATAAAAGCCTTGAAATAAATTGAAATTTCAAGGCTTTTGCCTTAGATTTTATGAAACAAGTTATAGTGATTGCAACCTATATTTTTCCGAGGTTGCTATTATTTTTGATTTGTAATTTATAACTCCATTTTTGAAATTCTATTTAGTGTTTCTACGAGCACATTGTAAGGGCAAGCTAAGTTCATTCGAATGAAACCTGTACCACATTCCCCAAACAAACTGCCTCCTTCCAAAATAATGTGTGCCTCGTCAGCAAATCGGTTCAAAAGTTCCTTTTCTGAAATTCCATATGCAGTAAAATCTAACCAAGCAAGATATGTTCCTTCAGGTATATTGAATTTAACCTTTGGAAGATTCTTAGCTATAAAATCGTTAATATACTTGAAGTTTTTGTCGAGAACAACTTTGAGTTCTTCTAGCCATTCTTCTGACTCGTTGTAACCAGCAAGGGTTGCTTCTAGTGTAAATGGTGACATCATTACACTCCCAGTATGCTCATTTAACTTTTTGCGTAAATCATCATTTTTGATAATCAGGTTTGTTCCTTGAAGCCCCGCGAGATTGAAAGTCTTGTTTATTGCAGTTGCTACAATGACGTTATCGGTGTTTTCGAGGTTTATAGATGATACAAATTTCTTGTTGCATCTGATTAAATCTGAATGAACTTCGTCTGAGAAAACAATCACATTGTATTTGTTTGCAATATTTATAAGCTTTTGTACTTCTTCTTTAGTCCAAATGTTTCCTGTTGGGTTATGAGGATTGCATAGAATAAACATTTTTGCAGATTTGCAACGCTCTTCAAAATCTGTATAGTCTATACTATAGTTGTTGCTCGAATCTTTTAGTAATAAATTATCCGATATTTTTCTTTTTGCTTCCAGTATTTCTCCAGAAAACGGATAGTATACAGGAGATTGGATTATAATTTCGTCACCAGTATTAGTATAAGTATGTATTACATGCTTTACAGCGAGAACAGTACCATTGATATATACTATCCAATCTTTTTCGACTTTGGAATTATACCTTCTTTTGTACCAATTAATGATGCTGTTGTAATAATCATCAGTAAGGCCTGTGTATCCAAAGATCATTTTGTCGCATCTAGTTTTGAGGCTATCTATAATATGTGGAGAACAAGGGAAGTCCATATCAGCCACCCACATAGATATTGTATCGTCATAGTAGTTTAAGCCTAAAAACCCCTGAACCATGTCTTTGTTTGTCTTAAATGCACCTGTATTTTCTCTATCAATTATGCTTGTAAAATCGTATTTCATTTTTTTCTCCTTAAACAATATAACTATTGATGACATATTATTTGAAATATTCTCTACTATTTATAATACCATAAAAATACAAGTATAAACATATTAGTACTGTAACACATAAGCCGATTTACATTCCTTTATTTAAAAATATAATTAGAACTTTCAATATTCTTTTCTTTTTACTAATAAATTCTTTCGAATTTGGTGTTATACTTATAGATAATAACTTTGTTTAGTCAAATTCAACTTTGGAATATACATCTCATGTAATGGACGAAATATCATGTGGCTATACATAGGAAAATATATATTTTCACCTAGGAGGTGTCTATGAAGATATTAATAGTAGATGATGAAAAAGATATAAGAGGGCTAATAAAACTATATTTAGCTAATGAAAACTATGAATTGATAGAAGCAGAAAACGGAATTGATGCAATTGAAAAAATGGATGATGATATTGATTTGATTTTGCTTGATATTATGATGCCAAAGAAAGATGGGATACAAACTTGTATCGAAATTAGAAAAAAATATAATACACCTATCGTTTTTTTGACTGCAAAAGGTGAAGACATGGATAAATATACAGGGTTTATATCAGGTGGCGATGATTATATTACAAAACCGTTTAACCCGATAGATTTGACTTCTCGTATTAAAGCCCATATTAGAAGGTATAGAACATATTCGGATAATAATAAAAATATAGACGAAATTGTTTTGGGAAATCTAAATATAAATCTTGCTGGGAGAACTGTAGAAAAAAATGGAGAATCAATATATTTGACAAAGCTCGAATTTTCAATTCTGGAACTTTTTCTTAAAAATAGAAAAAGAGTATTTAGTTTAGAACAGATATATTCAAGTGTGTGGGGTGAAGAAAGTGTGCTAAATGCAGAAAGCACAGTTTCGGTGCATATCAGAAATTTGAGGGCGAAGATTGAAGATGATATTACAAAACCAGAATATATTAAAACGGTTTGGGGGAGTGGTTATCGTGTGGATTAAAAAAATTACAACTTCACTTTATGTTTCTATTTTTATGAGAATGGCAATATCGGCAGCTTTATCAGTAATGTTATTGACAATACTATTTCAGATGACGGATATATATGTAACTAACATAAATTCTCAACAACTTAAATCTCAAGAAATAGAAATGAACAAATTTATTTCTGAAATACAAAATTCTATCGATGAATTAAATTTGACGTTTGATGAAGCAAGAGAACTTGACTTTGATCAAGATACTGAGTATGAAATAGAATGGCTAGATATTGAACTTGATGTAAGTGATAATCATAGAGAGTATGATGACTCATATTTAGCTAATTATCAATATGTTTATAGGGTGACGTTTGGGGAAGGCGAAAGAGATGTTTTTTTAATAGTCTTTTCCGATAATTTGGAAATGACAGCAAATTTATTCAACATTATAGCATCTGTTATTTGTATTTTCTTCTTTTTTGCACTATCGATTTATCTAGTATTTAAAAAGCTATCTTATATAAAAGTGATAGATAAAGGCATAGATTTGATCGCAAATGAAGATATTTTATATAAGATACCTATCAAAGGAAGAAATGAACTTGCAAGACTTGCGGATAATATAAATCGAATGGGAGATACATTATATATAAAAAATAAAAAAGAACGTGAAGATGAAGCGAGTAGAAGGTTTTTAATTACAAATATATCACATGATTTAAAAACACCCTTAACTTCTATGACGGGCTATGTCGATATTATTTCCAAGAAACTTTCTCCTGAAGATGAATTATACAAATTGGCAAGTATTGCGAAAGAAAATGGAAATAGACTCGAAAAATTAATGGAGGACTTGTTTTTTTATAGTAAACTGATTAGTAATGATATTCCGACGTATTTTCAAAGTGTTAATGTATCTATTTTACTAAAACAAATTCTTGAAATCAGAGTGGAAAATATTGTGTATGATGAAAAAAATGAAAATTTAAGAGCTAATATTGACACTGAACAATTTCATCGCGTAATAGATAACTTAATCAGCAATGGTGAAAAATATGGTGTAAAAGATCGTCCTATAACAATTTCCTCGGAGTTACAGAATGGTGATGTAGTTGTCACGATAAAAAATCATACAGAAGAAGAGTTAGAAGGTAAAATGGGTTTGTTGAAAAATCGTCTATATACAGCGAATGAAGATAGGGCGAATGGATCATCAGGACTTGGACTTTCTATAGCAAGTGAATTATTAAAAATGATGAATGGGACATTAGAGCTTTCTTATTGCGACAAAATATTTACAGCTACTGTTAAAATTCCAAAAGAATAAATTCTTTCATCTTTCTTATAAAATCCTTTTAGGTTTCTTATATTCAACCTAAAAGGATTTTTTATTTGCCTTGATATAATGTGCATATAGATAATTCGAAGGAGGATTTACGATGAAAAATGCTATTATAATTCCAGCATTAGAGCCAAGTGAAAGTTTGATTTTTTATATAGAAAGACTAATTGAAAATGGTATAAAGACTATCGTAGTTGTGAATGATGGAAGCAGTGAAAATAAAAAATATATTTTTGAAGAAATAGGGTTGAAAAAAGGTCTAACTGTATTGTCACATACTCAAAATATGGGAAAGGGTGCAGCCATTAAAACGGCAGTTTTTCATATTCGAGATTACATGCCTGAGGTGGAAGGAATTATTACAGTAGATGCAGATGGTCAACACAGCGTTGAAGATGTACTTAGAATTAATGATGCGCTTATTGATAATAGATATAGCCTTGTTTTAGGTGTGCGTGAGTTTGATAAAAATACACCTACACGCAGTATGCTTGGAAATAAAATTTCTTCAACTACGCTTAAATTGTTATATGGAATAAAACTTGATGATACGCAAACTGGTCTAAGAGCAATCTCGCGCAAATATTTTGATTGGTTACTTTCGATTGATGGCGAACGATATGAATATGAAACTAATATGCTTATAAAAAGTAAAAAAATTGCATTGGCAATCCATACTATTACAATTAAAACACTTTATTTTGATAACAATTCGCAAAGTCATTTTAGAGCAATTCGCGATGGAGCAAAAGTATATTCTCAAATGTTAAGTGGAATGTTTCAATATGTGGCGAACTCTTTGGTTTCGGTAGCAACTGACATTACAATATTTGTTGTGTTATTTTACCTGACGGGTTCTATATTAACAGCTACGATTGCGATGGCTATATCTGCAACTATATCAAGAATAATATCTTCGCTAGTGAATTTTAGGTTGAATCGAAACACATTTACGAGTAAAGAAAACACTAGCTATAGAGCATATTTGAAATATTATTCATTGTGGTTAGGGCAACTTAGTCTTTCCATATTGTTGGTTGCGATATTTAGTAGCTTGTTTGGACTTGCGCATACAATTGTTAAGTTATTTGTGGATATTTTCCTTGCTATGATTAGTTATCAAATACAAATACGATGGGTATTTAAAGCGGATTTTAAAAGAAAAATAAAAAAAGCAACAAAAGATGAATTGCTACAAGTACAAGAGTTCAATGAGTTAATCAAAGACATAATTAAAATTCCACAGGTAGAGAATATGAAGAATATGAGCCAACACAAAAACAATGTCACTTTGTTTGACCATTTGCTATATACAGCATATATATCTTATCGTATAAGTGCTAAATTTGGTTTAGATAAAAAAGAAACTGTAAGGGGAGCTATATTACATGACTTTAGATTGGAAGAAAACCCTAAATTGGTAAAACTGTTTTCACATAGCAAAACAGCTGTAAAAGAAGCAACGCTATTCTTTGATTTAACAGAACGCGAAAAAAATATTATTGAATCACATATGTGGCCACTCAATATAACACTTATACCTAAGTCAAAAGAAGCACTTGTTGTATCACTTGCAGATACATATTGTGCAACTATGGAATTGTTTGGAATAGTCAAAAGACCGAAGACGAGTAAAACGATAGAAAGATTAAGT
>CAYJEX010000022.1:0-9907 GCA_964369465.1 uncultured Oscillospiraceae bacterium
AACAACGCAGTAATAAGTGAAAAAGACAAGCAAGGAGAAAGAGGAGATGCGCGTACCTAGATGTACACAATTCGACGAGTGAACGGATATGACACAGTATTACGCAAAAAAGACAAGCAAGACAGAGTTGTTGGCCCCCGCTGGCAACCTCCCATCTTTCAAATCTGCAATCAATGCAGGTTGTGATGCAGTCTATTTGGGCGGAAAACATTTTAATGCCCGTCGAAAAGCTGATAATTTTTCAGAAGAATCAATGAAAGAAGCAATACAATATGCACATTTGAGAAACAAAAAAGTATATTTGACACTAAACACTCTAATCAAAAACTCTGAAATAAATTCACTTATCCAAGAAGTTGACACTGCGTGCAAATTAGGTGTTGACGCAATCATTTTGCAGGATCTTGGTGCTTTAAATATCATTCGCCAAATTGCACCCACTATGCCTCTACACGCCTCCACACAACTTTCAGCTCACAGTGTATCTGATTGTCAAATGCTCAAAAAACTTGGATTCAAGCGAGTTGTATTAGCAAGAGAACTTTCTCTTGATGAAATAAAAAGAATATCTACCTCTGTCGATATAGAACTCGAAGTATTTGTTCATGGTGCATTATGTGTAAGTGTATCAGGGCAATGTTTTTTTAGTTCTGCACTAGGAGAACGTAGTGCAAATAGAGGCTTATGTGCTGGGGTATGTAGATTGCCTTTCTCACATTTGGAAGGGACATCAAATTCCACACAAGAATTTCGCCTTTCACTAAAAGATTTATCTTATATTGACGAACTCAAGCTTTTGCAAGATATCGGAATCACTTCATTCAAAATAGAAGGAAGAATGAAAAATTCACAATATGTCTTTGAGTCTGTTTCAAATTTCAAAGCTGCATTATCAGAAAGCGAATATGACAAAGAAGGGCTTTCCAAAATATTCTCAAGATCAGGTTTTACGAATGGCTACCTTGTAAAAAACTTCAACAATATGTTTGGAATCAGAAGTATTGAGGACAAAAACAATACATCTAAATCTTCTTCCCTTCTTTCACAAAACAACAGTAACCAGTATTTTGATTATTCTCCAAATACACTGTTGCCTATTCATATGTACTATGAATTTAAGCTAAGCGAGAACCCAACTTTAACAATATACGATGACGAAGGCAATGTTTCAAAGACTATTGGAGTCCCAACTGAAATTTCAAAAAACAATTCATTAGAAACTGATATTGTAAATCGCAGTTTGTTTAAATTGGACGACTATCCATACGCAATTTCTACAGCAAATGGCCAAATAGAACCAAATGTATTTTATTCTACAAAAAATCTTAACGATTTAAGAAGACGCGCTTTAGATGACTTCACTAATCTTTTCACTGCAAAATTCATCAAACCTTGCTACCCTGCAAATGTTCAAAAAAGAAATATCATCGCAAATTCTAACAAACCCCAAAATTCTTTACCCTATAACAAGCAGCAATATATTTCAACTATAAGGTGCGTTTCACAAATATCTCAAGAGCTTTTCGATTTGTCTCAATTCGTTTCAATTCCGCTCTTTAAATGCAAATTGTTATCTAAAGAACTTTTACAGAAGAATAAACACAAAATAATCGCTGAACTTCCAAGGATATATTTTCATGACGAAAGGAATATTTACAAAGAACTCGAAGATATTTCTAAATTGGGAATTAAAAAAGGGAAAGCTCATACTTTGGGTAGAATGAAAATTCTCAAAAGCTCTGATTTTGAAATTTTTGGGGGTTTTGGTTTGAATATACTAAACAGCTATTCAATCGAATTATTATGCAATGAATTTTCACCGACATCTATTACAATGAGTCCTGAAATTTTGCTTTCCACTTTAAATTCTCTTTCAATCAGCAAACTACATATTGATATTAATCTAATTTCTTATGGTCGTTTACCTCTAATGATTAATAGGGTATGCCCATTTAGCTATTATTGCAAAACAAAATCCGATAAAACATCCCTCCCTGATTACTGCGCATCATTGCACGATAGGAAAAACTTTTCATTTCCTGTTTTATGCAACAACAAAGATACTTTTGAAATATTAAATAGCCATCCATTATATATTGGCGATAAAATTCCTACTACAAAAAAAATCAACACGTTTGAATTTCTCTTTAATTATGAAAGCATGCAGGAATGCCCTTCAATAATAAGTAGCTTTTCTCGAGAAGAAAAAATCGACACATTTACACGAGGTTGTTATTTTAAAAAAATCGACTAGTTCTCCTTGCAAAGAAAAGAACGCTTCTTTTTACAATCGTGCCAAAAGAAACGTTCTTTTTTTATTCAACTAAATTCAAATTTTAGACACTTGACAATTTTCGTTTATTGTCCTGCAGCTTCTTTGAACTTGTTAAATATAGTTACATGAAGATCATTTGCTTCTCCTTCAAAGTAACGAATACTCTCTGCTCCGTCCATATTTTCAGGCATTACTAACAAATCTTTCATTGATTCATCAATCAAGTCATATGCTGCTTCCGTAGTACAATAGTACCCTAAGAACTCAAAACATTGTTTAGCAACTTCTGGTCTTAATACGTATTCGATAAACTTATTTGCAGCTTCTGCATTAGGTGCTTGAGATGGAATAAACATAGGCATTGTTCCAAATCCCAATCCTTCTTCAGGGAACACGATCTCTAAATCTGGATTAGCCATTTTAGCCATAGTTACTTGAGAAGTATACATAATAGCTACATCAATTTCTCCACTTAATAAATCGTCTTGAATATTATCATCTTTGATCAATCTAATATTTGGAGCTAGATCCATAAGTTGATCTTCTATGCCTGCTATAGCATCTAAATCTTGAGTATTGTAGCTTTCTCCGTTAATTTTAAGAACTAATCCATTTATTACTCTGTAATTTCCAATAATGCCAATTCTATCTTCTAAAGACGAATCCCATAAATCAGCATATCCAGTGATTTCCATATCTACTTTTGAAGGATCATATACTATTGTTTGCAATCCAGCACCATAAGGAACTGTATACATATCTTCAGGGTCATAGAATAATCCCATCATATTCGGATTAACATTTTCGATATTAGTAATTATACTTTTATCTAATTCTTGCGCCAATCCATTTGCTATAACTGATTCCATAATATAATCATCAGTTATAACCAAGTCATAATCTCCACCTTCAGCTTCGTCTAGTTTAGTAAGCATTGTTTCACCTGTATCATACGTTACATAGTTAACTTCAATACCTGTTTCTTCAGTAAACGAGTCTAAAACTTCTTGAGGGAACATTCCTGCCCATGTGTATAGGTTAAGAGTTCCACTACTGCTACCGCCACATCCAGCCAAAAGTCCTGCAGTCAGAATTATAGACATTACCAAAACTAAAAACTTTTTCATTTTTCTCCTCCTTTACTTTTCATAAAATACCGTTATTAATTATTAGCAACTTTTCCTTTTTTATTTATTCTACTAGATATAAATACAATTAGAATAGTAGCAACCAAAATAATAGTACAAAGGGCATTTATCTCTGGTGTTACCCCTGTTTTTATCTGCGTATATACCAGAATTGGCAAAGTTTGAACGCTTACACCTGTAACAAACAAACTTATAATTACATCATCAAAACTCATTGCAAAAGCAAGTAATGCACCCGATAATATTGCGGGTGTTATTAATGGCAAAGTAACATCAAAGAAAACTCTAAATGGCGAAGCTCCTAAATCTCTTGCAGCTTCTATAATACTTTTATCCATTCCAACAAGCCTAGCTTTTACTGTCATATATATATATGGTATGCAAAACGCTGTGTGTGCAATAATCAAGGTTAGCATTCCAAAAGGAAGTTGTAGCAACGAAAAGAATGCCAAAAATATCATTCCTAAGATTATTTCAGGAATCATTATAGGAAGCATAGAGATATATTCAACTGCTCCTTTACCTCTCAAAGGGGCCTTAGGCATTCCAAGTGCAGCAGCCGTCCCAATTATTGCAGCAAGCAAACAGCTACTTCCTGCTAAAATCAAACTATTAAAAAACGCTTCTATCATCGCGCTGTTGTTAAACAGCTTTTCATACCATGTTAGTGAAAAACCTCCCCATATTGATGAAATTTTACTCTCATTAAAGGAATATATTACTACAAGCGCAATAGGCATATACATAAGAACGAATACAAAAGCTAAGTATAGAGTTGAAAATCTTCTCTTCTTAATCATAATATTCCCTCCAATTCTTTAACATTGGATATCTTTCTATACAATGCTATCATTGCTGTAGTAAGCAACATAAGAATAAGTGCCATAGCTGCAGCAAACGGCCAATCTCTCGTCTTCATAAGCTCATCATATATTATATTTCCTACTAATAAAATTTTATTCCCACCTAATATATCCGCTACAAAGAAAAGTGCCATAGAGGGAATAAAAGTAAGGATCACTCCAGAAAGGAGTCCTGGCAATGTTAGCTTAAATGATATATTCCAAAAAGCTCTAAAAGGAGTAGCTCCTAAATCTCTTGCAGCTTCTATTAATCCAAAGTCCAATTTTTCCGCACTAGAATATACCGAAAGAATCATAAAAGGTAATAATATATATACCATTCCCATTACAACTGCGGGATACGTATATAATATGCCTAATGATTCTTCTGTAAATCCAAAAAACATTGCGACTTGATCAAAAGGTCCATTAGATCTAAGTATAATTATCCATCCATATAACCTTATCAGAGCACTTGTCCAAAACGGAATCATAACAAGCATCATACATTTAGCTTTCCATGTTTTAGGAAGTCTAGCCATAAAGTATCCAAAAGGATATCCAATTAATATAATAATAGATGTACAAAGAATTGCTAGCTTAAATGATGATATGAACGTTCCCAAGTATAGCGGATCTAATATAGTTCTAAAGTTGTCTAGTGTAAAAGTAAAATCTATTTCAAACCCTTCACCCTTCGTCATGAAACTCAATATAATCATATATATGAGTGGTCCTGCCACAAATAGAAGAGTAAAAATATACATAGGACTAATAAGTAGTATATTCTTTTTTGCTTCTTTCCACATTAGAGAATCTTTTCTTTTCATAGATTAGTCCTCCGTAAAAATAGTAGTTATTGCATTATCCTCTTCAAATGAAATAGTCGTTTTATCTCCTTTTTTAATACTTAGATTAATTCCATGCCTACTTGCAACGACTTGTGTTCCATCGCCTAGCACAAGAACAATTCTCATCATTCCACCCGCAAAACTAGCCTCTGTAACTTCAGCTTCTATACCACCTTCATCAAGTTTTATGTTTTCACTTCTAACCGCTATCGTTACAATATCATCTTTATTATACCGATGTGCAATATTTTTTGCATTAATTTCTTTACCAGCTAACTTAAATGTAACAGACTCACCTTCACTTTTTACAAACTGACCCCTCAGTATATTTGCTCCTCCGACAAATTCAGCCACATATGAAGTCCTTGGGTAATTGTAAACTTCATCAGCTGTTCCCATTTGCTCAAAAACACCTTTTCTCATTACACCGATTTTAGTTGACATATTTAATGCTTCTTCTTGATCATGTGTAATATAAATAAATGTTATTCCTAAACGCTGCTGGAGATTTTTAAGTTCTATTTGCATTTGTCGCCTAAGTTGTAAATCGAGCGCTCCTAAAGGTTCATCCAATAACAAAACTTTTGGCGCATTAACCAGAGCTCTTGCCATTGCAACTCTCTGTTTTTGTCCTCCTGATAGTTCCGAAGGCATTCTTTTGTTATACCCCTTTAACTGAACAAGCTCTAGTGCATTATTTACAGCTTTTTCTATTTCTTCTTTAGATTGTTTTTTGATTTTTAACCCATAACCTACATTCGCCTCTATGTTCATGTGTGGGAAAAGTGCATAACTTTGGAAAACTGTATTTACCTCTCTTTTTTCGGGAACTGTTTCAGTGACATCTACTTCTGAAAGTTCTACTGTTCCGCTATTAGGGCTTTCTAATCCTGCAATGATTCTAAGAGTAGTTGTTTTTCCACAACCTGATGAACCCAGCAGAGTAATAAACTCTCCCTGATCTACATCTAGGTTAAGACCTTTAAGAACTTCTGTCTCGCCAAAGCTTTTATATATATTCTTTAGCCTTAAAATATTTTTTTCCATCCATCCCTCCGTATCATATCAAATTATGCTTTAGACAATTCTACTCTTCCATTTCATAAATGTCAATACATAAATGTCAGAATATTTTGTATCGATAAAATGCAATTTGAGACAAAACAAGAATAATTTTAGAATATATTCTTTTCTTACTCAATTAAAAAACTCAGCAATTCAATTCTATGCGACTGCTTAATTCCAACATACAATTAATTCTATAGTCATAGAAGTGAAAAAGCAGGTTCCTTATTAGGTCCTGCTTTTTGGTTTTGTATTATATTTTACTTTAGGATTTTTCCCCAGCTTGAGTTTGTTATGCATAACTATAATTAAGTATATTACACTATCCCTTTTCTTCTAGCAACCGCACACACTCCTAAAACCGATATTATCGCCATAATCATTATTCCATAAAGATTTGTACTATCTCCTGTTGCTGGCACTTCTGCATTATCCGTAGAGTCCGTATCCGTAGAGTCCGTAGAGTCTATTGGTGGCGGTAGTAAGTATGGAAAACCATCATTTATTGTTGCATCATATGCAAAAGCAGCTCCTAATTGCACTGTAAATTCAGCAGTTCTCATTTGTCCTATAGTTGCGCCTTCTTCTCCTGTAACATATTCATTTCCATTAGATCCAGTTCCCATCGGATTCACCTCATTATTTCCATAGCTGTTTGTTACTGTGGGCTTGACAGTCTCCGCGTTTCCATATAATCCTCCTAGATTATCACCCGTTGCTATAACAGTACCTACTGCATAACTATTTTCCAATGTAGCCCCCGAAGATGCCTCTCCAACTAAACCTCCCACGCTGATCGCTCCCACAACATTACCTGTGGCATAAGAATTTTTTATTATAGCACCTCGACCCCATCCAACTAAGCCTCCTGTCGACATAGAACTCCCATCAAAATGTTTACCTTCAACATTGCCTGTAGCATAACTGTTTTCTATTGTAGAAACAATTCCAACTCCAGCTAAACCTCCTACACTAGCCCCTCCTATAACATCACCTGTAGCATGGCTATATTTTATTATAGAGTTTTGAGCATGTCCAACTAGACCTCCTAGTCCACCACCTGACGATATGCTACCTATCTGTTCAATTCTTACAGAAGAAGAAGATTTAATAATTTCACCTGTAGAAACATCTCCAATCATTCCACCCGCAAAACCTTTCGCTTGAATATTTCCTGACGTATGACAATTAATTATAGTTCCTTCATTTAACTTTCCAACTAATCCTCCTATGTAATAATTCCCCACTATATTCACGTTTAATACCGATACATTTTTGAGTGTCGGAACATTAGAAGTGTTTCCTTTTTTAACTTGTCCAAATAATCCCAAGCGTGTATTGTCAGGGATATCGGCTGTACTCTTATCAATTTCCAAATTAGATATTTGATGATTCTCTCCATCAAATATACCCCTAAAGGGGTCGTCAGACGTGCCTATAGGTGTCCACTCTGTACCTACAAGGTCAATGTTTGTTGTTAGGGTTATTGTGTCTCCTTCAAATGTGTCTGTTCCTGCATTTACTATTTCTGCCAATCCTGCCAGCTCCTCTGCTGTGTCAATGGTGAAACTTGTAGCAGTAGGGTCTACTGTGTACCATGCAACATCTGTTGTTCCATCCCATGTGTCTGTTCCTGATGCGGCAAAAACTACCTGTGGCACCATTGTTACCATTAGCATTGTTACCATTGCTATAGCTATAATCTTTTTCATCTAAATTTTCTCCTATTACTCTTATTTGTTTTTTTCAATGTAGTTTGCATATTTTTCAGAATATACAGTGTCACTAGCTACTCCAAAGAAGTCTGCACAAGCTTAACTTGCATTAAAAAACACTGCTTAATTTATATAAATATATTTTTACTTTCTTATTCAAGTATTATACACCTCTGTCCCTTATGATTTCAAGAGGTTTGGAGAAACATTACAAAAATGTAATGTTTCCATAATTTTACATTTCAAACACTTCTCCCTTTGTCTTATTTTGGGCTTCTCTACTATTGAAAAAAAGCAAATGCGGCAGTATGATTTTATTTTAGGTGTTTTTTTAATATACAGTTGGTTCTATAGGTTAAAAAAAGCAGGAATTCCTGCTTTTTTGTTTTTTATATATCTAAGTTTAACATCTTTTTTCTTCAATTTCTTTTACTAAATCTTTTAAAACTGTTTCCACGTCTAACTCTCCCATTTCACCTATCTTATTAGACCTAAGAGTTATAGTTTTATTCTCTGCTTCAACTTCACCAATAATCCCTATATATGAAATTCTTTCGTTTCTAGCTTCTCGAAGTTTATATCCTATTTTTTCATTTCTAATATCCACTTCAACACGAATTCCCGCTTCTTTGAATTTTTGAGCAAGTTCAACTGCATAGTCAGAAAATTTCTCTGTTACAGTTAAAAGTTTAATCTGTACTGGTGCAAGCCAAAGTGGAAATTTACCAGCAAAATGCTCTATAAGGATTCCAATAAATCTTTCTATTGAGCCATATATTACTCTATGAATCATTACAGGCCTATGTTTTTCTCCGTCGGATCCTACATAATCAATGTCAAATCTTTCTGGCATCATATAATCTAACTGTATTGTTCCGCATTGCCATGTTCTGCCCAAAGAATCTCTAAGATGAAAATCAAGCTTAGGCCCATAAAACGCACCATCACCTTCATTAATAATGTAGCTAAGATTTTTTTCTTCCATAGCTTCTCTTAATGCGTTAGTTGCCTTATCCCATTGTTCTATTGATCCAATATATTTTTTCTCTGGTCTTGTTGAAAGTTCAATGTGATATTCATATCCAAATATTTTATACACATAATCTATAAAGTCAATTACGCCTTTTATTTCATCCTTGATTTGAGATTCAAGCATAAATATATGTGCATCATCTTGTGTGAATGTTCTCACACGCATCAATCCATGGAGCGCACCACTTAATTCATGTCTATGTACTTGTCCAAGCTCACCCATCCTGATTGGAAAGTCTCTATACGAATACATTTTTCTCTTATAAGCCAGCATTGCTCCAGGGCAATTCATTGGTTTTATTGCAAAATCCTCTCCATCGATTTCTGTGAAGTACATATTATCTTTATAATTGTCCCAATGTCCAGATGTATGCCATAAATCTTCGTTAAGTATCAAAGGGCTTTTTATTTCTTCATAATCACGTTTTAAATGCTCTTCTCTCCAGAATTTTTCTAATTCATTTCTCAAAATCATTCCTTTTGGCATAAAGAATGGGAAGCCTGGTCCCTCTTCAAGCATGATGAAAAGATCCATTTCTTTTCCAATTTTTCTATGATCTCTTTTTTTTGCTTCTTCAATTTTAGCTAAATGTTCGTCTAATTCTATTTGGCTTGGAAAAGAAGTCCCATATATTCTTTGCAGCATTTTATTATTAGAGTCACCTCTCCAATATGCGCCTGCAACAGATGTAAGTTGTATCGCTTTAACATCACCTGTCTTTTCTAAGTGTGGTCCTGCACATAAGTCAACAAAATCCCCCTGTTTGTAGAATGAAATGACAGCATCCTCTGGCAAAGCTTCGATAAGTTCCACCTTATATTCTTCTGACTTTTCTTTCATCAGTTCTATTGCTTCGCTTCTTGGTAACTCAAATCTCTCTAATTTATGGCTAGCTTTTATTATATTTTTCATTTCCTTCAAAATTTTCTTCAAATCTTCATCGGTGAATTTATGTTCTAAATCAAAATCATAATAAAA
>CAYJEX010000022.1:10007-23744 GCA_964369465.1 uncultured Oscillospiraceae bacterium
ATTTTAGTTGGTCTTTCAATAATATCATATCTACTCAGCGTGTAATACTTTGCCTGCTTAATTCCTACTTCTTTCGCAAACATTTTTGTAACTGTTTTATCCATAGCAGCTGATGATGCCAAAACACCTGATCCTACATATGGAAGTGCTGCCATTTCCAATAAGCCTTGTAACGTTCCATCTTCTCCATACTTTCCGTGAACAATAGGGAAAACACAATCTATTTTTATTCTTTTTTGCCCCTCAATAAGTATCCCTTTACATTCTCTATCTGGAGATATTATTGCTGATTTTGAATTCGTTCCTTTTGCCCATTCCCCGTTTTCTATATCATCTGGCGATGGTTCAGTATAGTACCATCTACCTTCTTTTGTAATCCCCAAACATATAGGCATATACATGTCTTTATCTAATGCTCTAATTATTGTTGCTGCTGATCTACATGATATTTCATGTTCTGATGATGTTCCACCAAATACTATTAATATATTCTTTTTCATTAATACAATCCTGTCTTTTGCGTTATCCAATCATTTATTTCCTCTACTGTTTCTGTCGGTTCATAGTCAGGTTGTTTAAACATTAATTCGTGCAACCTCACTACATTTTCGGTTAATGTTCTTGGAATTACAGTAGATGCTCCATCAACCAATCCCGTACTCGTCAAATATGAGCCATCCTCTATCTCTAGATATGGCCATCCTGTATTGTCCCCAGGCTTATACTGGTATAGATCAAATGCTAACCTCAAAATATCTTCTTTATTTAAACTAGTAACAACATCTTGAGAACCCTGCTCCGCAACCGAGTCTAATGTAACAAGATCAAGGGTCAACATTTTCTTTAAACTAGCATCTACCAAAACTCTCATTCTTTCTGTTCTTTCAAAGTCTGCATTTCCAACTTTTCTAATTCTCGCATACGTAACCGCTTGAACGCCATTCAGGTTTTGAAGTCCTGCTTCCTCAATTAATTCAGTAGACCCTCCAATATTATTTGATGTGTCTATAATAAATTTATTCATCTCATCTATTTCATAATCTTTTATTTCTACTTCTATTCCGCCTATACCATCCACAAAATCAGCTACTGTCTTCCAATTAACCATTACAACTTCATCAATATTTAAGTCCATATTTTTATTCAAAGCTCTAACTGTGCTAGCTATTCCAGCCGATGAGTTTGCACCATTTATTTTACCTAGATATTCCTCTCCCTCTGAAGTTTCTATTTCTAGCAACGTGTCTCTATATACTGAAATAAGCCTATACTCCTTATTCACTGTATCCAAACTTAAAATCATTATTGCATCTGTCCGAGTAGTATCAAAGCTTTCGCCTTCCCTAGCGTCTACTCCCGCTATCAATATATTTTTGTACGGTGCAAGATCTGTTTGAACTTGACTGTCAATATATAAATCATCTCCCAAATCTATTGTATTCACATTGCTTAGCATGCTCCATACATACGAAAATAAAAATCCTACTGCAATTAAGGCCAACAGAATAATTATAATGAAAAACTTGAAAATGCCACGTATTACACGATACTTTCTTTTTTTTGCTCTTTTATATCTCTTTTTTTCTATCTTTGATAATTCTTTATATTCTTTCCTGCTTAATTTTTTAAACTTTTTACTTCTTTTTATCTCATGCGGATTATATGCTATTGGTTTTTTTACTCGATCCATTTCAAGCCATTTTTCAAAATCCGAATTTGTGTCGTCTTTGGAAAGTGGTTTTGCAATATTTATATTTTCACTTCTTCTTCTGTAATCAGATTTTTTCGACATTTCCTGCTCCCTACTTATTTCGAATACTGTCTTGCATATTTATTTTTATCTCAAAACAAATATGTCAAATTATAATTGATTTTATACTACATCACCATGTCTCGTAACAAATTCTTCTGTTGTCCTTACAATATCTTCTTTTCCAAATATTGCAGATCCTGCAACTACAATATCAGCACCTTTTTCTGTAACTGTGTTAATATTTTCGAGCGTAATTCCTCCATCAACTTCCACTTCAAAATTAAGGCCTTGCTGTAGTTTTATCTCTTTTAGCAAAGCTATTTTTTCTAGGGCATCAATAATTATCTTTTGTCCTCCAAAACCTGGATAAACTGTCATTACAAGTACCAAGTCTATTTTATTTAAATATTCTGTAATATTATCCACATCCGTATTCGGATTTATCGCCAAGCCCACTTTCACTCCAAGTTTCCTTATGCATTCTAATACCACATCAAGATTAGAACAAGCTTCAAAATGCACAGTAATATACTCCGTTTGTTCTGTCACAAATTCTTTTGCATATTTTTCAGGATTTTCAATCATTAAATGAACATCAAATTGTAAATTTGTTTTCCCAACCAAGCTTTTCATAACTGTACTTCCAAAACTAATGTTAGGTACAAAATGACCATCCATAACATCAACATGGATCAAATGCGCTCCTCCTTTTTCGACAAAAGATACTTCTTGTGCCAAATTCGAAAAATCAGCTGATAAAATTGATGGTGCTATTTTCTTCATGTTTAATAAAATCCCTTCTATGCATTTTGTCATTTTATATCAGTCGTTTTTTCTAGGATATAATACAGTTTTTTATAATTCTCGTATCTGGATATTGAAATATTTCCATTGCTAGTTTCATCTACCACACTACAATTAGGCTCTGCAATATGCATACAATCGCTATATTTACATTTGCCCTTACGTACTGCAATCTCAGGAAAATAATCTTGCAATTCGTCCTTTTTTATGTTTTGAAGCTCAAATGATGTGAATCCCGGCGTATCAAATATATACCTCGTATCATCCAACTTATATATCTCGACATGACGCGTTGTATGTTTTCCCCTTTTCATTTTATGGCTAATCTCTCCCACTTCCGCATTTTCTCTGCGTAGTAACTTGTTTAGAATAGTCGATTTGCCAACTCCAGAAGGCCCTGCAAGAACAATTTTTCCATCTGGAATGATATTTCTCAATTCCTCAATTCCTTCATTCCTTAACGCTGAAATTCTTATAACGGGATAAACTCCCTTGTATATTTTTTCTAATCCAAATTTGTTTTCAATTAATTCTGTTTTATTTACACATATCAAAGGTTTAATATTGTTTTTCTCTGCCATTATTAAAAACTTGTTTAAAACTTCTAAGTTTAATTCTGGATCTTTTTCCGATACAACAATAATCATTCCATCAATATTAGAAACTGCAGGTCTAATAAAGTGGTTTTTTCTTTCTTTTATTTCAGTCAAAGTACAATGACCATTATCTTCTTCAACAACAGCAACAATATCTCCTACAGTTGGTACTATCCCTCTTTTTTTGAAAATACCTTTTGCTTTACATTCTGCAATATTGCCATTCTGATCTTCAACATAATAAAACCCAGCTATTCCTTTGATTAATAATCCTATATATTCTTTCATATATAATTATGGTTCGGGATCAGGTTCTGGAGTGACTTCCGGTCCATTACTAATTCTTATATCAATACTTTCCCCTTGAGTAAGTTTTGTATTTGGATCATATTGTTGCCATATAACCTGTCCTTTTGGGAAATCACTTGTTACATAGTCAACATTCCCCGTTACAAATCCAGCATTAAATAATGCTTGTTGGGCCGCCTCCCATGTCTTTCCTTGTAAGTAAGGAACTGTTCCTTCTTCTTTTCCTTTTCCATCACTTATAACTATATTTATAGTATCTCCAGCTTTAATCAATGAACCACCTACTGGATCTTGTTCAATAACTTGACCTTCTTCTTTAGGGCTTTCTTCAGTAGTTACAGTCCCTACTTTGTATCCTGCTTCGGTAATTATTTTTCGTGCTTCTTCCTCTTGCAGACCAATTAAATTAGGCGCTAATCCCTCTTCATTTCCTTTACTTACATTTAGGGTAACTGTGCTTCCTTCTTTTACTATTTCACCAACTTCAGGATCTTGAGCAGCTACATCATCCTTCTCGTAATCATCACTGAATATGTCTTCGCCTTTTACTACTTTTAGTCCTAGTCCTGTCAGTTTTTCCTCAGCCTGCTCATATGTAAATCCTTTTACATTTGGTATTTCCACATCTTTGCCACCAAACAAACCTAATGTCAACGCCAAGATAATCCCAACTATTAACAAAGCTCCAATAGAAATTCCAGCTATAATAAAGACTTTCTTTTGTTTGCTAACATTCCCTTGATTTTTTTTCTTAATTGGTTTTCCATTTTCGTCAATTTCATCAGAGTGATCCATAGAAATTGATTTAGAATCTACAAAAGAATCCCCTACAACTCTTCCCAAAAGCTCAATGTTTCCAAATTCTTTCACCATTTCTTCTATTGAGGCGTATCTATCCACAGGCTGTTTTGCTGTAGCCTTCATAATAATATGTTCTAATCTAGGCGGTATACCCTCTACATCATCAGAAGGCGCTGGCATCTCATTATTTATATGCATTAGTGCTACTGAAACAGGGTTTTCACCATCAAAAGGTATCTTACCTGTAAGCATTTCATACATCACTATCCCCAAAGAATATATATCTGATTTTTCATCAACAAATCCACCTCTAGCTTGTTCTGGCGAAAAGTAATGTACCGATCCCATTATGTTCTCACTCGTTCCCCCAGTTATAGTTGTGGAACTGATGGCTTTTGCAATTCCAAAATCTGTTATTTTTGCAATTCCATCTTCCGTAATCATAATATTATGCGGCTTAACATCCCTATGAACTATGCCTTTTTTATGTGCTATATTAAGCCCAGCAGCAATTTGTTTTGCAAATTCTACAACTTTTTTATAATGCATCGGAGCTGTACTATATATTAGGTCGCTTAATGTCATTCCTTCAATTAATTCCATAACAATATAGTTAATATTTCCTTCTCGTCCAACATCATAAACACTTACAATATTTGGATGGTTAAGACTTGCTGCAGCATGCGATTCCTTCCTAAAGTTTTCAATGAATTTTGCATCCTTTGTGAATTCTGGTTTTAGAATCTTAACAGCAACATACCTATTCAGTAGCTTGTCTTTGGCTTTATACACAACAGCCATACCACCATCGCCAATTTTTTCCAGAAGTTCATACCTACCGGCTATTATTCTTGTACTCACTTTTCACCCTCCTATATTTTTACACAAATCACTGTAATGTTATCGTTTCCACCTGATCTGTTAGCCTCTTCAACTAATTCCTGCGCCAGATTGTTCATTCTATCATTTTCGTTTATCAACCGAACTATCCCTTCATTACTTACCTCGTCATAAAGTCCATCTGTGCAAAGTAGAATTACATCGTCCTTTTGTACCTTTATCGTAAATAAGTCTGGTTCTACAGTTGGATCTGCTCCTAGAGCTTTTGTTATCATATGCGAGCCCTCATGATTGTTCGCTTCTTCTTCCGTAATAGCGCCCATTTTCAATAAGGAATTTACATAACTATGGTCTTCTGTAATCTGATCCAGAACATTGTCTCTATAATAATATGCCCTACTATCTCCCACATTATATATATACCCCGTATCTTTTTTAAAGCACAGTAGCACCAATGTTGTCGCCATTCCTTTGAGCTTTCTATCTTTTGAGGCCATTTGCCATATTTTACTATTAGCACCTTCAACGTAATCATAGACTCGTTCAATAAACTCTTTATCGTTTTCGTCTTCATTTATAGGGTATTTTCTAAATTTATCAGCAAGATACGTTACCGCTACTCCGCTAGCTATTTCTCCCGAGCTGCTCCCCCCTACCCCATCTGCAATAATATAGACCTTCTCTTCAGGCATCACAAAAAGTGAATCCTCATTTTTTTTCCTTCGTAGGCCTGTATTACTTTTAAATCCTAAGCTTGCCATCTACAAAGTCCTTTCTGTTTATTTCTATATTTCTAGAAATTTATTATATTTCATAATTTTTTTCTTCAACAAACTATATATTCAACTTAACCCTTTACTATCGATTTATCTCTTTTCATTTTACAAATATAAAATCCTTCTATTCCGTCGACATTAGGCAAGAATAATCTTTCTTCCACAATGTGAAATCCTCTATTTTTCTTCAGAAAATCTTTTACTACTCTTTCGTTTTCATATTGATTAATTGTGCATGTTGAATAAATTAAATGTCCGCCACTTTTAACATATTTTGATGCAGCTACTAATATTTCTAACTGCATTGTAGGTAATTTTTTTACTTCCTCCGTGTTCTTTTTATATTTTATTTCTGGTTTCCCTGCAATAATTCCAAGTCCTGAGCAAGGGGCATCAACTAAAACTTTGTCTGCCTTATCAATAAGTGTTGAATCAACTCTTGTTCCATCCCAGCTTCGTGTCTTAATATTTGTTAATCCTAGTCTAAAGGCTTCCTTATTAATAATATCAACTTTTCTTTTGTATATATCCTGGGCCAATATTTCACCTTTATTACCCATCATTTCACCCATTGCTAATGTTTTTCCTCCTGGTGCCGCACAAACATCTATAATGAAATCTGTTGGTTTAGGATTTAGTATCTCAGCTACAATTTGAGACGCTTCCCCCTGTATAGAGAATAATCCCATTTTGTATAATGTACTGTCTATTATTTGTGAGCCGTTTACTATTAACGAATTCTTTGCAATTTTTCCATTTCTCGCATCAAATCCCTTCTCTACGAGCGTCTTCCTCAAGTCGTCTCTTCTAGCCCTAGTTTTATTTACTCGTATTGTTACTTCCGCTGGATCCAAAGCAATAGACAATATTTCTTCCACAAAATCAATAGAATACGTTTCTAATAGTAGTTCAATTATCCATGGTTGGCATGAGTATTTTACTCTCAAATACTCTATTTCATCCTCACTTCTATCTGGCATTTTAATATCGTATCTATCTCTAATATATCGTCTAAGAATTGCGTTAATAAATTTGTCTTTCCCTTTTGCAAATACCTTTGCAAGCTTCACACTTTCATTAATTGCCGCATATTCTGGAACAGAGGACATTTCAATAATTTGATATAATCCCATTCTAAGTATTGTAAGTTCCGGTTTTTTCATGCTCGCCGTACCTTTTTCTGCAAGCTTATCAATAATATAATCAAGTGTGTATTTTTTTTCTAGCACACCATATACTAATTTTCTTACAAATGCCTCAGAATCGGGTTTGTTAATTATTATTCTATGATTAAGTGCTATATTAGAATATGCATGTTTTGTTTCTACATCCAAAAGTGTTTGGTACACTGTTTTTCTATTATTGTCCATACTTCCTCCCTTTTACTTATTATGAAATATATAGTTTATGTATTCAGAATATCATCAATTTTTATTCTGCTACTATTTCCTGCCAAAAAATCGCTAGCAAGCATTCTTTTCTTTCCCTGAAGCTGCAACTCTGTGATTTCCATTAATTTGTCTTTTGCAGCAATTATTATCCCCTCTTTTGTAAATCTAACGACTTGGCCGCAATTCAAATGTTTCTCTCTATATTCATTAAGTATTCGTACATCATATATTTTTATTTTTTCCTCATCATATACTACATACGCACCTGGTGTAGGGGACATGGCCAAAATACGATTTTTTATTTGGACTGCATCTTCACAGAAATTTATCTTTGTATCTTCTTTTTTTATCATTGGTGCATAAGTTGCATCCTTCTCATTCTGCTTAATCTTATCAATTAATAAAAGGTCTATTTTAGGAAGGCATTCTATCAACAAATCAGCGCCTATATTGCTCAAAGCATTAAATAGGTCTCCTGCATTCTCCCCTTTAATTTGATACTCTCGTTTTGCAAGCATATCTCCCATATCCATGCCTTCAGACATTTCCATTATTGTAATGCCTGTTACATCATGTCCTTCCAAAATCGCTCTTTGAATTGGTGCAGCTCCTCTCAGTTTAGGCAAGAGCGAGCCATGAATGTTTATACATGCCTTTTGGGGAATCTCTAGCATCGATTTTGGCAATAATTGCCCATATGCAACGACAACAATCAAATCAGGGTTATATTTTTTTATTTTTTCAAAAACCTCTACATCATCTTTTATTCTTTCTGGTTGCAAAACATCTAGTCCCAATTCCAACGCTTTTTCTTTTACTTTCGTATTCTTGAGTTTTTTCCCTCTATCTCGAACAGAATCTGGTTGGGTAACGACATACCCTATTTCGTATCCTTCGTTATACAATTTGGTTAAAGCTGGCACCGCAAAATCAGGGGTGCCCATAAAAACTAATTTCATTATTAGGCTTCTTCCTCTACTTTCTTGTATTCTCTAGCCTTATCTTTATACAAAACTCCTTCTAAGTGATCCATTTCGTGGCTGACTACAACAGCAGCGAAATTTTCAAAAATATATTCTTTGCTATCTCCTTCTCTGTTCAATCCTCTTATTCTTACTTTAGAAGGCCTTTCTACTATACCAGTATATCCCGGCAAACTCAAACATCCCTCCGCAGATTCTTGAACGCCTTCTTGTTCAATTATTTCAGGATTGATAAATTCATAATATGTTTCTTCATCATCCGGATCATAATGAACAATTATTGCTCTTTTTAAAATACCCACTTGTGGTGCTGCTATGCCCACCCCTGAATTTGCTATCATTGTATCTTTCATATCATCTAAAAGCTCTATAATTTTAGGTGTTATTTCTTCAATTACTTTTGACTTTTTTCGAAGTATATCATCGCCTTCTACGAAGACATTTCTTGTTGCCATCCTATCCCTCCATAATTTATGATTTGTTTTGCTAAGTAGAAATTATTTTACTATCCTCTCCAAATTGAATACGGGTTTATATCTATCGATATTTGCAATTCTTCCTTTGTTAGCTTTCTGTCATTTTTCTTTTCTATCATCCCTGCTCTAATAGCTTTCAAAGCCCCCATATATTTAGGCTTCTCTTCCCTTGGACATTTTATGAGCACATAATATCTATATATTTCTTTATTTAAAGATATCATTTCCTTTGGTGAGTAAATGTTTTTTTCAGATTCGCTTCCTAGCATTTTCTCCAAATGCTCTTTACATACATTAGCCCAATATTTAGACAGCTCTTCATTCTTGCTAGAAATAATCAGGCTTACCAAATCTGAAAATGGTGGGTAACATAGGAACTTTCTCATCTCTATTTCTTTTTCAAAAAAAACCTCGTAATCATGTTTCGATCCACACTCAATGGCATAGTTGTCTGGATTAAATGTTTGAACTATAACTTTGCCTTTTTCCGAACCTCTTCCTGCCCTTCCTGCTGCTTGTGTAACTAATTGAAAACATCTTTCTGGTGATCTATAATCCGGAATGTTTAACGCCAAATCTGCTGACAAGATCCCAGCCAATCCGACATTTTCAAAATCCAATCCCTTGGCAACAATTTGAGTTCCCATCAAAATATCTATTTTACCTTTTCCAAAGTCTTTTAAGGTTTTATCAAGGAATCCTGCTTTTTTACTTGTATCTAAATCCAACCTTTCAACTACTTTAGTAGGAAATAATCTTCTTACTTCTTCTTCTGCTTTCTCAGTTCCAAAACCTTTTTGAACTATGCCATTTTCTTTGCATTTAGGGCATATCTTTGTATTATTAGTTTTGCTCCCACAATAATGACAATCCCATGTATCACTTTCTTTATGGTATGTCATATTTATTCCACAATTTTCACATATTGCAACATAGTCACATTTTGAACATGCTATATATGTTGCATATCCTCTTCTATTAAGAAATAGAATTATCTGTTTCCCCTTCTCCAAGGTACTTTCCATCTCATTATATAATTCCTTACTAATTGATGTTGTATTCCCCTCTTTAAGTTCGTTGCTTATATCTACTACTTGTACTTCTGGCAACTGGTTATTATTATATCTTTTCTTCATTGGAATGTATGTGTAAATTCCATCTTTTGATCTTTGATAAGATACCGCAGATGGGGTTGCACTCCCTAAAATTACACTTCCACCATTTTTCTTTGCACGTTTTATTGCTACTTCTACCGTTTCGTATTTAGGGGTTTTATCCGATTTGTATGTGGATTCATGTTCTTCATCCAAAACTACAATCCCTATTTTATCTAATGGCGCAAATACGGCAGATCTCGCACCAATCACAACTCTTACTTCTCCACTTTTTATTCTTTGCCATTGTTCATATTTTTGCTTCTTTGTCAATCTGCTATGGAGGACAGCTATTTTAGTTTTTCCAAACACATTTACAAATCTATCAATTATTTGTTTTGTTAAAGATATTTCAGGAACAAGCATAATCGCAGATTTGTCAGTATTGGAGAGAAGTTCATTTATTAGGCTAATATACACTTGGGTTTTTCCGCTTCCAGTAACTCCGTGTAGCAAGAAAATTTCATGTTTCTCCTCATTTATTGAATTGGCAATTTGCTTTACTGCAATATTCTGTTCATCTGTAAGAATATCTATTTTTTTTTCTTTCTTTATTTCTTCTGTATATATATCTTTTAGTTTTAACTTTGGCGGGCTCCCTTGTGGTATAAATAATTCTAAGCAGTCATAAAATCTGCAAAAATATCTCTCTTTCATCCATTTCGCTGTTTCAACTATTTCTTCGGATAGCGATATTTGCTCAACAGTCTCAACAACTTTTAACTTATATTTTTTTTCTTTTTCAGATTCTAGTAGCACTTTGTCTTCGTAAACTCCTACTACACATCCTCTTATCGCTTTATTCCCTTTACCAAAAGGTACTGTCACTGTCGCTCCAACTTTGATATTAACATCATCGCAAAGATAAGTATATTCGAGATCTGTTTGGTCCGACTTATTGTCAATAATAACATTTATTTTTTTCATAATTTTATTTTTCTTTTGAAAAAGAACATCCACAATAGTTTTGTCTGTAAAGATGCATTTTTTTTGCCATTTCGATGCTTCTTTGGTATCCCCCCATTTTTTTTAAATTCTTTTCTAAAAAAACAACTCCTCGTTTTGCACCTGCTAGTTTTCCTAAATTATTAATTATTTCCGAATTCTTGTGCGGACTGATAGTCAATGTAGTTGTGAAAAAATCAAATTCATTAAAAAGTGCATAGTCCGCTGTTTTTTCCAATCTCATTCTATAACATTCACGACATCTTTCTCCTCCTTCAGGAGAATTTGCATACTTTTCACATTCTTCATAAAATTGTTTGGCATTATAGTTCCCATCAATACAAGGGATTTTTCTTTTTTCGATATTTTCAAAATATTCAACAACCTTAATTTGTTCTTTATATCTTTTTTCGTATTCTTCCTTTTCCGTAATGTTGGGGTTGTAAAAAAATATTGTTATTTCATAATCATTTATCAGTCTTTCTATCGTCGCAGTACTGCAAGGCGCGCAACAACTATGTAATAATAATTTTTTTCTTTTTTTTTCAGATATTATAGGATTACAATAATCTTTCTTATCCTCATATTCTGCTACTGCAGTCCCATTTAAAGTTCTGAGAATTCTATCTTTCACTTCTCCCACTTCCCTTATACTTTCATGGATATACTCATCACCATTTTAATCTCACTTACTAATAATTTTACCATATTATACTTTTTTTTTCTATTACTTGCTGCAATATTGTAGAACAATTTATAGATAATAATATATGTAATATTTATTTAGGACATTCTAATTTGATTGCGTTTATCATGTATAATATAATTGTTATATGGAGGATTCATTTATGGAAAGTATTACAGATATCAGAAGAATAAATACAATAAACAATTTTTTTAAAGACCATTTCGACGGAAAGATTGTAAAGCTATCCCTCGATGGAGAATTTACTTGCCCAAATAGAGACGGGACAAAAGGATATGGCGGATGTGTTTTTTGTTCAAATCAAGGTTCAGGAGAAATGGCTAGCACAGTTACTAATTCAGAAAAACTCGAAAACAGTATTGAAGAACAAATTTCCCTTCTTTCTTCTAAATGGCCCAACGCAAAAGGTTACATTGCATACTTTCAAAGTTATACAAGTACATATGCTCCCATCAAAAAGCTCGAGAAACTTTTTCATAAAGTTTTGCAATGCGAAAACATTGTTGGGATAGCAATTGCAACTAGGCCAGATTGTATTGACGTAGACGTTCTGCGACTAATCAAAGACCTAAGCAGCAAAACCTTTGTCTGGGTAGAGCTGGGACTCCAAACATATAACGACAAGACAGCTGAAGAAATGAATCGATGTTACAAAACTTCTCAATACGAGGAATGTGTTTCTCTCTTGTTAGAAAACGATATTAGAGTAATAACTCATATCATCTTAGGACTCCCAAAAGAATCAGTTCACGACATGAGGCTGACGATAAATGAAATTTGCAAAGAATACAATGGGAAACACATCTTTGGAATCAAGTTACATATGTTAAACGTTGTGAAAAATTCTGGGTTGTCAAAACTCAATCCAAATTATATTTCCTTTGAAAGTATAGACAAATACACGGATTTAGTAGTCGAATTACTTCGTTATATTCCTTGGGACATCACAATACATAGGTTGACTGGAGACGTTCCCAGAAACATACTAATTTCTCCTAGTTGGTCTTACAAGAAAAGAAGCATACTTAATGAGATTGCAAAAAAGATGAGAAGCGAAGACTATATACAAGGCGATCTTGCTTGATACTCTTTCTCTCTCATTCTTTTCACTCTAATTACTCGTTATATTTTAATATGATTTATCTATTCTTCCGTCATTATAGTGTTTCCTACAAAGTGGAACATACATATCCAGACCTCCAATCATTTTTTGTTCCCCTTGTTTTATAACTCTACCATCTACTATTCTTGCAATCATAGTGGCTTTCCTACCACACCAACATATTGTTTTTATTTCTTCTATTTTATCCGCATTCACTAATAAATAATACGATCCTTCAAATAGTTCGTTTTTAAAGTCATTCTTCAATCCAAAAGCCAACACAGGGGTATCACAACTATCTACAATTTCTACAATTTCCTCAATATGGTGTTTTAGTAAGAACTGGCTCTCATCAATTATCACACAATCTATTTTCTTTCTTTTATTTTCTAACAAAAACAAATCCAAAATATTTGTCGTATCTGTAACTGGTGTAGCTTCTCTCTCCATCCCTATTCTTGCTTTTATTAAAGATTTCCCAGTTTCATTATCAATTATTGGATTGAGCAAAAGAACTCTTTTTCCTCTTTCTTCATAGTTATATGTCACTTTCAAAACCTCTAATGATTTGCCTGCATTCATTGTACTATATTTAAAAAATAGCTGTGCCATTTTCACTCCCTTCTCTCAGAGTATAATTTCTATAACAAAACTTATACCCTACCATATAGCTTCAATTTTCATCTCTTCAATAATTATACTATATTATTGTGCATTTTTCATCACTGCAAAAAAACAACCTTCAATGTTTTCATCGAAAGTTGTTTATGGTGCCCAGACTCGGAATTGAACCAAGGACACGCGGATTTTCAGTCCGCTGCTCTACCTACTGAGCTATCTGGGCTTGAATGGTGGGCCATCAGGGACTTGAACCCCGGACCTGCCGGTTATGAGCCGGACGCTCTGACCAACTGAGCTAATGGCCCATTCTATCAGTTTTGGTCGGGGTGGCAGGATTTGAACCCGCGGCCCACTGGTCCCAAACCAGTTGCGCTACCAAACTGCGCTACACCCCGATATTTTTTTTTTGGCAGGGGCAGTAGGATTTGAACCCACGGCACGTGGTTTTGGAGACCACTGCTCTACCAACTGAGCTATACC
>CAYJEX010000023.1:0-23513 GCA_964369465.1 uncultured Oscillospiraceae bacterium
TTGCTTCTGTCTTTAGCTTTGTTTCTGATTTTAGCTTTGTATCCGAATTTGAAAGCGTCTCTATTTCTTTTCCATCTTTGGATTTTTTAATATTATTTTTCGCTTTACTAATTCTTTTATTTTTTCTTTCTTCTTTTTTCAATCTCTTCTCATCAATCAAGAAAATTGTTTCTTTAAGTGCACTACGCGGTTTTTCGCCTATAAGATTTGGTGCTTCTTGTCTAGTTCTCACAAATCCAGCAACTAACAAAAGAAGAAACATTGCTAGTGGGGAAAGTAAGATATGATACACATATTTACTATGCCACTGCTCATAGCCACTATTCTCTAATATTTCTTCAACTTTGCTATATGTAATTATTTCATGGTGTGTCTTAAGAGCAAAATGATTCATAACAGTAAAGTATGCACTTTCGTGCCAATTAACTGATGCATTATTTAATGCCCACATAGAATCTTCTTCCGAGTATCCTCTCTCCTTCAAAAGGTGTTTCAACGCATTATATGAAAAATTCATAGTATCAATTCTTGTTTCAACCAATTCTAAGGCCTCAATCCTTTTTTCTGTGAGGGCATTCTTATTCGACATCGTGTCAATATTATATGACTCAAAAATCATATAACTAATATAAACATTGATTAATGCAATAACAATTAAGAGTATCTTGCTTTTCATTTCAATCCCATTTTCTCCCTTGTAAAAAATAACAAATTATAGTATAGGTATTACACAAGTACGCAACATAAGCATATAATGAAAAAACATTATACACGCTTATATTGTACCACATCTGAACATATATTTTCCTTTTATCAATGCGAAAATTTATTTTTTATAGTTAGGAAAATTTATTTTTTATTTTTTTTACTTGCCTTGTAGTCATTCTTATTATATACTATTCTAGTGGACAATATTGTTCACTAGAATATTTTTATAAGTGGGGAGAACAAAAATGGCAAATATCAAATCTGCTAAAAAAAGAATCAAGGTTATTGATAAAAAAACAGCAAGAAACAAAAGAGTAAAAGGTCATATCAAAACAATACTTAAAGATTTTGATACTGCAATAGCTCAAGAAAACCTATCAGAAGCTAAAACACAGTTATTTCTTGCAGAAAAGAAATTAATGCAAGGCGTGAGCAAAGGAACAATACACAAAAATACAGCTTCTCGTAAAGTATCTAGACTAGCTCAAAAGTATATCAAAGCTGGCGGCTCTTTATCAACAACTAAGGATGCATAAATCTCACCCGTCCCACTAATACGACATAAGTTAAATGTCATCAAAAACAAAGCAAAACCGTGGAAGTGTCTCCCACGGTTTTTAATTTTCTTATTTTTGCTATATTAGCTTTTTTATGAATTATTGATATTCTTTCATCGACTCTTTTCTCTTTATTTTTTTTGTTGTAGTTCTAATAAAGTCTTCTTCCCTAATAACTATATTTTTTATGCGTTTATAGCTAGCAATACTTTCATTTAAGTCTTTAATTTGCTCATTGAACAACTTGAAAACTTGTTTTTTTCTATTATCTTTGCTTATACTTGTGGCATTTTCATCATTCAAATCTATTCCTTGTTCTTCGTTCAACTTCTCATAATCAGGGAAAATTTGAACCCATATTTTTGTATCTCCATCGCCTTCTTCAACTGAGTAAACCATAGAATCCGTAACATATTGCATTTTGTTTATTTTCGCTTCTAATTCTTCTGGATAGATATTCTTTCCTGTTCTCGTAACAATTACATTTTTCTGTCTGCCTGTAATATACAGCCATCCATCTTTATCAACAAATCCCAAGTCACCTGTAGAAAACCATCCATCTTCTAAAACTTTTTTTGTTTCCTCTGGCATCTCATAGTATCCCGACATAACATTGTCACCTTTATAACAGATTTCTCCTATACCACTTTCATCTTTGTTTATTATTTTAAGTTCTCCTGACGGAACAACTTTTCCACATGAACCGGTATGTTTGTATATATCATCAAACATATATGTTGCAGTAATTAACGGAGTACATTCTGTCAAGCCATATCCTTGGTATACACCAAAACCCAAATCCATAAGTCCTTTTGCAACATTAGGATTCAATGATGCAGCACCACATAGAAACATTTTTAACTCTCCACCAAAATTCGCATATATGTCTTTAAATAGCGTTCTGCTCTTATCTATCCCTATCTTTTTCAAGCTATTACTTAACTTGATTCCAGTCTGAAGTTTTTTATCTTTTCCTGTTTTTTTAGCTTGTGCCCATATTTTGTTATATACAGATTCGACTATAAGCGGAACAGCAACCAGCATAGACGCTTTTGATTCTTGCATGTTTTTCACTACATACTTCAACCCTTCAAAAAATGCTACCGATCCTCCTTGATGTAAAATTACCATTATAACAGTACATTCAAATGTGTGATGTATAGGTAAAATAGAAAGAGTTCTTTCAGATTTAAAATCTTCTACTCTACCTGTATCATGTATTACAGTCACAATATTTTTATGGCTAATCATAGCACCTTTTGGGTCTCCCGTAGTTCCTGAAGTAAATAATATTGCTGCTACAGCATTCACATCAATTACAGCATCTACGAAATCTCTTTTTCCTTCTTTAAGAAGCTCATATCCTGATGCAATGAAATTATCTATGTGGGTTTTTTCAGACTTATCAGCTTCATCATGATATACCGTCATTTTTATCTTCCATTTTACGTCTTTATACTTTGCAAAAAGTTCTTCGTATTCATCAGTATAAAAAATTGCATCGCATTTCGCTTTTTTAAGGATATTAAATACTGATTCTTCTTCTAATTCTTTATCAATAGGGACAATTGTTCCTGTTCCATTAACTGTAGCAAAATATGTAAGTATCCACTGATAACAATTTGCACCCATCACAGCTATTTTTTTCCCTTTAAGGCCCATATCAATTAATTTTGTTCCTAACGCATCAACATCTTCTCGAAATTTCTTGTGCGTAATTTCGAAATATTCTCCTCCTCTTTCTTTTTTATAAAGAAAAGCAGGTTTGTCGCTAAACAACTCTCCATTTGTCACGATCATTTCCTTTAAATCCGATATCTCCCTAATATCAAAAAATTTTGTGTTTTTCATTTTTTTCTCCTTAATCTATTTTTATAGATAGTTTGAATACTCTGCAATTGTTTCTTTTCTTTTGATTTTTTTTGTCGTTGTTCTAATAAAGTCATTTTCTCTAACTATTATTTTTTTAATTCTCTTGTATACTGCCCAATCCATATTAATCGCTTTTATTTTTTCATCAAGTATGTTATATATTTCGTCTCTTCTTTTTTCCTTTTCCTCTTCAGAAATCCCTTCTTCATTAACATCAATATTTAATTCTTCTTTAAACTTTTCATAATCTGGATAAATTTGTGCCCCTACTTCTGTATCGCTATCGCCTTCCTCAATAGCAAAAACCATTGTCTCAATAACCATTTCATCATCATTTAATTTCGCTTCTAGTTCCTCTGGATAAATATTTTTGCCAGTTTTGGTAACGATTACATTTTTGTGTCTGCCTGTAATATATAACCATCCCTCTGGGTCAATGAATCCCAAGTCACCTGTATGGAACCATCCGTCTTTAATCACTTTTGCTGTCTCTTCTGGCATATTATAATATCCAAGCATAACGTTCTCACCTTTATAACATATTTCCCCAATTCCTTGGTCATCTGGCTCAAATATCTTAAGTTGTCCCCCTGGGATAACCTTTCCGCAAGAACCTGCATGTCCATAAATATTTTCCCACATTGGAGTAGCAGTAACTACAGGTGCACATTCTGTCAAACCATACCCTTGTACCATATCAAATCCCAAATCAATAAATCCTCTCAAAGTATTTGGGTTAAGTGCTGCAGCGCCTGAAAAAACAAATCTTAGCTTGCCTCCAAAGTTGCTATATACAGATTTAAAAATCACCCTTCTTTTATCAATTCCCATTGACAATGCTTTTTTGTTTACTTTTATCGCAGCATTTAGAAGCTTATCTTTTTTCATTTTTTTCGCTTGTGTCCAAATTCTATTAAACAAAGTTTCCATAATAAGTGGAACCCCTATTATTGCCGTTGCTTCTGATTCTTGAATATTTTTCAAAATGTATTTTAAGCCTTCATAAAAAGCAGTTGATGCGCCTTGATATAATACAGTCATAATTGACATAGACGACTCAAATGTGTGGTGTATAGGCAAAACAGACAAAAAAACGTCATCTGAATTTAATTCTGCATATCCACTCATCCCCATTATTACAGTCACAATATTCTTGTGGCTAAGCATTACACCTTTTGCAACTCCAGTTGTTCCAGATGTAAATAGAATAACACTCATAACTTCTGGGTCAATTTCTTTCTCTATATATCCCATATATCCATTTTCTATCAAGTGTTTTCCTTCTTCAATTAGAGCACTACATGTTTCAGGATTTTCTTTATCCTCTTCTTGCTCATAAGAATTCATTATGAATTTATGTTTGACATCTATATCCTCTATAAGATTAGCAAATTCTTTAGAATAAAAAATCGCTTTGCAAGATGCAGTTTTTACTAGATTCTCAATCTCTTCTTTTTTCAATTCTTTATCAAGAGGAACAATAACTCCTACTCCATTTGCCACTGCAAAATATGTAACAACCCATTGGTACGAGTTGGATCCAATAACTGCAATCTTTTCGCCCTTCAGACCCATATCAAGCAAAGTAGATCCTAGTGCTTCTATATCATCTTTTAGTCTGTTATAAGATATGGAAAAATAATCTCCAGCTTTTTCTTTCTTTGCCAAAAACGCTGTTTTATCTCCATATAAGCTTGCCCCACTATTTATTAGTTCTTTTAGGTCTTTTATTTCTCTTACAGGGTAAGACCCTCCTATCGGCCCCGCATATTTACTTTTATTCATTTTTTTCTCAATAATTCCCATTAAATTTTGCCTCCTATTTTTTGCCTCCTATTTTATAACCAAGTTAAAGGTTTTTTGAAAATCGTTTTGTTTTCAATAATATTTCAGCATATTTTTCTAAAAGTATTCTCGTTTATTCTCATTCATATTGATACATGCTCTAGTATTATAGGAACATATATGGTATCATTTTAGCATATCTTATAGGTAAATGCAATTTTAGGAGGAATTTTAATGAGCACACATATTAACGCAGCAAACAAAGGAGACATCGCTGAAAGTATACTTCTTCCAGGCGATCCACTTAGAGCAAAGTTCATAGCTGAAAATTATCTAGATGAACCTATTCAATATAATAGCGTTCGAAACATGTTTGGTTTCACAGGAAGATACAAAGGAACCCCCGTATCAGTTCAAGGAACTGGGATGGGATGCCCATCAATTGGAATATATACATGGGAACTCATTACAGAATATAATGTTCAAAATTTGATTCGAGTAGGAACAGCAGGAAGTTTCAATAAAGATGTAAAACTATTCGATGCTGTAATGGCTATTTCTGCATCTACCGACTCAAATTACATACATGCATTCGATTCTCATCCTGGATATGCTCCATGTGCGAGCTGGGACCTTCTTACAAAAGCACATGAAATAAACAAAGAAGATAAAATTTTAGATCTAAAAGCCGGCAACATGGTTACTTGTGATGTATTCTATGAAACGACAGATGATTGGTGGAAAAAATGGGCAAAAATGAATGTTCTTGGTGTCGAAATGGAAGCTGCCGCTTTATACATGAACACTGCATATCATAATGTACATGGCCTTGCGTTACTCTTGATAACTGATCATTTTGTAACTGGTGAAAAAGCCACAATAGACCAAAGAGAAAAAGGTAACGAAAAGTTGATAGAACTGGCATTAAAAGTTGCGACAAAATAAAATACAAAAGGAAATTCAAATGCAAAAAATAAAAACTTGCAAACCAATAGCAGAGTCATATAATGTGTTGCTTTCAAATACAGTCAACGAAATCATCAATAGTGTGCGTTCAAATGGAGATGACGCCCTTATTTCATATAATGAGAAATTTGAAGGTAGTAGCAGAAAGTCTTTGCGCATAACAACAGCAGAAATTCAAGAAGCTTATTCAATGGTTTCAGATAAAGATATAGAAAGTATTACTTTTGCGGCTAAAAACATAAAGGAATTTGCCGAGGCTCAAAAAAAATCATTTAAACCACTCGATAACATCGAAACAATGGAAGGTGCAATATTAGGGCATAGAATAATACCCATTAATTCTGTTGCATGTTACGTTCCAGGTGGGAACTATCCCTTATTTTCGTCTGCACTGATGTTAATAATCCCTGCAAAAGTTGCGGGATCTAAGCGTGTAGTTGCAGTTTCACCAACAATGAAAAACAGCAACGTAATACATCCTCAAACGTTGGTAGCAATGGACATAGCTGGTGCAGATGAAATTTACGCAGTAGGAGGCGCTCATAGTATCGCTGCCCTTGCATACGGAACGAAGCAGATAACTCCCGTCGATATAATAGTAGGCCCTGGAAATCAATATGTTGCTGAAGCAAAAAGACAATGTTATGGTCAAGTAGGAATTGATTTTGTAGCTGGCCCAAGCGAAGTTCTGATTATTGCAGATGATACTGCACCACCAAAAATAATAGCAGCTGATCTTTTGGCACAGTCTGAGCATGACGTGTTAGCAAAAGGAATTCTCATCTCAACTAGTATGGACATAATCAACGAAACACTAGAAGAGATAGAGCTCCAATTAAAAACATTATCTACAAAAAAAATCGCCACAAAAGCATGGCAAGATAATGGCGAAATAATTTTTGTAAATTCTTTGGAAGAAGCAGTAAATATTTCTAATTTTTACGCACCTGAACATTTAGAAGTAATTGTGCACTCTCCAGATTCAATTATTGATAAGTTAACAAACTATGGTTCGTTATTCATAGGAAAAGATACAGGAGAAGTGTTTGGCGATTATGCTTCTGGAACAAATCACACCCTCCCAACAATGAAAGCTTCTCGCTATACAGGTGGCGTATGGGTAGGCACGTTTTTGAAAGTCTGTACATACCAAAAGATGAATGAAAAAGCCTCCAATTCCATTGCACCTATTGTTGCCAAAATGGCTGAAGGAGAAGGACTTGACGGTCATAAAAACGCTGCTTTAGCAAGAATAAAGTAATATCAGTTTGAAGGTATCGAAAAATCAACGGCCTTGGGAAGTATTCTAAAGTGAAGTTCTCCTGAGGCTTGTATTATTTCACCGTCTACACCTAATCTATAATTTTCTTTTCTCGAGAACAATTTTATACTTTCCGCTTGCATATATGTGATTATTTTTTCAATCCCTTTATGTTCCATATGTGTTCCACTCATATATTTATTTACAATTTGTAAAAATTCCAAGCGGCTTACATTTTTCACTACATTTATATCCATCTTACCATCATCTACTCTAGCAAATGGTGCCCCTTTCATACCTCCACCTAAAAAACATCCATTGCATATATTTACGAAGAATAGCTTTCCATTATGCACTTCTTCCCCATCTACATTAACAATAAGATTCCCTCCCCTTTTTGCGATAAAATTAGTCCCGAGTGCTATTCTATATGGTGCTTTACCATACAGAAAAGGAATTTTCTTTAAATGGTTAGTATCGTTTCCTACATTTGCATCAAATCCAATATTGAACATATTGATTGCAACTTTTTTCATAAAAGTCCCAGAAAAAATGCCACTATATTCTAATAAATCAACTGCTTGAACTTCTCCATTTATCTGCTTTTCTATATCAAAAAAATCTACATTAGGGAAATTTTTCACAAAATCATTACCAGAACCTATTGGAATACAAGCTAACTCTGCTTTTTTAAATCCATGTATCCCATTTACAACTTCATTTAATGTTCCATCTCCTCCGCACGCATAGAATCTGAGAGTTTCTCTATTTTTTTCTTTTTTTATACTCTCGTTTTTCTCACATATTCCTCTTGCGATTTTTTCTGCATCTAATTTATCCTCCGTTAGATGAGTTTCGAAATCAACTCCCATTTCCATTGCTTTTTTTGAGATTTCATTTACATATTCTTTTCCAATTCCTTTACCCGCCACGGGATTCACTATAAATATATGTTTCACCATACCACCTTTTCTTTCGTTTCAAAACAATATTTTATAATATTTGAAACTTTACTAAAGCATTATAAAAATCTAACGTCTCCACTTTCTCCATTAAATCCCGGATGGTTATCAAACCTAACTACTCCTACTGGAGTTTTGTTCTCAACTGCTTGCGCAACCTGTGCAACTCCAACATGTCCAAATCCGCTACATAATTCAACTAATGCAGCACCTTTATCCACATACTCTTTCGCAACTAAACAAGCTTCTTCATATGTTTTAACTGCAACTGTAGTCATAATCACATTTTCTGTTTCAACTTCCGATCTATCTTTTTTATAATCAGCAAACGCGTTCAAAAATATATATACTAAACTTCGTTTCATTTTTTCCCTCTCTTTTATATTAAAATTAATGTTCAAAATATCTAAGCTATTATAACATATTATTGTTGCTTATTCATTATTTATTTTGAAATATACTTACTATTTCAAGTTCAAATTTGTCGATAAACACTTACAAATATTCTACAAATGTTATATAATAATTACTGTATAATATAGCAATATATAGAAAGAAAGGAGTGTATGATTTTTGTTTTCTAAATTGAGATCATTAAAGCCTTCCAAAATTGGAATATACAATTTGAAAGCACTACATCATACTGGCACATCATGAAATACCAAAGCACAAGAGGAAGCAACATTATTTTAAACAGTACACAATCAATTATCAAAGGAATCGCTGACGATAAAGGTCTTTATGTTCCAACAACTATTCCAAGACTACCTAAGAAGTTAAGCGAATTCGTTGGACAGTCATACCAAGAAATAGCTTTCGATATAATTGGAACTTTTTTTGATGATTATACTTCTGAAGAATTAAAAACCTGCATAAACGGAGCTTATGACGAAAAATTCGAAACGAAAGAAATAGCCCCTTTAGTAAAAGTAGGTGATACTTACGTTTTAGAGTTATATCATGGAAAAACTGCCGCTTTCAAAGACATGGCACTTTCAATTCTTCCTTATTTGCTTACAACAGCATTGAAGAAAGAAAAAGATGACAAAAAAATATGTATACTCACTGCAACATCTGGAGACACTGGCAAAGCCGCTCTTGAAGGTTTTGCAGATGTTCCAGGAACAGAAATCATTATTTTCTTTCCAAGCGATGGAGTCAGCCAAGTCCAAAAAATGCAAATGATAACTCAAGAAGGTGCAAATACACATGTATTTGCTATAGAGGGGAATTTTGATGACGCACAGTCAGGTGTCAAAAAAATATTTTCAGATACTGGCTTTGCAAAAGAACTAGAAAAATCGAATTGTAAGCTATCATCTGCAAATTCAATAAATATAGGAAGGCTCATCCCACAAGTTGCATATTATGTCTATGCATATGCAAAAATGATAGAAAAACAAGCACTACAAGTTGGTGAAGAAGTCAACATTGTAGTTCCTACTGGAAACTTTGGGAATATATTGGCAGCATATTATGCTCGTGAAATGGGTATTCCTATAAAAAAACTCATATGTGCCTCTAACGAAAACAAAGTCCTCACAGACTTTATAAATACTGGCACATACGATATTAATCGTGATTTCTTCCTTACAAACTCTCCATCAATGGATATTTTGATATCTAGCAACCTAGAAAGACTTCTATATCACTTAGGCAATGGCACCTCTGAAGTTTCAGATTTGATGAAAAAACTTGATTCGGAAAAAAAATATACGATTAGTAGCAATATAAAAGAAGGTCTGAAAAGTTTTTACGGAGGCTATGCAAATACAGAAGAGACAAACAAAACTATTTCAAATATATATGATGAATATAATTATTTAATAGACACACATACAGCAGTTGCATTCAAAGTATACCAAGACTATATTTCAGAAACAAAAGACAATACCCCTACAATTATTGTATCTACAGCAAGTCCATATAAATTTGCAGATAGCGTTGCAGATTCCATCGGCTTAAATATTACATCAGATGGCTTCGAGAACGTTAACTCTTTGAACAAAAAAACTGATGTGCGGATCCCTAAAGGTCTCAAAGATTTAGATAAAAAGAAGGTACTCCATAAAGATATAATAGCAGTTGAAGATATGAAAAATAGCATTTTAGGCAAGCTATAACACATTTTTGATTGCGTATACTTTCCAAAAATATCTCATACAGTAAAAAAACTGTTCCTGATTTCATTATTAGGAACAGCTTTTTTACTATTATATTAAGGGGGGATTTAAAAATCAGGGCTATGCCATCAACATCCTCGCATGGTTGATGTGTGCCATAGTTATAATACTTTCGCCAAGAAAGTTTTCAATCTATCACTTTTAGGATTTTCAAAAAATTCTTTTGGCGTATTTTCTTCTATTATTTTTCCTTCATCCATAAATATTACTCTATCTCCAACTTCTTTTGCAAAACCCATTTCGTGAGTAACTACAACCATAGTCATCCCATCCTTTGCAAGTTGTTTCATTACATCTAGTACTTCACCAACCATTTCAGGATCTAATGCACTCGTTGGTTCATCAAATAACATTATCGAAGGATGCATACATAGCGCTCTAATAATAGCTACTCTTTGTTTCTGGCCACCAGATAATTGACTGGGATACGCGTCTGCTTTATCTTCTAAACCAACTCTAAGCAAAAGTTCCTTCGCTTCACTTTCGACTACTTCTGGAGGCCTCTTCTGTAACTTTATTGGCGCCAAGGTCAAATTACCTAATACTGTCATATGAGGAAACAAATTAAAGTGTTGAAAAACCATACCCATATGTTGTCTGTGCAAATTGATATCTGTTTTCTTATCGGTAATATCTTCGCCTTCAAATATAATCTTTCCCTCTGATGGAATCTCAAGCAGGTTGAGACACCTTAGAAATGTAGACTTGCCACTTCCAGAAGGGCCTACAATTACTAAAACTTCACCTTTTTTGATTTCTGAGGAAACTCCATTTAGAGCTTTTATATCTCCATTTTTGAAATGCTTTTTTATATCCTTAACATCAATTATTATGTCACTTTTCATTTACTCGCATTCTCCTTTCAACTTTGCCCATAATCCATGTGAAGAACATAACCATAGTCAAATATATGGCCGCAACTCCTAAGAGTGGGATGGTAGCACTGTATGTAACTCCAATTACGATGTTCCCCGCATACGTCAAGTCCATAAGCCCCACATATCCAATAACAGCCGTTTCTTTTATAAGTGTAATGAATTCATTTACAAGTGTTGGTAGCACCGTTTTAACTGCTTGTGGAAGGACAATATATATCATAGTCTTTACATATCCAAAGCCAAGACTTCTCCCTGCTTCTGACTGCCCATTATCAACTGACATTATTCCACTACGAATTATTTCCGCAGTATATGCACCTGAATTAATACCAAACGCAACTATCCCTGCCAGTAACTTGTCATTGCTAGATGCCATAATAATGAAAAATATAATAAAAACTTGTACAACAACAGGCGTCCCTCTAATAACTGTTAAGTATATTTTTGCTAGAATGTTTGAAATGCATAAAACTGTTTTTCCAATTCCTGGTTGTAATTCTTGCCCCTTCTTATCCCAACTCACACGAACTAATGCAACTACAAGCCCAATTATCACTCCAAGAATTAGCGCGAAAAAAGTTAACTTTATGGTGTTTCCTACACCATTTAAATATAGCATATATCTTTCATCAAAAATGAAAGCCTTAAACACCTCATAGAGAAACTCTTCCAGCCACTCTGGGGCATTTAAAATCCAATCTGGGGCTGTATCGAGCCATGTTTGTTTTGCTTCGCTAGTCATATAACAATATACCTCCAACTAGTAAAAATACACATTTATATAAGGGACGAAAGTACGTCCCTTATATAAATAAATCAATTTAATTCTACAAAATTATTATTCAGCTGAAATATATTTGTCTAGTATAGCTTGTATCGTTCCATCTTCAATAAGAGCAGCTAGCGCTTCATTCACAGCTTCTAAAAGCTCTTCATTGTCTTTTGATATTGAAGCGGCATAATCTTCTTCAAGATATTCAGTATCTAATATCATAAGACCATCGTTAGCTTCAACATATTTTATTGCAGGCTGATTATCTATAATTACGCAATCTATTTTACCTTGTACTAAAGCTAAAACTGCATCTGCACCTTTGCTATAACGATCAATTGTTCCAAGTCCTTTATCTTCAATGTCACCCGTTGAATATATGTCTCCAGTTGTATTACGCTGAACACCTACAACATTGTTTGCGCCATCTGCAAATAAATCATCAACTGAAGTTATTGGGCTTCCTTCTGGTACAATAACGGATTGAACACCTTTTGCATAACTAGTAGTAAAATTTATTACTTCTTGACGCTCAGCCGTAACTGTCATACCAGCAAATCCAATGTCAATCTTTCCTTGCTGTACAGCTGTATTAATTGCATCAAACTCCATATCTTGAACTTCTAACTCTAAACCTAGATATTCAGCAACAGCTCCTGCGATTTCAACATCTATTCCAACAATCTCATTTCCTTCATAATATTCATATGGAGGAAATGATGCATTAGTTCCCATTGTTAAAACTCCATCATTTACAGTTGTAAACTCTCCACTTCCTGAACCAGATGATTCAGATCCACATCCAGTAATAAGTGCAATTGTTAATGTTAGGCATGCTATCATAGCAATAATTTTAGTTTTCATTTCTCTCTCCTTCTGCTCAAATACATTTATATCAAAATATTCTACTTCTGTTCGTAAAACATTACTAACTCTACGAACTTTCTATCTATGCATAATTATACTATTTAATTTATATTTATGCAAGCTTTTTTTGAATATTTTTTTTATTTTTTTTATTTTTTTTTCTCATTGTCGTTTTGTTCTATAATATCTCTTGATATTTCAACAAAGTTTAAAAATGTAAATTGAAAAATTTTTAATTGTTATTTTTTTACAAAAGTATAGTTATAAATTGTTATTATATTCTCAAAATTTGCTGCAGATTTATTGTGTAATTTTATCCACAAATATATAATTTTTTTGCTATTTTTTTCTAACGGACAAAAAATAAAGTCTTCATTATTTCCTTTTTTTTACAATTGTAAATCTGTGGATAAATGTTTTGTCAAACAGCATGCACCACCTGTTTTTTGTTGTTTTTTCAATGTTTTTCTATTTTATTTTATCCACATCCACCTTGGGATAAAATTGTATACAATAATTTTTTCCCCTGTGGATAATCTCGTTTTTTGTTTAAATTACAATGGTTTATATGTTGTGGATATATTTATTTTTACCTTTATTTTTGTCTTAGTTTTTTTGAATTTTTTTTTAAAAAAAAAGAAGCATATGGGTTGACATTTGCTTCTTTATATTATATATTTATTTTTAAATTCGTTCTATTATAGTTGTTTTCTCATGAGACACTTTTATTTTTTTCTTTATTATCAACAGTACCTTTCAATAAATATATATTTTCACTTCAATAACAAAATAGTATTTTTTTCCATTTTTATAATGATTTATTTTGTAAAATCTCCGTGCCCTTTTAGTCCATATGCACCTTTGGATTTAACAATTGCTCTATTTACAGCCTTCGACATAACATAAGATGCTAATGTACCTACCGCATCCAAAGACGCTTCAACTTCGCCTGTACACATTGCAAATGCGGAATCTCCATCTGCAGATGTGTTTACAGGTCTAATTACCCTAATAAATCCATTTTGTGCCATTTCAGCCATTTTTTTTGCTTCTGGTTTTGTCGCCTTAACATTAGTTATGATACAACCAATAGTTGTATTCCCTGTAAAAACATTTCTTCCTTTGTATATTTCATCATACATTTTTTGCTCTGTGCTAGCCAAAGAAGTTTTATCTTCGCTAAGTATTCCTCCTAGTTGTTCTCCTGTATCAGCGTCAAAAACATCTCCTAGGGCATTTACTGCAACTATTGCACCCACTTTGACATCTCCTATTTGAACTGCATACGTGCCTAAACCGCCTTTCATAGCAGTCTCTAGCCCTAAAAGCTTACCTATACATGCACCTGTGCCTACTCCAACATTTCCTTCTTCTACTTCTTCGTTTTTGTCTGCATTTACACATGCCTCGTATCCCATTTTTTTATCAGGCCTCACCTTATGATCTCCTACGGCCAAGTCAAACAAGCTGGCTCCACATACAATTGGAACGACAGTCACCCCAACATCAAAACCAATTTTTTTATTTTCTAAATATTCCATCGCACCTGCAGAAGCATCTAATCCAAACGCACTACCACCACTTAGCATTATTGCGTGAACTATATCCACGGCCTTTATAGGATCCAAAAGTTCTGTCTCTCTAGATGCAGGAGCACTCCCCCGAACATCTATCCCTGCACTGGCTCCTTTTTCACAAATTATAACTGTGCACCCTGTTCCTGCTTCTTCATTTGAAGCATGTCCAATTTTTATGCCCTCTATTTCTGATATTTTTATTTCTTTCATACCATACCTCGCTTCTACCGTAACTGACAAATATAGTATATCATAAAATATTTTTAATTAGGATATTTCAAATTAATTTTATCAAAAAAGCAAAATGCAACTAATATAGTTGCACTTTGCTTTTAAAATTAAACTTTATTCTTCTTATATGATGTTACGCTATAAATTGAACTGCCAATATTATAGCAATAACTACTCCTATAATAGCTTCTCCACCAAGAAGACCCGCTGCAATAACAGTTCCTTTTCCTGATTTTTCGAAATTAGGACAAGCTCTATCTAGAACAAATCTGATTACCGCTCCAATAAATGCAGTAGCAGTTAAGTAGAATGGTAGATATACGCCTAGACCTAGAGTCATTACTGGATAGAATCCAATAACGTATAGTATAGCAGCAATTACAAGTCCAATCAAGAATGAAGGAACGTGTGCAATTCCACCTGCCAATGCAGCAACTGCAGAAGCTTGTGCTGCTGGGAATAGTTCTGGATTACCGAACGCATCAGCGCCGTACGCAGTAACGATTGCAATTATTACGAATGCAGATGCAACCGCACCTACAAGTCCACCAATTAATTCTCCAGTCCATTGTGCTTTAGGGTTAGTATTTAACATATGTCCCGCTTTAAAGTCATTCATAACGTCTCCAACTAGTCCGCAAGCTACAGCTACTATAGCAGCTATATAAATAGCAGCAACTTCAGTTGTAGTAGGTGCAAGTAATGATGCTAATATAAGCACGAAGATACCGAAAACTTCCATAGGATTGATAGCTGACATACCTACAGTCTGGCAGGACATCGCAGTAGCTAGCCATACTCCTAAAATCGTTACTATAGCAGCAATTATTGGAAGATCTAATACTACAACGTATAAAACAGCAAACAATACCATTAATATCGGAGCCCATCTTAGAGGAACTATAGAATCTCCTATAGAATCTTTAGAAACCATAGAACCAAATATTTTTTTCGAATTAGGTATTATATTCTTCAAGAATACTCCAACTCCAGTACCTACCATTAATCCTAGTCCAAGACTACTCTTAACTGCCGCTGCCGTTCCTGCATCAAAGAATCCTAATTCTTGTCCTGCAAATAGAATACCAAAGTCTCCTACAAGTCCACCTAAGAACCAAACACCTATAAATACAGGCCCTACCAAGTATCCTACAGAAATAAGCATTGGAGAATACCAAATACCTGCTAACGATCCGTAACCCATCATTTGAGGATTTAAGTACAAAGCAGGAACTTTCATTAAGAAATCTCTAAGGAATGTCCATACTGCCGCAACTCCCAAAGATCCAAATAACAATGCCGCTTTTTTACCACCTGCATCCCCAACTTTAAGAGCTTCCGCCGCAGCTTGACCCATAGCGTAAGGAAGTTCAGATGTTTCAATAAATTGTTTTCTCATAAGAGATGTAAATATTAGTCCTAATACTGTACCACTAATCGTGATCAACAATAGAGTAACAATATTAATTTCCGTCCCAGGATATAACATATATATTGCTGGAATTGTAAATGCAACCCCTCCTGCTACCATCGACCCTGCTGACATCGCAGTGTGTGTAACGTTAATTTCATTAATATTTGTTTTTCCAAATAGTTTTAGAGTAAACATCGAAAGCAACGCTACGAACATTATTGGGAATGGAAGTGACGATGCTTTAAGTGCTATAAACATAGATGAACACGTTACTATCAACGCACCAATAACTCCGATAATCATACCTCGAGCAGTTAATTGCTCTTTGAATGAAGTGGCATACTTTATGCCTTTGTTTTCATCAGACATTTTATTCTCCTTTCTTTTTACAACATATTATTGCATTAAAATAAATATATATAACTTACGTTATAGTATCGCATACTATCTAAACTTTTGCAATAAATGTTGTGAACTTTGCAAAAATACAGACACTATTAAGATACATATTACGATCAGAAATATCTAATTAAACATTATATTCAACAATTCCATCTATTATTGTCGTTTTCACCCTTACTTCATTGAGCTTGTTTGCGTCAAGATTCAAAATATCCTCCGACAAAATTACTAAATCTGCGAGTTTTCCTACCTCAATGCTGCCTTTTATATCCTCTTCATACGATGCATAAGCTCCATTTATCGTCGCACATCTAATAGCTTCTTTTACCGATATAGCTTGCGTTCTATCACACTGCTCATTTGCCATCCTATCTATTCTATTTACAGCCGCATCTATCAGTGCCATTCCTGCAGGATAAGAAGGTGTATCACTATGAAGCGAACACTTCACTCCTTTGTCTAGCATTGTTCTAAGAGCACAGATATATTTATTCCTCTCTTCGCCATAAAACAATTTAAACTTACTTCCTAACGAATATATACTTGAGATATTTACGCTAGGGCAAATATTCATTTTAGCCATATCTTCGATAAGTTTTTCATCAGTTATTGTACAGTGCTCTATTCGATGCCTTAAATTAGGCCTTGGATTTGTTTCAAAAGCTTTTTTATATCCTTCTACCATCATTTCTATAGCTTCGTCCCCTATAGCATGTGCTGTAGCTTGACATTCATTAATATTAATTCGATTGATATAATCAGATACTTCTTCCTTACTCCAGCCTTTTTCTCTTGGAAGGGTTGGGTCATGGCTATATGGCTCTCTTGTTGCGCAAGATGGGCCTCCTGATCCTCCATCTATCATGAACTTTGTACTACCAATTTTAAATCGTTCATCTCCTAGTCCCGATATGAGTCCCAACGCAAACCAATTTTCGTTTTGATCATATGAATATTCTTTTCCAAAAATGCTATGAATCATCATATATGTTCTTACTTTAAACTCATTTGACTTACATAGTTTTTGCATTATATGATACGATGTTTTTCCCAGTTCGCCACAATCATGTATTGAAGTTATTCCATTTTCTAAGCAATGTTTTTGGGCTTTTAGAGCAGCATTTCTTTGCGCTTCTTCTTTATAATCCACTTTACCCCAAAGCCAAAAATGCGTGTGTCCCCTAACCATACCTGTTACTTTACCATCTATTACTTCTACTTCATCTGGCGGGAATTTATCAGCGTCTTGAGGGGATTTTACACCTAAAATTTTAAGTGCTTCTGTATTATACATACATATATGCCCTCCCCCGTGCATACAGTGAACAGGGTTGTTTGGTGCAACTTCATCAAGTTCTTCTATAGTCGGGTGTCTTTTCTCAATCAACATGTTAGGGTCATACCCCATCAAAGAAACCCATTCTCCCTGTTGTTTTTGTCCTATCGCTTCTCGAATTATCTCCAGAAGTTGTTTTATTGATTTACATCTTGCAGGATACGTATTTATCATTGGAGAAGATATTAGATCCCCAATAAGTCCACTTAAAATCGGATGATAATGCGTATCAATAAAGCCAGGAATCAATGTTTTACCATTTAAATCGAAAGTTTCCGGTTCCTTGTACTCATATCCTAAAAAGTCTTTTTCCTTTTGTATCATCCTTTTCAGATCATCCTCAGAACCTACGAATGTAATGCGATTTTCGCTTACACCTACTGCCTCTGCAATAGAATCATTTTTATCTATAGTAATCACAGTTCCATTTTTGAAAACTTTATCTATCTGTACAAATTTATATGTCATTAATTACTCCAAAAATTTAATTATATTTGTAAGTGTATAATTTACTGGTGCTTCCATGCCTAGAAATTCTGCTTCTCTAACTATCGCTCCATTTATCATGTCTATTTCTGTTTTGTTGCCTTTTAATAAGTCTTGGAGCATAGAAGCCTTGTTTTTTGACGTGGCCTTGCATACATCCTTTGCATGAGTTATTGGGTCTGCGTATGATAATTTAACTCCTTTTTTATCTGCTACTGTTTTTGCTTCTGCTACTGCTTTTTCTAAAATATTTACAAGTTCTGGGTGTTCTAATAGTTCGCCATTTGTTATTTTTGCGATTCCTACTATAGCATTTATTCCTACATTTACCATTAATTTGTCCCAAATAAGGCCTATCACATTTTCGGAAATCTCTGTTTCCATATTTGCATCATTAAGTAGATTGGCAATATGTTTTATTCTTTCAGTTTCTTTTCCTGATATTTCTCCAATTATCGTCTTTCCTTTGCCTGCATGACGAATACATCCCGCTTCAAGCATTGTGGCTCCATGTGCAGTAGTTCCAGCTATTACATTTTCCTCACCAATTATTTTTTTTATTTCGTCAACATTGCCAAGGCCATTTTGAAGAGTCAATCCAACTGTTCCTGATTCAAAGCAATCACTTTCACCAAACAGCGCTTTGTTACTTTCGATTGCCTTCGCCGTAAGAGTAGACTTAACAAAAACTATAACTAAATCACAAACTCCAACTTCATCGGCTCTAGACGATGCTTTTACATCAGAATATATTGAAGTATCGCCTTCCCACTCTAGAGAAAGTCCATTATTATTTATTTTATCTATATGGTCTTGCCATACATCTAATAGAAACACTTGATTATTTTTGTTTTGAGAAAGTTTTGCTCCATAAAGCGATCCCATTGCACCTGCACCGATTATTGCGATTTTCATATTAGTACAGCCTCTTCAATTCTTCATCTGTCACTCCACCAAACGTATGTACTTCTTCTGGGAACGCACCTGATTTAACATCTGCCTTAAATTCTTCTAAGCCTTTAACTATTTCAGGTGACAAATTCATATATTGTTTCACGAACTTTGGAAGGAATTTTTCAAATAATCCCATCATGTCATGGAATACAAGAACTTGCCCATCAGTATATCTTCCACCACCAATTCCAATAGTAGGAACTTTAACTTTTTCTGTAATTAGTTTACCAACCGCTTCAGGAACACACTCAATAACCATTCCCCAAACACCAGCTTTTTCTAGAGCTAACGCATCTTCTAATACATTTTGTGCCGCATCGCCTTTTCCTTGAACTTTGAATCCTCCAAGTTTTGACACTGTTTGTGGCGTAAGGCCAATATGACCCATTACAGGAATTCCTGCATCTACTATTGCTTTTACTGTTTCTGCCACTTCAACTCCACCTTCAAGTTTGATAACATCACATCTTCCTTCTTTCATAAGTCTAGTCGCATTTGCTATTGCATCTTCTTTGCTTCCATTATATGATCCAAAAGGCATATCTCCTACTATAAGTGGTGTAGGTGCCCCAAGCACTACTGGTTTAATATGGTGTAGCATCTGATCCATTGTACACGCTACTGTAGAATCGTCTCCTAAAACTGTCATCATTAGTGAGTCGCCCACCAAAATTATTTCAATTCCTGCTTTTTCTACTAAACAAGCAGTTGGATAATCATAAGCCGTTGTCATGCTTATTTTTTCTCCCTTATCTTTCATTTCTTGTAATTTTAAAGTTGTGATTTTAGCCATTTTATTTCTCCATTCTATCGATTAATTTAAATTAAAATTAGACACAAAAATACATTTCATATAAGATTTAGAATGTTTTATTTTTGATATTTAATTTTACATCAGAAGAAGTTAATATTCAAGGAAAAGAATGATAAAGCGAAACAAATTATTGAAAATAATTAAAAAGGCCTCTGCTCAATAGGAAGGCCTTTGCTTATCATTTAACTGTTTTATTAAATTTTGTACATTTTTTTTATGATTTTATCATAGATTCTATCTCCAAATAATTTTTGAACCAAAACCCCAGACTTAGAACCATATCCTATTAAATATCTTGTTTTAGGTCTCTTCGTTGTTACTGCCTTTCCTATACATTCTGCTACTGCCAAAGGAGGAGTGAATTTCTTACCTATTGTGTAGTTCTCCTTCATTACATTCGAAACAATGTTCACCTCATCTTTGTATGGCCCCGTGCCCGATGTTTTTTCAAGCCCTTCTGCGGCTATAAGCCCCCAATTAGTTTTTATTCCGCCAGGTTCAATAACGATAACATCTATTCCAAATCTTTCAACCTCTAATCTAAGGCATGCAGAAAAACCTTCAACTGCAAATTTAGTCATATGGTACCACGCCCCAAAAGGTGTCCAAACTCTGCCTCCCATCGAGGCAATATTTACAATTTTTCCATATTTATTTTTACGCATATGTGGAATAACTAGTTGAGTCATTTTTGCTAATCCCATTATATTCACTTCAATTTGCCTACGACCTTCTTCCATTGGGACTTCTTCCACAGTACCAAAGGTTCCATAACCAGCATTGTTTACAAGAACATCAATTCGTCCTTCCATTTTAACAATGCTCTCAACACATGATATCATTGAGTCTTCGTTCGTAACATCCAGGGCAACTGTTTTAATTCCTTTTGCTTCTAAAGATTTAAGTCTATCCAGCCTTCGCGCCGCACCATATACTGTAAATCCCCTTTGGGATAAAACTATGGCTGTTTCTTCCCCAATTCCACTTGAGGCTCCTGTTACAAGAGCTACCCTTTTTGAACTAGTCATATTATGCCTCCTAATTGTTGATCATCTTGATATACATTAAGTTTTTGCCCTAAACCAATTCCTCAACCTTATACACATTATATCCCTCATAGTAATAGCTAGCATCAATACCCTTCATATAAATTTCTCTATTATTTATATCTTCTGTAAGTGCACATTTTAATAAATGTTTTATCTCTGTATCCTTGATAGGACTTCTCTCCATGGCTAGAAGGTAATCGTTTTTATCAACCTTTCTCCAATCAATAACCATTTTAATATTGTTTTTCAGTATTAAATCCAACCATATCCTTATGCTTCTTCCATTCCCCTCACGAAAAGGGTGGGCAATATTCATCTCAACATATTTTTCAATAATTTCATCAAAGTTTGACTGTGGCATTTTGTCTATATTTTGCAGCGATGCTTCTAGATACATCAGAGGAGCGAAACGAAAGTTTCCTTTTGCAATATTCACCGAACGAATTTTTCCTGCAAAATCGCATATTTCTTCAAACAAAAACTTGTGGATATAGACCAAAGTAGAAAATTTCCCTACTTCCAATGTAGCAAGTATATTTTTTTCAAACAATTCGTAAGCTTTAATTTTGCTTATTCTTTCTTCTGCCAAAGCAAGTTCAGCTTCTGTTTTTAATCCGAGCTTGTTTTCAAGCATTAGCTTCCTCCCCCTTACTTGTTTTTTCACATATCACTGCATTGTTGTTACTAATCCTTAGCCAACTTTTTCTTCATTCTACGAGGCTTAGATGCTTCCACACCTAAACGTTCCACTCTATTTCTTTGATAAGTTTCAAAGTTTCCTTCGTGCCAGAACCAATTGCCTGGTTCATCATCAGTTCCCTCCCAAGCAATTATGTGCGTTGCTATACGGTCAAGGAAAAATCTATCGTGACTAATTACAACAGAGCAACCAGGAAAGTTAAGTAAAGCTTCTTCTAAGCTAGATAAAGTTGCAATATCTAAATCGTTAGTTGGCTCGTCTAATAGAATTAAATTGCCTCCTTCTTTTAATGTCAGTGCAAGATTTAATCTATTTCGCTCACCACCTGAAAGTATGCCTGCTTTTTTCTGTTGATCTGAACCTTTGAATCCAAACCCCGAAAGATATGCCCTGCTTGGAACTTCTACATTCCCTACTTTAATGAAATCATTACCGCCCGAAACAACTTCCCATAAAGTTTTATCAGGGTCTAGCCCTGCTCTATTTTGGTCAACATATGAAATTTTTACGGTTTCACCTATTTCCAAAGTTCCACCACTTATTTCTTCCAATCCAACAATCGTTTTAAACAATGTGGTTTTGCCAACTCCATTTGGCCCAATCACACCAACTATTCCACCTTGCGGAAGAGAAAATGTAAGATCTTTTATTAATACTCGATCCCCATACGATTTGTTGATATGATCTGCAACGATAACTTTTGTTCCAAGTCTTGATCCAACTTGAATTTTTATATCTGTAAAATCTACATTCTTTGCAGCAGCAGCTTCTGCTTCCATTTCTGCAAATCTTTCAAGACGTGCTTTACTTTTAGTTTGACGAGCTTTTGCAGAACTCCTCACCCACTCTAACTCTGCTTGTATTCTTTTTACAAGTTTCGCTTGTTGTTGTCCTTGAGCAACAAGTCTAGCCGCCTTTGTTTCTAGATAAGTCGAATAATTTCCTTCATATGGATAAAGTTGGCCACGATCCACTTCGCAAATCCATTCAGCCACATTATCTAGAAAATATCTATCATGCGTTACAGCCAAAACCGCACCAGGATAAGTCTTTAAAAATTGTTCTAACCAAAGAACTGATTCGGCATCAAGGTGGTTTGTCGGCTCATCGAGCAAAAGTAAATCCGGTGATTCTAATAGCAATTTACAAAGTGCCACACGACGTCTTTCACCACCTGATAATATATTAATAGGCGTATCTGCCTCTGGGCATTGAAGGGCATCCATAGCTTGGAACAATTTGCTGTCTATATCCCAACCATCTGCGGCTTCTATTTCTACCTGCAAATCTCCCATCTCTGCCATTAGTGCATCATAGTCAGCATCTGGTTCCATCATTTCTTCGCTGATTTTGTTAAATCTTTCTACTTTCAATAGTAATCCGCTAAATGCTTGCCGAATATTTTCAATTACTGTTTTATCCTCATCAAGTGGCGGTTCCTGTTGAAGTATTCCAACTGTGAACCCAGGAGTCAGTCTCGCATCCCCAGCAGTTACTTCTTCTAATCCTGCCATAACCTTAAGCATAGTTGATTTACCCATTCCATTTGGCCCAACTACTCCTATTTTAGCCCCATGATAAAACGAAAGCGATACATCGTCAAGAATAACTTTATCGCCGTGCGCTTTACGAGCCTTATACATTTGATATATAAATTCTGCCATATAATTTTCTCCAATTCTTTTCTTATTACTTTCATATACAAATATTATAACACAATCCATGTTGGAATGGCTCTA
>CAYJEX010000024.1:0-22920 GCA_964369465.1 uncultured Oscillospiraceae bacterium
AAAAAACATCCCCGCGTTAAACGCAGGGTTTTCCCTTATACAAAACAAAGACCCCATCATTTTAGTAATGGGGTCTTATATTTTTATAGTTCTCTGATATTATTGTCATATTATTTTTTGGGCAATACAATCTGCGGATTATCTTTGGATTTTCTGTACAAGACAAACTTTCTTCCAATCGCTTGGACAAATTCTGCCTCTGTTAGTTGTGCTATTTCATTCGCAACATCCCTCGGTTCTAGGTCACATCCTTCTTGCAATTTCACTTTTACAAGCTCTCTATATTCAAACCCTATCTCCATTTCTGCCACGATATTTTCCGTCAATCCTGATTTACCTAAAAATACTGTTGGTTCTAATGAGTGAGCTAACTTCTTTAGATAGCTCCTTTGTTTTCCTGTAATCATATTATATAATATGTCTATTGAGCTAATTGTTTAGCTACTTCTTCTGCAAAGTTTTCTTCTTTTTTCTCAATTCCTTCGCCTACTTCGTATCTAACCATTTCTACAACTGTAATTGTTTTTCCAATTTCTTTTGCAGAATCATCAACATATTCTTTAACAGTTTTTTCTCCGTCTTTAACAAATTTTTGTTCAATTAAGCATACTTCTTTAAGTAATTTTTTGATTTTTCCTTTAACAATATTAGCTACCATTTCAGGTTTTTTTCCTTCATTAAGAACTTGTTGCTCTAGGATTTTACTTTCTTCTTCTACGTATGCTGGATCCACACCATCTTCGTTAATAAACCTAGGATTCATCGCTGCTGTTTGCATAGCCAGATCCTTACCTACAACTTGAACTTCTTCTTTAGCTGCTTCTGTCTCTAGTCCGATAATTACTCCAACTTTATTGTTTCCATGAACATATCCTGTATATACAACTTTTGGATCTTCAAACCTAGCAAATCTTCTAATGCTTAAATTTTCACCAATAGTTGCAATTTTATTATTTAATGCGTCTTGAACTGTCTCGCCTTCAAAAGATAATGTAAGTAGTTCTTCTACATCTTTTGGATTGTCTGATAATACTTTATCTGCCATTTTTTCAACAAATTCTACAAAGTCATTATTTTTTGCAACAAAATCTGTTTCTGAATTAACTTCCACCATAGCTGCTGTTCTTGAATCTTCACTATACGCAATCCTTACAATACCTTCTGCCGCGATTCTTCCAGCTTTTTTTGCCGCTTTAGCTAGTCCTTTTTCTCTAAGAACCTCTATCGACTTATCCATATCTCCATCTGTTTCAACAAGCACTTTTTTGCAATCCATCATGCCTGCTCCAGTTCTCTCTCTTAATTCTTTAACCATTTGGGCTGTTACTGCCATAATATTCCTCCTTGTACTAAGCGAAACTTAAATTTCTTTTGTTTTTTCGCAATATATTTTTGGTTATATGTTAACTACGCTTCTTCGTTTTCTTGCACTTCTTCAGATGCTTCTACTTCTTCAGCTGTTTCTACTTCTGTATCATCATAGCTTTCGCCTTGTCTTGCTTCAATAACAGCATCTGCCATAAGACTCGCAATTAATTTAACTGCTCTGATTGCATCATCATTAGCTGGGATTACATAATCAACATCATCTGGGTCACAGTTTGTATCTACGATTCCAACAACTGGAATCCCAAGTATTCTTGCTTCTTTAACTGCAATTTTTTCTTTTTTAGGATCTACTACAAAAATTGCTGCTGGCATTCCCTTCATATCTTTTATTCCGCCCAAGAATTTTTCTAGTTTTTCCATTTCTCTTACTAACGAAAGAACTTCTTTTTTGCCTAATTTTTCAAATGTTCCATCTTCAGACATTACTTTAATTTCTTCAAGTCTTTTGATTCTTTCTGATATAGTTTTGTAATTTGTAAGCATTCCGCCTAACCATCTATGGTTTACATAGTACATTCCACATCTGTTTGCTTCATCTACCGTAGCTGCTTGCGCTTGCTTTTTTGTTCCTACAAACAAAATTGGTTTTCCAGTTTCAGCAGCAGATTTCATAAAAGCATAAGCCTCTTCAATCTTTTTTGCAGATTTTTGAAGATCTATAATATAGATTCCATTTCTTTCTGTAAAGATATACGGAGCCATTTTCGGGTTCCATCTTCTTGTTTGGTGTCCAAAATGTACACCTGCTTCTAGTAATTGTTTAATTGAGATAACTGACATAATTTTCCTCCTTGGTTTTTCTACCACCTTGTCTTCTCCTTACAATAACTACATCTTATCTCTAGATATAGCACCAACTGCAAAGTGGGCAAGGTGTGCTAATTTATTTTGTGCAAAACACACAAAAATTATTCTACTATATTTTACGCAATATTTCAAGAGTTTCTCAAGTATTTGTTGTAAAATTTTGCAAATTTCAAATTTTCAGGTTTTCAAGTATTTATTAGAAAATTCAATCATCAAATTATAGACAGAGTACATTAATCATGGTATATTACCCATCTATTACATTTTCACTTGTATTGCTTTTAAGAAGATCGATAAATTCATCTACCATCAAAGGTTTTGAATAATAATAACCTTGACCGTATATACATCCCATTTCAATCAGATTATTTGCATGTTCTTTTGTTTCAATACCTTCCGCAACAACTGTGAAATCCAAGTCATTTGCAAGCGTAACTATACTTCGTAAAATCAGTAGACCTTTTTCATTTTCAGAATTTCCTTGTACAAAATCTTTATCAATTTTTATTGTGTCTACATCTAGCATTTTTATTCTTGCAAGAGTTGATGAACCTTTTCCAAAATCATCTATAGAAATATGGAATCCCTGTTTTTCAAATTTTATAATTGAAGCAGCAATTTCATCAAAGGTAACATCTAAAACACTTTCTGTTAATTCTAATTCAATTCGCTCTGGATCAATTTCATATTTGTTTAATATTTCCAAACACGCGTCTGTATTTTTAGTTTCAATCGCTGTAATAGCAGAAATATTTACCGATATTAGAGGAATATCTAATTTATGTGTTATGATCATCTGGCACACTTTTTCTAAAATGTAATAATCCAAATTCATTATAAAACCGCTCGATTCAAATACAGGTATAAATTCATCAGGATAAATCATTTTTCCATCTGGCTTTTTCCATCTGGCCAAAGCCTCAGCACCTACAATTTTTCCAGTAATTAAATTGTATTTTGGTTGAACAACTATGTATATTTCTTCATTTTCAAGTGCAGTTTTCATCGTATTGATTATTTCGTTATATTTCAACCTTTGGTTATGCATTTCTTCATCATAAAAGAACGTCGTGTTTCCAAAAATATGCTTTCCTTTCACCCTAGCAGTATTTGCACAATCAATTATATAATCTATATCCTCTTTAGGATTTTTTATTAGATAAAGGCCACGACTGAAATTAACAGCAACTTTATTACCAATAACATTATAAATGCTATTTGATACCATATCTTCCGAATCAATGCTTTCTTTTGTTATTTCTCTACCAGGCTGAATTTTCAAAAGTACTAGGAATATATCCGCATTATAACGGCACGCCAAATCCGAACTTCTAGTCCGCTCACATATCACTTTCGAGAGTTCGATAAGAGCTAGGTTTCCCGATTCATAACTACAATTTGTATTTATTCCTTTGAAATTATCAATGTCAACACTCAACATTATATATTCCCCTGGTTTTGCATTCTTCAAAATCTTTTCAGCTTCTTCAACAAATTTTTTCTTTGTCATAAGCCCTGTCACGCTATCTACGTCTTCAATTATTCTTATTTCTTTTCTTTTTCTATATGCAAGCACTGAAAAAATAGCTATTAAGAAACAAGAGAGTATGACAAGGACAACAACAAACTCCGTTGCATACATTATTAATATGTTTGTGAATGAAGAGTCTGTGAAAGTTGAAAAATTTTCTGCTAAAACAACATCCACAAATCCGTTGTCTAGCTCCAAAATTGCTTGATTGATATTATCAAGCATTTCTATTGGCAAATCGTCCGAAAGTGCAATATATGAAGGTAATGTATATCCAAGCGAAATAACTTGATAGTTATTACCATTTAATTGCGACAAAACATTATTTATCACTAGATCAGACGCTACCATAACATCAAAATCTTCCTTTTTAAATCCGAAATACAGTTCCTCCATATTATTCACTGTAATTATTTTTGCATTGGGAAAATTAGATTTAAAAACCCCAACATCAATAGCATTATAATTAAGCGTCCCTATCGTTTTCACATCGTCTTTTTTCAAATCTTGTGACATTATCGCCATCATTTCTAATGTCATATATGGATCTGAAATTTGGTTATGCATTGCACTTTCATTTCCAATAGAACATACATCAAAGTCTATATCGGCATTACTGTACTCTTCGGAATCATGCAAAATATATTTTACTTCAATTCCCATTATTCGAGCAAGTTCATTCATAACATCAATGGAAACACCTTTTGCATTTCCGTTAGAATCCGTATAACTAAATGGTTGATGCCAACTATTGTAACTCACATTATAGACATCTTTATTATACGCCTCTCTATGGTCAGCAGTCTGTGCATGCCCTTCAAATAAGCCTAGGCTATTCGAATAGTATTTCAAAAACAATTTTTCAGCAAAAAGATAATGAACTTCATCTATTTCTTCTATAGCTTCATCTATTTCAGTCAACAATTCATCATTTCCTTTTTGGCTAACAAAGTATAATGGAGTTTTTCCAAGAAATTCAACTACTTTAAGTCCTTCAGTATCATCCAATGTAGTTCCTACTCTAAGCACATATAATCCCTGCGCCATATCTTTACTTATACTATTATGTTCTATCGTTATTATCTTTGGAGATATATTTTTTTCTTTAATGAATTTTTCCAACAGTTCTGGCTGTCCCGAATTCTTCAAAACTCCAATTCTTACATCTTCATAATCTTCTGCGGATTCATAATACTCACTGGAATCTTCATCCTCTAGCAAGAAAACTTCTTCGTACAATATCTCATTTTCCGTAAATTCAAATCTTGAAGAAAAATCATCTGTTTGAACAATTGGTCCAAATAAATCCAATTCACCATTTTCGATTTTTTCCAAACCTTCGTCCCATTCTACCTCTACAAATTCAAACCTCAAATTAGAATGTCTGGAAATCTCTGTTAGATACTCATACCCATATCCTTCCGAGCCTCTAGTAAATGGATCATTTATTATTGCATAATTTTTTACATATCCTACTTTTACAATTTCCTTATTATCTTCATTCGCAAAAATTAACGCCGTTCTAGACGCAGTTGTAGACAAAGTAATTGACAAGATTAATAAAGCTACCAATATTATTTTTTTCATACAGAGTCCCCTCATTTTTCACCTTATTTCGTATTTAAGAAAAACATATATTCGGTATAAAATACTAGACTAATGTTCCTAAAATTATACAGCAACATCAAATTGTAATTTGGTAATTACGAACTTTTCACAGAGTATTCTACTGTTTTCATACTATATATAAATACGTTTCAAATTTATATATAGTTTTACATAACTACGCATCAATTATACCATTCAAAGACTTGATATTTCAATCTAATATACAAATAAATTCGACAAAATAGAAAAATCGATGCTCTTTTGGTTGACATTAAAATTTATTAATGCTATATTGTTAATATCGAAAAGCGATAACGATATGCGTTTTTAATTATGCTACACACCACTACTCTTGTTTTGTATTTCGACATATCTTATATCATTCACACTTATTGTATATTATCAAAGTTTTATATTTTATCGAAAGGTTATTATGGAAAATCAAGTATTACGCAAACTATTTCTGGGATTCATTCAAATCCATATTTTGCATCATGCAAAAAAAGAACCTATTTATGGTTCTTTCATGATTGAAGAATTGAAGAATCATGGTTACAACATAAGCCCTGGAACACTATATCCAATTTTTCATAACCTTGAAAAATCCGGACATCTAACAATGAACACACAAAACCACAAGGGTAAAATACGCAAATATTACTCAATCACTCAAAAAGGCGAAGAAACTCTTTTCGAAGCAAAATTAAAAATCAAAGAGCTCACAGGAGAAATATAAAAATGGAATTAAGAAAAACCATATCTAATGATCTGCAAATCAAGAAGTTTTGCCTATATGGATTTTTGAAAAATCTCAAATTTTTCGAACCATATCTTATTATATATTTAATGAGCAACAATATAAACTTATTTCAAATTGGTTTGCTTGTTGCAATTCGCGAAGTGCTTATTAATGTCTTTGAAATTCCTTCCGGTTTTATTGCAGATTATTTCGGCAGAAAAAAAGAACTATTCTTTTGCTTTGGGTTTTACATCATATCATTTGTAGCCTTCTATTTTACGGACAATTTTGCTCTTGCTGCAATTGCAATGATTTTTTTTGGGTTAGGCGAAGCTTTTCGTTCGGGAACACACAAAGCGATGATATATACATACTTAGATACTAAAAGCTGGCAAAACGAAAAAACCTTCGTATATGGAAGAACCCGTTCTTTTTCACTTATCGGAAGTTCAATAAGTAGTTTAATTGGAATCGTACTTATTTTAGGTGTACCTAGTGATAATTATATTTTTTTAGTTTCTATTATCCCTTATCTTGCCGCTATGGTCTTGATAGCAACTTATCCTGAGTATTTAGATAAAGCTGACAAAAAAGAAGGTTCAACATTTAAATCTATGACGAAAGACTTAGTGAACAACTTTCGCATCAACAAAAAACTCAGAAATATTCTAGTTGAGGAAGGCATTGCCGAAGCATCATTTTCATATTTAAAAGATTTAATCCAACCCATCCTCGAAATAATAATTGTTGGAAGCGGCATTATTTTAATTTCAAATTTATCTGCTGATGACAACTTGAAAGTGATACTCGGGTTAGTATATGCATGTCTAAATCTATTTGGTTCATATTTTTCAAAAACCACGTATCTTCTCAAAGGCAAAAAAACAAGCATCAAATGCTTGTTTATTATACATATTTTAAATACTATTTCATTTGTTTTACTCGCTATTTTTTCAGAGCAGTATTTAATTGTTATCGTAATTTATCTCCTTGTCTATGTGCTTCATAGTATACGCAAGCCTCTCTTTATTGATGAAGTAGACAACCATATCGACAAATCTAATCGCGCGACAGTAATTAGTCTTTCGGCTCAACTAAAATCTCTTTTCTTGATAATATGCGCACCTTTGCTCGGCTTTATTGCTGATAAATTTGGAATTGGTTGGGCTATATTATTTGTTGGGATAGTGTTTGCAGGTACGATTACATTGTTGAGAACAAAGAAATAGCAACGTGTAGTTTTTAACACTTACTCTCCTCATCACTTCATTTTTACTTAATTCTACAATCCTTCAAACATACTATTTTACAGGTTGCACTATTCACCAACTACAAATAACTCTAAATCACCTTGTCAATTTCATTATATAGCTCTTCTACAGTTCCAACATTCTCTATTATAATATCTGATTTCTCTTTTTTATCTGTTTCGGGCATTTGGTGACTCATAACTTTTCTAACTTCATCTTCCAGGCTATTATCTCTTTCCATTACTCTTTTTATTCTTGTTTCTTCTGGGGTGTATATTAGCCAATTTTCATGTGTCATCTCATCTACTTTTGCTTCGAAAAGAAGGGCTGCGTCTATGAACAGCAATTTTTCACCCTTGCCTTTAGCCACTTCTATTCTTTCAAGCATTACTCTTTTTATCTCTGAATGGGTGATTTTATTTAATTTCTTTCTTTTTTCTTTATCGGCAAATGCAACAGATGCTAGCATTTTTCTGTCTAATTCTCCATTCTTGATAATTTGTTTTCCAAATTCATTTGCTAATTTATCTAAAGTTGGAGATCCTTTTTCGACAATTTCTCTTGCAATTTTATCAGCATCCAAAACAGTATATCCTTTTTCAACAAGATACTTTGTCGCTGTGGATTTTCCACTTCCAATTCCACCTGTTATACCTATTACTTTCATTGAATTTCTCCTATTTGAGTTCATACCAATTAGCTCCCTCATTAACTTCAACAGAAAGTTTAATTTGAAGTAGCATCACCTCTTCCATATTTTCTTTAATTAATTTTTTGACATCCTCAATTTCATCCTTATGTGTTTCAACTATAAGCTCATCATGTATTTGCAAAATCAAATTCGATTTATAATTACCTTCTTTCAAAGCTCTATACACTTTGATCATTGCAATTTTTATTATATCAGCAGCACTTCCTTGTATAGGTGTATTCATCGCAAGCCTTTCGCCCATTTGTCTTACCATAAAATTTGTCGCATTAATTTCCTTGATATATCTTTTTCGATTAAGAATTGTAGTAACAAACCCTTTAATTTTTGCCTCTTCAATTTGTTTATCCATAAACTCTTTTACTTTTTTGTGTTTGTTAAAATATTCTTCGATATATTTTTCGGCATCTTTTCTCGAAACCTTAATTTCCTCTGATAATCCAAACGAACTCATACCATATATCACACCAAAATTAACTGCTTTAGCTTTGCTTCTCTCTTCAATTGTTATTTCATCCATTGGAATTTCCAATACTCTAGCAGCTGTAAGCCTATGTATGTCTTCATCATTATTGAAGGCTTCTATTAGATTTTCATCTCCGCTCATATGTGCCAACACTCTAAGCTCTATTTGAGAGTAGTCAGCCCCCAAAAGAGTAAACTCTTCACTCTTTGGAACAAATACTTTTCTTATTGTTCTTCCTATTTCTTGCCTAATAGGAATATTTTGTAAGTTTGGTTCTACACAGCTTAGCCTACCTGTTGCTGTTACAGTTTGCATAAAATGAGCATGTATTTTTCCGTCCGCGTGAATCAAAGGAATTAAGCCATCGATATATGTTCCTTTTAATTTTGCTAAAGTTCTATATTCCAAAATGTGTGGTATTATTTCATGTTCATATTTTAGGCGCTCTAATACATCTGCTCCTGTACTATAACCCGTCTTTGTCTTTTTGCTTGGAGGCAATCCTAGTTTTTCAAACAATACATTCCCCAATTGTTGCGTAGAATTAATATTAAATTCCTCGTTTGAAATGCTATATATTTTTTTCTTGAGTTCATCTATTCTTGCTGCTAATTCACTTCCAATTTGCAACAAGTTATTTTTATTAATTGAAAACCCTTCTTTTTCCATGAAAGCTAGTGATTCAACTAATGGTAATTCTACATCGTACAGCAAGGCAGACATGTTTTCTTTTTCAATTTGAACTTCTAGTATTTCTTTCAACGCAAAAATGTATTCACACCATTTTGCACAATATTTACTATTAATATCATCAGAATTTGAAAACAATGTCATTTGACTGTTTTGCATTGCAAACTCTTCAATATTTTGCATATTCTCTCGAAAAACACTTGCAACTATTGTACTTAAATCATAATTGCTTCGATTCGAATCTAGCAAATATTGACAAATCGCAGTATCAAACCCAACTTTAATATTCTTTATCCCATTAGCCATCAACATATATATGTCATCTTTTATATCGTGTCCTATCAAGGAAGGGATTTCATCATTTATGACTGAAAATAAACTTTCAACAACATCTTTGTCATCTCCAATATAATATAATATTTTTTTCTCTTTAAATGCCAATGCTATACCTTCTATCCAAGGAATATTTTTACGGCTATTATCTCCTATAACTTTTACCGCAACCGATTTTTCTTTAGATAGTAATTTCTTAATTTCATCAATTTCATCTACTGTTTTGATAATTTTTATCTCGAGTTTTTCAGTTTTAGGAATGTTCTTTTCCTGCGTCTTGTCAGTATTATCGTTTTTACTGTCTATACCGTTTAACTGTCTATTATCTGCAATTTCATTATTTGATGTATCACTAATCTCTTCAGCTAGCTGTTTTAGAAACTTATTAAACTCTAATTCCGCATATATTTTCATAAGGTTTTCTTTGTTCTCGCCAATGAGTTTAAGTTCTTCGAAGTCAATCTCTATTGGAACATTAGTTTCAATTGTTGCGAGTTTTTTGCTCATGATTGCCATCAATCTATTTTCTTCAATTTTATTTCTCAATCCTTCTTTAGGAATCCTATCGGTATTTTCTAAGAGGTTTTCTATACTTCCAAATTCAAGTATCAACTTGCTCGCTGTTTTTTCTCCTACGCCTGGTATCCCCGGAATATTATCTGATTGGTCCCCCATCAGTCCTTTGTAATCAATAAATTGTTCAGGAGAAAATCCATAAACTTCAAACATTTTGTTACTATCATATATTTCAAATTGAGAAACTCCTTTTTTAGTAAAAATGATTTTGATAGTATCACTTGCTAATTGTAGTTCGTCTTTATCTCCTGTAAGAATATATATTTCAGTTTTTTCATCATTCAGCCATGTTTTTTCTGCTTTTTTCGCAATTGTACCTATTAAGTCATCCGCTTCATATCCTTCTAACTCTATTCGCTTTATATTCATCGCATCTAATATGTCTTTTAAAAGCGGTATTTGCATTGCTAATTCAAGTGGCATTTTTTTTCTGCCTGCTTTATATTCTCCAAACTGCTCATGCCTGAATGTTGGGGCTTTTGTATCAAAAGCTACCGCCAAATGAGTAGGCGAATAATCTTTTTTTATTTTTGCGAGCATATTTATAAATCCAAATATCCCATGTGTATACACTCCATCCTTTGTTATCATAGGATTTTGTAAAGCATAATAAGCTCTATTTATCAAACTGTTTCCGTCTATTATTATTAATTTATTCATATATACTCACTTTCTGAAATAGAGTTCTTCCTTTACATCTAACCTATTATTTATTATAATTTTAACATAAGAAGGAATATTTGGGAAACATTTGTAATCATTACGCATAATCGCAGTACACTTTAGTGATGATTGTTTCAATCTAGAAGGAGTGCTTAACACATGACGTCATTTCATCCATACGATTATCACACACATACTGATTTTTCAGAAGATTCGTCAACAAATCCACACGATATGATTAAAAAGGCAATTTCTCTTGGAGTCAAAGAATATGCAATTACAGATCATTACGATCCCGACTATCCGGAAATGTTATTTGAAATCGACTCTCCCGCCTACCACAAAGCACTTTTGGAATTAGAAAAAGAGTACGAATCTCAAATCAAAATCATAAAAGGTATTGAAATCGGAATTCAGCATGGTTCTACGTCTTTAAAATGCGAAGAAGAAGCATTGAGTTTCCCTTATGATTTTATAATAGGCTCTTTTCATTGTTTTCATGGCGAAGATTTATATATTATTGATTTTGAAAAATATGATGTATCCAAAATTGTTCCATCTTTTTATGAGTATTGTTTAAATTGCCTCGACGAATTTATGAATTTTGATGTGTTAGGCCATATCAACGTCATTGACAGATATTTGGGCTCTTCTGATTATTTCAAACAAGAAGGTGTTCCATACTTCATGAGCGACAACTTCAAAAAAACATATTCAAAATCAATGGAAATCATAGAAGCAATTCTTGATAAATTAATAAAAAAGAATAAGGGAATTGAAATTAACACTTCACATATAAGATACAACCTTAGCCCACGCACAGTTCCTTCAAAAGATATTCTCAAACTATATAAAGAATTGGGTGGAGAAATAATAACAATTGGTTCAGACGCACATAGACAAAATCAAATCCAAGAGGGCTTTAAAGACACAATAGAGTATGCAAAATCCTTTGGTTATACTTATCACTGTACATATCACAACAGAATACCTTCTTTTGTGAAAATAAAGTAAATCAGATTATCACCTTCAGTAAGGTGAATTCTGTATCTTTTCGCTATACAACAAAAGAGGACACCTCATATTATAGTGTCCTCTTTTATTTTTCATCTGCTTATCATATAGTTTAGATATTCAAATCAAAACATATTAACTCCCCTATTCGAACTACTAATTTCTAAAGTTGAGGCATAGAAGGTGTATACGTTCTTGCTGCCATTTCAGCATCTAACATGTATAAGCCTTTTGCATCTCCCCCGAATAATTCGAATTTTCGAATCATATTTGAGGCTGTGTCTTCCTCTTCAGCTTGCTCTTTAATAAACCAATCTAGGTATTGCATAGTTCTAAAGTCTTTATCCTCATACGCCGCAGCATATATATCATTTATAAGACTTGTAACATATTGTTCGTGTTCATAAGCCATTTCAAGTGGATCAGTAAATTTTTTGAATTCTTTATCAGGTTTCCCAACCGCTTCTAAAGTTACTGCAACACCATTTAGTTGCAAATATTCCATAAATGACATCGCATGATCTCTTTCTTCTTGAGTTTGGATTTTGTACCAATTTGCAAAACCATCCAAACCTTCATTTTTGTAGTAATTAGACATGTCTAAATACAAATAAGCAGAATACAACTCTTTGTTAATCTGATCATTTAGTAGTTCACATACTTTTTTTGATAACATTGTTTCGCCCTCCTAAATAAATTTTTTTAATTCAACTTTATACGTTCTATATAATTTGATAAATCAAATTTTGTATAAGCATCATATATAAATAATACCCTCATAAAACCATTCTACACAAAATAAAAATAAATACAACGAAATACTAATAGAAAACATATTTTTTTGATATTACCCCTATAATACAATTCTATTTAAAACAATATTCAAAATCTGATTTAACATTTGTAGCATACGAAACAATCCATTCCCTTTCTCACTCCCAAAATATTTATGCAGTTTTGTTTTCTTGACTTAAACTGCTATATACTGTAAATTAAAATAAGAGATAAAATACAGCGAGGGATTATGAACGAAAAGCAATTTGGAATATTACCAACAAAAACTCTGTTTTTTAAATTAGCTATACCAGGACTTTTGAGTATGGTTTTTTCTTCTATCAGCATGGTAGTAGATGGAATTTTTGTGGGACGATTTATTGGAAGCGAAGCACTAGCAGCAATTAATTTAGCAATTCCAATTCTTATTATCTTATTTGCAATTAGCGATACGATAGCAATAGGATTTAGCGTGAAAATATCAATAAAGCTTGGTGAAAAAGAAGAAAAATCTGCTTCTAGGCTTTTCTCCTACAGCCTTTTACTAATCATATCATCTAGCCTGATACTAGGACTTATTGGCTTATTGTTTTCCGAACTCATTGTAAATCTACTCATAAGTGATCAAGCATTGGCTGAAAGTGTTTTGAAATACTTAACCCCTTACTTTATTACTTTGCCTTTAGCCGGAGCGTTTTATTCGGCAGACGCGTATCTTCGCGTTTCTGGAATGATTAAACGATGTATGTTTGTTAACATTTCAGTTGCCATACTTAATATAGTTTTAGATGCTTTTCTTATTGGTTATCTAGGTTATGGAATAGAATTTGCCGCATGGGCAACATCAATTAGTATGTCTTTTGGTGCCTTTCTAGGTATACTTCCCTTTGTTAGAAACAAAAAAACACTCAAATTCACTTCCCCTAAAGTTCCATTTTCAGAAGTGAAAAGTGCAATATTTAATGGAAGCTCAGAATTTTTCAGTATAATCGCTGATTCAATTATGATGCTTCTGATAAATGGCGTCTTGCTCGCTATGGGAGGAACTAGTGCCGTAGCAGCATATGCCATCGCAATGTATATTCATTCTGTTTTTTTCTCGATACTATACGGTATTCAAGATTCAATTCAACCTGCTGTAAGTTATAACTATGGTGCAAATCTAACCTCTCGATGTTTTTCGCTATTCAGGATAACGTCAATTGTAGCTTTTTCCATATCGCTTTTCGTAGCAATCTTGCTACTTATTTTTCCAAACACCTTAGTAACAGTCTTTGCAGATTCAAACGATCAAGAAGTAATAGAAATGGCAAAAATCGCCTTGCTACTAGGAGCTCCAGGTTATTTATTCGCATGGATAAATATGGTAACAAGTTGCTTCTTAACAGGATTTGATAGACCGAAAGAGTCCATATCTATAATGATTTCAGAGGCCTTTGTATTTCCTATACTTTCAATATTAATCGCAGGCAACTTGCTAGGATTAAACGGAATATTCCTTACTCCTGCAATAGGAAGCGCTCTAGCCTCCATTGTCGCATTAATACTTTGGTATAAGATATCACGTAAAATTAAGAAAAAAGGTAGGATAAATTAAATTTCCTTCTCAAGAATTTATTGCAAATATATTAAATAGCTTTTCAATAGCAAAACGGAGAGTATAATGAAATTATCCACTATGTTCAAAGAGAAAAAACGAGTTTTTTCGCTAGAAATATTTCCTCCAAAAAGAACCGGGAATATTCAATCAATTTATGATACAGTAGACCAACTCACAATGCTATCCCCCGACTTTATTAGTGTTACTTATGGCGCAGGCGGATCTATGGTCAATAATCTTACTTGTGAAATTACCAGTACAATTAAAAAGAAATATAATATAGAATCTGTTGCACATTTAACTTGCGTGAACTCTTCTAAAGATGATGTCAAAAAAATGATTAAGCTCTATCTGGAAAACGGAATAGAAAATGTCATGGCACTACGTGGTGACAAAATTCCAGACGAGTCGCAAAAAACAGATTTTCTTCATGCAAATGAACTTGCAATAGAATTACAAAGACACTCTCAAGGAAAGTTGGATATTTTAGGAGCTTGCTACCCTGAGGCACATTATGAATCATCTACCTTGGAAGAGGACATTCAAAACCTAAAATACAAAATTGGTGCAGGTGCTGATGTTCTCATATCACAGCTTTTCTTTGACAATGACAAATTTTATTCTTTTCTTGAAAAGACAAGAAGTTTCGGAATTACTGTTCCTATATCTGCTGGTGTAATGCCTATAGTTTCATCATCACAAATTAGCAAGACTATTTCTTTGAGTGGGGCTTCACTTCCAAAAGAGTTTGCAGAGATTCTAAATAAATATGAAAACAATCCAAATATGCTATACGAAGCTGGCATTGATTACGCCGCTAATCAAATCAGAGATTTGGTTAAGAATAAAGTTGATGGAATACACTTATATACAATGAATAGAGCTGATGTTTCAATTAAAGTATTTCACAAAATAAAGGATTTATTATAATCACACAAAAGGAATAGCAAAATGACAGAAAAACCAGCAAACAACAATTTCATAATATCAAAAGATTTAACAAACGAAATAAACAAACATAACACACCTATCCACAGAGAAAAATGGCTCAACTCAATAAATGCCCCTATGTCTGAACTTCTTTTTTTGGAACCACTTTTATCCGAAATTGAAGAAAGTATATACAAAAATATATCTGTTAAAGTTTGTCATCGTGTTTTTAGAATAAGCAATAACGTGAATTCTGAAGTTTTTTTAGACGGATTATCCATGAAATTATCCGGAAATTCTATATCCTCTCATCTCTCACAATGTCATTCATTAACATTGTTTGCAATAACACTTGGATCCACCATTGAAAAAGAAATTAATAAATTGCAGCTTAACAACATTACATCTAGTTTTTTAATGGATAATGGTGCTTCCATATTAATCGATCAGCTATGCTATGAATACACGCAAACTCTTTCCAAGTATGTTACGTACCCTTTCAGCCCAGGTTACGGGGATTTTTCGATAAATTATCAAAGCAAAATTATGACTGTTTTGGAGTGCCAAAAAACAATAGGGTTAACTCTAACAGACAAAAATATAATGTTACCAAGAAAATCTATAACTGCTGTCGTTGGTATTTCTTCTACTCCAATAACAAGCAACAACCTCAGCTGCGAAAATTGTAAGATAATCAACAAATGCAACTTTTATAAGCACGACAAAAAATGCTACGAACAGATTCAATAGACACAATAGAAAGGATTTCAAAATGAGAAAAACTGTATTTTTAGATGGCGCATTAGGTACTATGCTTCAAAGAAACGGTATGAAACCCGACGACAACCCTGTTACTTTTGGTATTAACAATAGAGAAATTCTCAAATCCATACATAAAGCATATATAGAAGCAGGCTCTGATATCTTTTTTTGTAACTCTTTTTCTATAAACCAGAAAAAGCTTTCAAAAGAATCTATATCGCTTGAAAAAGCTATTTCCGAAACATTGAAAATTGCTATAGAAGCTCGAGAAGAGGCATTAGTTCAAAAAAACAATTTGTATAATGATAATCGAAAGGTTCAAATTGCATTCGACATGACAACTTTAGGCGAATTGCTTGAACCTATGGGTACATTAACTTTTGAAAAAGCATATTCACTGTATGCCGAACTAGCAATTTTGGCAGAAAAGCATGGAGCAGATTTATTCGTTGTAGAAACAATGACGGATCTTTACGAGCTTAAAGCAGCAGTGTTAGCAATCAAAGAGAATACATCACTTCCCGTTTTTACTTCTATGACATTTGAACAGAATGGAAGAACTTTTGCAGGAGTAAACCTAGAATGCATGGTAGCAACATTAGAAGGGTTAGGGGTAGATGCTGTTGGAATAAATTGCTCATTAGGACCTATAGAAATATATCCTTTGGCCAAGAAATTATCAAAGCTTACAAATCTTCCAATAATGGTAAAGCCTAACGCTGGACTTCCTAATCCTGCAACAGGAAAATATGATATAGATATAGACGAGTTTGTTGAATCAGTGGCTTCTTATACAAGGCTTGGAATCGCAATGCTTGGAGGTTGTTGTGGAACCGAACCTGAACACATAAAAAAACTTGTCGAAAAAACAAAAACCATAGAGTATACAAATGGGTTTCATGAAAACTCACCTTTATCACCTTTATCGCCTAGAAAATCAGTAGTGTGCAGCGGAACAATGGACGTTGAAATAAATGGTATATCCGTAGTAGGAGAAAGGTTAAATCCTACAGGCAAAAAAAGGCTACAGCAAGCAATTCTTAATGAGGATTGGGACTACATTCTGAGGCAAGCAGTTGAGCAAGTAGAGGCAGGTGCTGAAATATTAGATGTAAACATCGGAGTTCCAGGACTTGATCAAGAGAAATTTTTTCCAGTTCTAATAAAAAAACTACAAAGCATCATTGATATACCTCTACAAATTGATTCCTCTAACCCTCAAGCTATAGAAGCTGCTCTAAGAGTTTATAATGGCAAAGCTATTGTAAATTCTGTAACTGGTGAAGAAAGTAACATGAATGAAATACTTCCTATCGTGAAAAAGTATGGTGCTGCAATAATTGGTCTAACGCTTGATGAAAAAGGTATCCCCTCGTCTGCTGACGACAGAATTAAAATTGCAAAACGAATAATGGACAAATCCATATCATATGGTATAAATATAGAAGATATATACATAGATTGTTTGGCATTAACCGCTTCTGCTGAACAATCGCAAGCAACAGAAACTCTTAAAGCTTTATCTCATATCAAAAATAATTTATCATTAAAAACAGTTCTTGGGGTCTCAAATATTAGCTTTGGTTTGCCTTCTCGTTCTATAATTAATAGAACATTTTTAACAATGGCTATGAATTCAGGATTAGATTTAGCTATTATTGACCCTAAAAGTGAAGATATGATGTCTTCAATATATGCATATAAAGTTTTAAACAATACAGATATTAGTGCTGAAAAATACATTCACAAATATTCAAATACTACAAATGAAAATTCCAAAACCAGCAACATAGATTTTTCTCTTTCAGTTGCAATAGAAAAAGGGTTGAAAGATTCCGTGATAGAAAATGTCAAAAATTTACTTACTACTACAAATTATTTAGAGATAATCAATTCTCATTTAATTCCAGCGCTCAACAGCATCGGAAAAGATTTTGAAGATGGAAAGATTTATTTGCCACAACTACTCCAATCTGCATCCGCAGCGCAAGGAGGGTTTGATGTAATCAAAGATCATTTAGCAAATAACGACAAACCGTTTATTAGCTACGGAAAAATTGCATTGGCTACTGTCAAAGGCGATATACACGATATTGGGAAAAATATTGCAAAAACAATACTTGAAAACTTCGGTTATGAAATAATAGATCTAGGAAGAGATGTTCCAATCGAAAATATTATAAACGCTATTAGAAAGCACAACTTGAAGCTTGTGGGGCTAAGTGCACTTATGACTACCACTTTAGAAAGCATGGAACTGACAATTAAGGAAATTAAAAAACTCTTCCCAGATTGTAAAGTTATTGTAGGGGGCGCTGTATTAACAGAAAGCTACGCATACAAAATCGGCGCTGACTTTTACTGCAAAGATGCTTTATCCTCTGTCGAAATAGCAAAAAGTATTTCATTATAAATTATTTACATAAAAAATTCCAACCCTTGTTTTATACAAAATATGGGTTGGAATAAATCTAGTATATTCTCATTTTGTTTTATCAACTATCTCTTTCCCCAAATTATCGCACATTCTACCGCCTTGTGCCATGAGGATATTTTTTCTTTTCTATATTCCTCATTTATGTTCGGTTCAAAAACTTTATCACATTTATGCTTTTCTAGTAATTCTGTTTTACTTTTCCAAAATCCTACTGCTAAACCTGCCAAATATGCAGCTCCTAGAGATGTAGTCTCAACTGACAAAGGTCTTTTAACATTAACTTCCAATATATCAGATTGGAATTGCATCAAAAAGTTATTAGCTGATGCTCCACCATCCACGTTAAGAATTGTGATTTTTTCTCCTGTATCTTCTTCCATAGCCTTTATTAAGTCATATGTTTGAAGTCCTAAAGATTCTAAAGTTGCTCTGACCATATGTGCTTGATTAGCACCCCTTGTAAGTCCAAACATCGCCCCTCTTGCGTATGGATCCCAATACGGTGCCCCCATTCCAACAAATGCAGGAACAACTACAATTCCATTTGTGTCTTTGACGCTCAACGCAATTTTTTCCGAATCAGCAGCATTCTTTAGAATGCAAATTTCATCTCTTAGCCATTGAATAGCAGCTCCCGCCACAAAAACAGATCCCTCTAGTGCATACGTCACTTTTCCATCTATTCCCCAGGCAATCGTTGTGAGAAGTCCGTTTTTTGATGTGACAGCCTCCTCCCCTGTATTCACAAGTAAAAAGCATCCTGTGCCATATGTGTTTTTGCCTTGATTCTTTTCAAAACAAGTTTGTCCAAAAAGTGCCGCCTGCTGATCCCCTGCCGCACCAGCTATCTTTATTGGTCTACCAAAGAAATGCTCCTCTGTTTCTCCATATACACAGCTAGACGGTTTTGGTGTCGGAAGAATTGACATAGGAATATCGAGCCTATCAAGGATTTCTTCATCCCAATTCAACGTATGAATATTGAATAACATAGTTCTAGACGCATTAGAATAGTCAGTAATATGAACTTTTCCTTCAGTAAGTTTCCAAATTAACCATGTCTCTATTGTTCCAAACAATAGTTCCCCGTTATTTGCAAGTTCTCTAGCACCTTCCACATTATCTAATATCCATTTTATTTTTGTTGCTGAAAAATACGAATCTACAACAAGCCCTGTGCGTTCTCTAATTAATTCTGAAAATCCTTTTTCATTTTTTAATTCATCACATAACTCAGCCGTTCTTCTACATTGCCATACAATTGCATTGTATATTGGTTTTCCAGTATTTTTATTCCATACAACAGTCGTTTCTCTTTGATTTGTTATTCCAATTGAAGCAATATCTCTATAAGTAGCATTAATTTTAGCCATCGTTTCTGTAGCAACTCCAATTTGTGAAGACCAAATTTCAAGCGGGTCATGTTCTACCCATCCTGGTTTAGGGTATATCTGCTTAAATTCTCTTTGAACCATGTTGCAGATATTTCCTTCTTTATCATAAATTATGCATCGAGAACTTGTAGTCCCTTGATCCATTGTCATAATATACTTGCTCAATTTGATGTACCTCGCTTATTTAAACAAATTCTGCCATAATACGATTTGAAAGATCCATTCCTTTTTCGGTAATTTGAAGTTTGTTTTCATCCAAGTAGATCAATCCCTGTTTCCTTGCTTCATACATAAAATCAACTTTATTCTTATATATATGGAAAAAATCTTTTTCGTATTTTTCTCTAAACAATTTCAAGTCGATGCCTTCTACTTTTCTTAATCCTGTAAATACAAATTCTGATATTGAATCTTCAACAGTGTTTTTATGTACAGTATCAAATGGAAGCGCGCTTTTATCTAAGGCTTCTATATATTCATCAATATTTTCTAGATTTTTAGCACGTCTTTCTTTGAAAAAAGAAGATGCTCCCAATCCCAACCCTAAATAAGGTTCCATTGACCAGTATTTTAAATTATGTCTACATTCTTTACCTGGAATAGCACAATTTGATATTTCATAATGGTTGTATCCAGCCTTTTTCAACGCAGCAATTGCATAATGATACATAACTCTATCGTCACCTTCTGAAGGTAAATCATAATCTCCTCTGCCAACTTCCCAAAACAAAGGCGTTTTCCTGTCTAATTCCAAACTATAAAATGATATGTGGTCAGGCTTAAGTTTTGTAGCAACACCTACAGTTGCTGCCCATTTTTCCGCAGTTTGCAATGGAATTCCAAACATCAAATCAATATTGATATTTTTAAATCCTATATCTCTAGCCATTTCATATGTAGTATAAAATTCATTTGGAGTATGTATTCTCGTCAAAGCTTCAAGTTCATCTCTGTGAAAACTCTGCACTCCAATACTTAATCGATTTATTCCTGCCTTGAAATATGCACTAGTCTTTACATAAGTAAGAGATTTGGGATTTGCTTCTATAGTAATTTCACAATCCTCTGCTATATGAAAATTTGCATAAAGTCCTGATATTAAGGCAACAATTGAACTTTCTGGCATGCACGAAGGTGTTCCGCCCCCTATATACACCGAATCCACAATGTATTCATCTTTTAGCTCTTTACCATATAGGACCATTTCTTTTAGCAATGCCAGTGTATAATCCATCTGTTGTTTTGCTGTATATTTATCTAAAGAAGTAAAATTACAGTAATTACACTTCTTTATACAAAATGGGATATGCACATATACTCCTATTTTTTTCATAGTTTCCTCCATACTTTTTTTCAAATCTCATAATGGCTATTTTTTCTCATCATATTTCAAAACTGCTGTAAACGCCTCTTGCGGAACTTCTACTTTTCCAAATTGCCTCATTCTTTTTTTACCTTCTTTTTGTTTTTCAAGCAATTTTTTCTTTCGAGAAATATCTCCCCCATAGCATTTAGCTATTACATCTTTTCTAAATGCTCTAACTGTAGATCTTGCCACCACTTTTTGTCCTATTGCTGCTTGAACTGGAACTTCAAACTGATGCATAGGAATTACTTCTTTTAATTTTTCACAGACAAACTTACCCCTATAATAAGCTTTTGATTCATGTACTATCATTGAAAAGGCATCTACTAATTCTTTATTCAGCAATATATCTAGCTTTACAAGTTTTGATTTTTCATATCTAGTAAATTCATAATCTAACGAGCCATATCCTCTAGTTTTTGATTTTAGTGCATCGAAGAAATCATATATTACTTCATTAAGTGGCATTTCATAATGTAACTGAACTCTATTTTCATTGATATATTCCATATGAAGAAGTTTGCCTCTTCTCTCCTGACATATCTCCATTATATTTCCTATATACTCTTTAGGTATTATTACATCTGCCTTTACAATAGGTTCTTCAATATGTTTTATTTCTGTAATTTCAGGCAAATTAGTTGGATTTTGAATCATTTCTTCTTTGCCATCATTCATTACTATTTTATATATTACACTTGGCAAAGTTGTAATTACTCCTAAGTCAAACTCTCGTTCTAACCTTTCTACAATTATTTCCATATGTAATAGACCTAAGAATCCGCACCTAAATCCATATCCTAGCGCAGTTGATGTTTCTGGTTCAAAATTAAATGCTGCATCGTTTACTTGAAGTTTTTCTAATGCGTCCTTTACGTTCTCGTATTTTTCCCCTTCAGCTGGGTATATCCCACAGTAAACCATAGACTGTGCTTTTTTGTAACCTGGAAGCGGCTCCTCAGTTGGATTATTTGCTAATGTTATTGTATCTCCCACTCTTGCATCTGCAACTTGTTTAATACTTGCGCAAATATAGCCAACTTCCCCCGCAGATAGTTTTTTTACTTCTATTGGTCCGGGTGAACACACACCTACCTCTGTTACTTCGTATGTTTTTCCTGTATTCATCAATCTAATATTATCACCAGCTTTTACACTTCCATCAAATATTCTAGTGTAAATCACAACACCTCTGTAGTTATCATAGTATGAATCAAAAATTAGAGCCTTAAGAGGTGCATTTGGGTTTCCAGTAGGTGCTGGAATTTTTTTTGCTATTTCTTCTAAGAGTTCCTCTATTCCTATTCCTTCTTTTGCCGAAACTAAAGGTGCTTCTGTTGCATCTATTCCTATTATCTCTTCTATTTCTTTTTTTGACTCATCTACAGATGCACTAGGAAGGTCGATTTTATTTAAAACTGGAAGTATTTCTAAGTCTTCGTTTAATGCTAAGTATACATTCGCCAATGTCTGTGCTTCAACTCCTTGTGTTGCATCAACAACAAGTATTGCTCCTTCACATGCAGCTAAACTTCTAGACACTTCATATGTAAAATCTACATGACCTGGAGTATCAATCAGGTTGAAAATATATTCTTCTCCATTTTTGCTTTTGAATATTTGTCTCGATGGTTGAAGTTTTATTGTTATTCCTCTTTCTCTCTCAAGATCCATGTTGTCAAGGTACTGCTCCTTCATATCTCTGCGAGCAACAGCTCCTGTCTTTTCTAGTATTCTATCTGCCAAAGTTGATTTACCATGGTCAATATGCGCTATTATACTGAAATTTCTTATTTGGCTTTGGTAATCCTTCATTATTTATCCTCTTTAGATTTATCATTTTGTTCTATTGGTTTTGTTTCTGTTTTTGGTTTTGTTTCTG
>CAYJEX010000025.1:0-20468 GCA_964369465.1 uncultured Oscillospiraceae bacterium
ATTTATTTTAAAAAGCACATATCTACATGCAATTTAACAATATATGATTTACAAGTTGTGGTATTTGTTTTTAATACCACAACTTACAGAACAATACTAGCTTTCTACTACATCCCACTTATACGGGTAGCCTGTTTCTGCTAATATTTCTAAAAATCTTTCGTGGCAAAGTTCCTCCGCAAAAATTACTCCTCTTTTTGCATCTTCTGCTATTTGTTTTGCTCCTACTACTGCAGGTAATGCAACATTAACTAGCGAAGTTCCAAACAAGTCGTAGATTGCTTGTGCTGGAGCTGTCATTTTAGGACAATTTATTGTAATAGTAACATCTTTACCAGCTCTTTTTCCTTTTACTTCAGCCATCATAGACATAAACACATGCGCATCTAAGTAATCAAATTTGCTAGGGTCTTCTGTCAAAAATGCGTTTCCAGCCTTTGGAAGTATAGCCGCCATTAAATCCATAGGTTTTACCATTTGTCCTTTTACATCTACTGGTTCTGCAGAGGCTAATCCTAATGCAACTAACGATGCTGGTTGTGGGTGTACATAGTATTTGAAGTCACAGTATTTTATTCCTTTTCCAATTATTACTGGCAAAGAATATGGTTCTTCATGTGAGTGATGAGATACTAAAGTTGGTCCAATTGGCTCTGGGAAAGGCCATTTTTCAATTCCATCATACGGTCCAACAAAACCAAATTTACCTTCATCAAAGCATATAGCGTCATCTGCGCAATCTTTAAGAGCTTGCACTGGTGCCCAGCCTGGATTCCAAGGTACTGTAATATCATCATATTCTCCACTATCATCTTTTGCTTTCGCTAGACGGATTTTAATACTATCAACTTCTTCTAGCTTATCACAAGCCTGTTTAGCCAATACATTTATAAAACCAGGAGCCATACCAGACCCTAGTAATGCTGTAAGTCCCGCTTTTTTGAAATCATCAAACAAAGTTAATTCTTCTGGTTTTTTTCCTGATGATAATTCTTCCCAAAATGGAGTATCAAACGCAGTGTTTACATAATGCGCTTTTGCATCTAATGCGCCTTTCATTACGTATTTTGCCATCCAAGGCATTACAAAATCCATAACTACATCTACTCCTTCTGCAACTTTTGCAACGCTAGAGGAATCTGTAGCATTTACTTCAAATGTCTTGATTTTACTGCTCCCGATTTTATCAGATACTTTTTCCGCTGCACTTTTATCTAAGTCCGCTAATCTAATCTCTGTAACGCTTTTATCATTGGCTAATATAGAAGCACACGGCCCTCCTTGCCCGCCTGCACCTACAACTAATATTTTCATATACATACCTCCTAAGTTTTATATTATTCTTCTCATGATCTTCTACTATGCAACATGCGTGCCAATTATGTTTATATTGAAATGGTTAATATTTTAACACCTTTTAGGTATAAAATTCACTACTTTGCTATAAAAAAACGTAAGTTTCAAAATATTATACTAAATTTGAACATTTTACAAATTAATTCCTTAAGCAAATTAGTTAAATTAAAATTGGACGTATTTTACATATGAATTCTCCCACAAGGCCAAAAATAGCCATACTGTTTCAAAAACGAAACAATATGGCTATTTTTACTATTTGAAGAAGCCTCAAAGACTCTCTTTGTTTCGTTTTTGAAACAAATTTTCATATTTGAAACATTTTATCCTTCTTCATCCTCAGCAAGATTGTTAATATTATATCTATTCAACTTTCTAGAAAGCGTCGACTTATTTATCGATAATATTTGACCTACTTTACTAGCTTTCTGATATTTCTTCATCATTTGAGTCAATATTTCCTTCTCATATTCTTCAACAATTTCTGTCAAACTTTTGGAATTATTCGTAGTCTTATAATTATTAATAATACTATTAATATTCACACTATCTTTTTCCACATCAATATTTTCACTTGTTTCTAATCCATCACTACTAACTACCATTCTTTCAATAATATTTTTAAGTTCTCGTACATTCCCTGGCCAACTATGTTCCATAAGTCGTGTCATTGTATGTTTGGGAATGGTTTTTTTTACTTTATGCAATTGACAAAAATGTTCCATGAAATGTTCCGCCAAGACTTTTATGTCTTCTCTTCTCTCTCTAAGGGGTGGTATTGTAATCGGCATAACATTGATTCTATAATACAAATCTTCTCTGAAAGCATTCTTTTTTATTGCCTCTTCTAAATTCACATTCGTCGCAGCAATTATTCTAACATCAATATCAATAGGTTGCTTGCCACCTATTCTTCTTATTTCCTTAGATTGCAAAACCCTTAAAAACTTAGACTGCATATGCAAAGGCATCTCGCTAAGTTCGTCTAAAAATATTGTGCCTCCATTAGCAAGTTCGAAAATACCCGTTTTTCCTTTTGCATCAGCTCCTGTGAATGTACCTCCTTCGTATCCGAAAAATTCGGATTCAACCAATCCCTCTGGAATAGCCGCGCAATTAACTTTGATAAAAGGTTTATTTGACCTGGAGCTATTTTTGAATATCAATTCTGCAAATTCCTCTTTTCCCGTCCCAGATTCTCCCATCAGCAAAACACCAACATCCTTGTTTGCTATTCTTTTTGTCTTCTCAATAAGATCTATCATATCCTTATTTTCAGCTACAATTCCTTCATCACCAATCGAATTCTTGCGACGCATATATTCGACTTCCTTTTTATATTGCGTTGCCATTTTTTTTGCCCTTGCAAGACTTTTTTCCAAAGTTACGGATTCTGTGATATCCCTTTCTGTGCAAACGACATAATCAATTTTATTATTTGTGTAATGTGGTATCGCAGTAATAAATACGCTATCCCCATTGCCTAGCGACTGTATAAAACTTTCTTTTTTCCCTGACGCTATCGCCTTTAAAGCTCCACTTTCTTTCACATATCCTTCGTCAACTAATTCTTGCATGGTCCTTCCTATAACTTGTTTTTTAGTTAATCCTCCTACATACTCCGATTCATTATTCAGTACTAAAGTTTTTCCATTCCCATCAGTAATATATATCCCAACACCTATTACATCTAGGATCTCTTCTAAATCCAATATACCATCTTTAAGCACTTTATTCATTCAAATCACCTCATAATGTTTTTCATTTTATTATATTCTTAATACGATTTTTCATCTAGATTACACCATCTTTTTAAAAAAATAGACATACTTATTCCGTATATCTAGTTTTAAATATAATATTTCCGAATTAAATTTGTTCGACATTATTAGTCATACTCTCGAAATCAAAAACTTACCACCTTATATTTTATTTTCAACATATTCAATAATGTCAGCAATTGTGTCAAATTTTTCAGCTTCTTCATCATCAATTTCAATTCCATATTCTTCTTCTATAGCCATCAAAGCTTCTACCGCAGCTAAAGAATCAGCCTTTAAGTCTCTCATCAAACTAGTATCTTCAGTAACATCTTCAACTGGAACTCCTATGCTACCTGCAATTATTTCTATTATTTTTTTTGAAATCATATTAACCTCCATTTTTAGTAATTTGCTTTACAAGATAATTTCTTATGTGTATTCTCTATCATGCGCTTCCATCTTTATTCAGACAAAATCGTTTTATAAAAAATAAACATTGGATATATTTGTTGGATTGTCCTCTATTACACAAATTATAACAAAATCCAAACAAAAAGTACATATTATATGAATAATGTCAAAAAATTTGGATGCGGTGCAGAAAGTCCTGAAAATAGTATTCTAAGCATTATAATGCAGATAAGCAAAACATAACGTTCTAAGCATTCTATCACCGCATATTAATTTTCTTATTCTCTTTTGTTAAACAACCATGCTGAAAAAATCGCTGTAAATGGAACAGCAAATAGTATACCCATACTTCCAACTACAGATTGAATTATTTGTTCTACAATAACTTCTAAACTAAAGAGAAAATTCAAATCTTTTGTGTTTAACATAAACAATATCACAAGCGATAGCGAGCCTCCCATATACGCTAATATCAGCGTATTTGTCATAGTTCCTATGGCATCTTTTCCAATATTCATCCCTGACTTTACAAGTTTTAGAAAAGTTCTATCCTTCATATGTTCTCCAAGCTCATTCATTGCAGATGATATGGACATAGCAACGTCCATTATCGCCCCCATTGAACCCAGAACAATTCCAGACCACACAAGCGCAACCAAATTTAGAGGCTCCTGTGTATTTGTAGTCATAAGAAGAGAATACGTATCATCGATAAATCCTGTCATTTTCAATATATCATTCATAAAGAATGCAATCGCTCCCGCTATAACAACTCCGCCAATGTTACCTAATATAGCACATAGCGTTTTAATATTAGCACCACCAATTATCGTCAAACTCATGAGAATAATATATATTCCAACAATACTTGTAGCCAAATATATGTTAACTCCTGCCAAAATGGCAGGTATATAAACAAGAAATACAGCCAAACAAATCAAACCTAACGAAACAATAGTAGTAATTCCTTGCCTCCTACCAATTATTATCAAAAATAATAGAAATACTGATGTTAATGCCAATAATTTTCCAGCTCTAGCATATCCTGAGAATGCATATTTAAATCCACCTGTGTCAAGATCATCAACTACCGCCAAAAGTATGGTATCACCATCTTCCACGTCAATGTCTTGCATCGCATACATGCTATCCTTATATTGCGTAGCTTCAACAATTTTTCCCTTATCTTCTCCTGAAGTAAGTTCAGCTTTAAATGTAATTGTTTTTGTTTCAGTATAATAATTTCCTCCATGATAGTTTTTTTCTTCTTCAACACTCAATATTTCAATTATTTTGCCTTTTTCTACTGTGATTCCATCCGACTCCGTACTATAGGAATTGAATGCTACATAACCAAAATAAATCGCGACCAAAGAAATCACAACTACAGCAAGTGTAATAATCAAGTCAATCATATTTATATTTTTAGGTTCTTTTTTTTCTTCTCTAAAATAATTCCCCAATTCTTCGCCCTCCTATGTTTTGCATATCTCAATTATACCACAAAGATGCTCTAGAGAAAAATCATCTCAAAAACAGAAAATCGTGACATTCCGTCACGATTTTCATTTCAACAATCAAAATTGTTATGTTTTATTTTTTTATAACATTCTTTTTGTCTGTAAAGAATAATACAATACCCAAAACGAATGTTCCTATACCACCGTATCTTAACATATTAATCATTAATGGCCAATCAGCTAAGAATCCAGTGTTGCCACTTCCGTCATCATCTGCCGGAACTGGATAGTAATCAAGAGCCCAAGAACCTTCCCACCAAACAAGGAAGAACGAGCCAACAAATCCAAGTATTCCAGCCCAAGTCATCAGGAATCCAAACCTTGAGAAATCTCCAGGCGCAAGTTTACCTTTTCCTAACGGATGATTTACTGGGTCTTTCTTATATAGACCACCACAAGTTATTTTGAATATGATATAGAACACTATTGAAGTAAGTAGCCCTACAATACCCATTAACAAGTAGTCTGTGCCATTAACCATTATACCAAATATTGACATTACAAATGGCATTCCAGTGAAGAACCAAAGTCCTACTTTTCCACCAGGCATAACGAATATTCCATCTTTGATTCTATCTTCAATTGGGTACATTTTTCTTAGTTTATGTATAAACACAGGTAGGATTATATACATACCTAGAATAAATATTACTTCCATTTTTACGATAGCATCGAATGGGAATTGTACTAGGAATGCTGTAACTACTGAGATTGAAAGAATTCCGATATATGGAATTTTTCTTTTCTTGCTTAATTTAACAAGGAATTTAGGGCATAAATTATCATCAGCTAGTACAAAGAACCCTCTAGAACCTGATGCAATATAAGTATTAAATATTGCACATTGTCCAATTATCGCTATAGCTAAGAATGCAGCTCCCCATGCAGCTCCTAAATGAGTTTCTAGTACTGCAAAATATCCTAAGTCAGTATCTGCAACTGCTTCTGTAGTCCAGTTTTCCCAGTTTCCTTCTCCAAGAGATGCAAGACCTCCCATTGTAGGAAGAACATATGTAAGAGCTATTAGAGGCATTGCAATTAAAAGGCCTTTAGGCACAACTTTCTTTGCATTTTCAACCTCACCAGAAATAACAGACACCGCTTCATATCCACAATACATCCATACAGCTAGTGCAAATATATTACCTATTGCATCTGTCAAAGGTACTTCCCAGTCTGGCGGAGGAATAATTGGGTCAAACGGATTAGTTTCCCAGTTAATAAATCCTACAATAGCAACTAATGCAAATGCTGATAGTACCGCAATTGCTAAAATAGTATTAACTGTCGCTACTTCTTTTAGACCTATTAAGTTAATAATAGTAAATATAGCGATCATTCCCATTTTTGCAATGAATTCTGTTTCTGGAGTAAAGTTCAAATGCTGTGCAGAGTATCCTACCGCTAAAACAACATATATACTATTTGTAATATATACTGTTAGTGTATTCCACCATCCCGCGCAAAATCCCCAAAACTCGCCATATGCTTCTTTACCCCAGGCATATATTCCACCTTCTCTAGGTAGTATAGCTCCTGCTTCAGCAAACATGTTTGAAATCGGCCATGCCCAAATAACTGGGAAAGCAATTAGAAATATTAGAGTAAGACCAGGACCACCGCCTGTAATCATCTCTTCAACTCCAAAAGCACCGGCACAAACCATCGAGAATACCATAAAGGCTATTCCCCAGGACGAAATCTTACGCTTTTTCAGTCCCTCAACACCGTGTAGTTGTTGTTCCATAATTTCGCTCCTTTCTTACTTAAAAATAAGAATTACATAAAATAAAAATAAATCCAAAATGTGATTTTCACATTTGTATGATTTTATCACAATACCCCTCATATTACAACATCAACAGAATATTTTTTCGCTAATTTATCTTATTATTTTGATAATAAACACTAGTTTGTTTTTACTCTTGTTTAATTTGCACATTGTCAAATCATTAACGCGAAATCCCATTTTTTCAACAAAAAAGTTCAGTTATTACAACTAAACTTTTTGAAATTTATACCTTTTATATGAACTAATATAATGTAGAATATGGTTTACCCACAAGGTCAATATGTTGTTTCGCGATGTCAAATATGCTTTTGCAAAGTTTTTCATCATTTTGAATACGTGTCTTCCTTATACCTAGCCAAGAATTTTTTTGTTCTCTCCTCTTTCGGATTATCAATAACGTCTTTTGCAAATCCTTCTTCTGCTATGACACCTTCGTCCATAAATATTATTCTATCTGCTACCTCTCTTGCAAAAGCAATTTCATGAGTTACTATTATCATAGTAGTCTTTTTGTCTGCCAAAGACTTTATCACTCTAAGGACTTCCCCCGTAAGCTCTGGGTCCAGTGCTGATGTAGGTTCGTCAAAACATAAAATATCTGGATTAACCGCTAGCGCCCTAGCAATAGCCACCCTTTGCTGTTGCCCACCAGAAAGTTGGTGGGGGTACATATCCATTTTGTCAGACAAACCCATACTAGATAGTATTTCTTTTGCATTTTGCATTATTTCTTTTGTTGTCGCCTCATAAGCACTTTCTTTATCTTTAGATAACAATTCACAAGCTAATGTCACATTTTTAAGTGCTGTATATTGAGGAAATAAATGGAATGCTTGAAATACCATACCAAAATGCAAATGATTATTTCTAATTTGCTTACTCGTTAATTCCTTTTGGGAAGACGCATTCAAAAGTAAGTTTCCGTTAACATATATTTCACCTTCGTCTGGTTTTTCTAGAAAATTAAGGCATCTCAAAAGTGTTGTTTTACCACTCCCCGAAGACCCCAATACGGCTATCGCTTCTCCTTTTTCAAGCGAAAAGCTTATCCCTTTTAATACTTCTGTTTTTTCAAACTTCTTGTAAATGTTTTTTACCTCTAATACTGGCATTTTTATCCTTTCTATTCAATGCATTTAACATATATTCATTAAAATATTCAATCCAAACCATAATCTTCGGCACAAAGATTTCTATTAGACGCCGTAATCTTTGACATGATATTTTCTCTTAACATTGCAAACTTTGACACAATAATTTCTATTGGCACTGCAAACTTTGGCCCATTGCTTTCTATTGAACTTTAAAGTAGTCGAGTTTTTTTTCAAAGTATCCAAACAGCAGTGTCAACACTCCACAAAAGGCAAGAAAGAAAAATCCTGTTGCAAATAGCGGCCATATAAGCCCCATAGTCGCAAATTCTTTCGCCATCATGATTATCTCTTTATTAGCAATAATATTTGCAAGTGCCGTATCCTTTACTAACGTCATAAACTCATTTCCAGTAGGAGGAAGAATTCTTTTTACAACTTGCTTTAATGTAACTTTAAAGAAAATTTGAGTTTTCGTCATTCCTAACACAAGACCTGCTTCATTTTGTCCCTTTGGAATCGACTCAATACCGCCTCTATATATTTCCGAAAAATAACATGCATAATTAATTATGAACGCAACATATGCAGCTGTCATTCTGCCATCTGGGAAAAATGCCCACGGATTTTCGAGACCTAAAAGCCCAGGGCCATAGAAAATGACTACAAGCTGTAGCATAAGAGGAGTTCCCCTTACTATCCATATAATCGTTCTCGTAATCGATCTTATAGGTTTAAAAGAGCGAATATGTTTTGGCAATGGTAACCTTTTTAGCGGTTGCCACTTACTCATAGAACCAAATGTTATGAACAATCCTAGCGGAAGAGCAAATAAAAGCGTTACAAAAAACACTTGGCAATTCAATATAAACGCCTCTGCTAACCTTTCATAAATTACACCTACACTCATCTAAGACCTCCATCATCATACATATCGATATATGTACATTACGACACAATAGCAGTGGCAAATGCCGCTGCTATTGAAATTCTATTAATTTTAATATTTTAACCCTTATTTTAGACCTTCTGCTAAATTCAAGCTATATTTTTCAGCTAAAGCTGCCAATGTTCCATCTGCAGCAAGTTCTGCAATTGCCTCATCTACCATTGCTTTAAGTTCTGAATCTTTACGGAAACCAATTCCATACTCTTCAACTGAAAGCTCAACACCTTCTACCATTTTTAGATCTTCAAAATCCGTACCTTCTCCAATCATAGCATTTGCAAGTGTCAAATCTACTACTGCAACATCAGCAGTTCCTGCCATTACTTCTACTAGTGCATCCGTTTGTTTTGTAACTGTAACTAAAATTGCTTGTTTCAAATTTTCATCCGCTTCAATAGCTTTAACTCCAGCTGACCCAGCTTCTGCAACAACTGTTTTTCCTATCATATCTTCTGTAGATTGAACGTCTGTTGCTGCTCCATCTTTCTTAATCATTACTTGTGCATTTTTTACGTATGGCTCAGAAATAGATATTGAATCCAAAAGTTCATCTGTAATTGTCATCCCATTCCAGATACAATCTATGTTTCCTGCATCAAGTTCAATTACTTTTGTATCCCAATTTATTTCAATAAATTCTGGTTCATATCCAATTTTTTCGCACACAGCAATTGCAAGCTCTGTATCAAATCCTGTAAAATTTCCGTCTTCGTCATAATAATTCATAGGCTCATATACTGTATATCCTATTTTAAGTACTTTTTCTTCATCGCTTCCACATGCTGTAAATGCAAACGTAAGCGTTACTATCATAATGATTACTAATAATTTTTTCATTTCGTCCTCCACAATTCAATATATTTTTATTTTGTATTTATTACGCTATCAGTTTAACACATTAAAGTGATGATGTAAAGTCTTTTGCATTTTATTTTGATTGATTTTCTCTTCTTGCATATTTGATTAATTTTAGTCTTTAACGGCTTTAGTTTAAAATTCAAAGTCACTTCATAACACAGCCTATCGCATAGAACATTTTCAACACGTTCATAATAATTAAATATTTTTGTTTTACAACACAATTATATGCTATAATGTAATTATTGTGCTTTGTTTCATGTGATTGAATGCTCAATCACTTTCTAATTCAAATTATAATATGATTACACTTGGTGAATTAAATGAGAAAAATAAAATATTTATTTAAAAGAATTTTAGCTTTAGACTACAAAAATATGATTTCTGTTTGCAAAACAATATGCAAGAAAGAAAACAAGTTCTTTCTAGCAATTTATATTGATATGATAATATGTGGTTTCAAATATCAAGCAGGTTACTATGACTATCTTGAATTTGAATTCTACAATTTAAACAGAAGGCAACGCAAAACATACTTAACAAGAGGCAAGAACAATGAAATAGTTCGAAAATATAACAATAAAGCAGAGTTTTATAAATTCGACAATAAAGCAGAGTTTAACAAAATTTTCGATCCTTTGTTACATAGAGAGTGGATGCTGATTGATTCAAACAACTTTGAAGAATTTGATTCTTTCTTTAATAAGCACAAAAGCATTGTTGTAAAGCCAATATACGACACAGGTGGCGGTAGAGGTGTAGATAAATTCACACTTGAAGAAACCGACAATAATTTAGACCTTTTCAACACTCTTCTTTCTAATCGACAAGTATTAATTGAGGAATGTATTAAGCAACACCCAAGAATAAGCGAGTTATATGATAAATCAGTAAATACACTGCGAATTTACACTTTTCATTTAAATGGAGTTACACATTATCTTTTTTCCGTTTTCAAAATAGGTAATGGAGGCGTTATCGACAACTTCTCAAGAGGTGGCATGTATACATTTACTGATGAAAATGGAGTGGTTTTTGTAGAAGCAATTGACCAAGAAGACAATATTTTTGCAGTACATCCAATTTCAAAGCAGCCAATCATTGGATTTGAAGTTCCATATATCAAAGAAGCAATTGAACTAGTCAAAGAAGCTGCTACGTATTTGCCTAGCATGGCATATGTAGGATGGGATGTTGCAATAGATGCCAACGGTCCATTAATTGTCGAAGGAAATTGTTTTCCAGGAGTATTTCAAGTCAAACCTAGTTTATCAAAAACCAAAACAGGACTTATTCCAATGTACAAAGAGATAATGGATATAAAATACTTCAATTAAATTCAAAGATATCAAAACCCCACGATTTAACGGAAGTTCAGCTTATAAAAAAATATCCCCGCGTTAATAATCGCGGGGGATATTTTTTATTGGGGTGGTATTTGTTATATTAGAAATTATTATTTTTAGAACAACCCTGTTATTTTACCTGATTTATCTACATCAATTTTCTCCGCTGATGGAACTTTTGGCAATCCTGGCATCGTCATAACATCACCTGTTAGCGCAACTATAAATCCTGCTCCAGCAGACACTTTTAAATTTCTCACAGTAAGAACAAAGTCTTCTGGCGCTCTTAACAATTTAGGATCATCTGAAAAACTATATTGTGTCTTTGCCATACAAATCGGTAAGTTATCAAAGCCCAACTGCTCCAGTTGTAACATTTGTTTTTTTGCCGAAGGAAGAATATTAACTTCTTTTGCTCTATACACTTTTTTTGCAATTTTATTTATTTTTTCCTCTATTGAATCAGTAAGTTCATATGTAAAATTGATTCTGCTTTCTGTTTCGCAAAGTTTTACCACTTCTTCCGCAAGCTTTGCACCGCCTTCTCCTCCTTTTGCCCATACCTGACTCAAAGCAACATTAACACCGAGTTCTTTACATTTCTGTTCAATCAGATTTAGTTCTGCCTCTGTATCTAATGGAAATTCGTTTATCGCAACTACCGCAGGGATTCCGTAAACCTTAGTAACATTTTCTACGTGTCTTAGAAGATTAGGGATTCCATTTTCTAACGCTTCTAGGTTTTCTTTACCCAAGTCTTCTTTAGCTACTCCTCCGTGATGTTTAAGTGCTCTAACAGTTGCAACAATAACTGCTGCTGATGGTTTAATATCTGCCATTCTACACTTAATATCTAAGAATTTTTCAGCTCCAAGGTCGGCTCCAAATCCTGCTTCTGTTACAACATAATCTGCCATTTTGAGTGCCATTTTTGTCGCCATTATAGAGTTACAGCCATGTGCTATATTTGCAAATGGTCCTCCATGCACAAACGCTGGCGTATGTTCCAAAGTTTGAACTAGATTAGGTTTAAGTGCATCTTTAAGAAGAGCTGCGGCTGCACCTTGCGCCTTAATCTGACCTACTGTAACTGGTTCATCATTATATGTATAAGCAAGAACTATTTTGGAAATTCTATTCTTAAGATCTTCAATATCTTTTGACAAACACAAAATAGCCATAATTTCACTCGCAACTGTTATTTCGTAGCCATCTTCTCGAGGAACTCCATTTACTTTGCCCCCTAAACCATCTATCACTGATCTTAATTGACGGTCATTCATATCGACAGCTCTTTTCCATGTTATTTTTCTCGTATCTATATTCAGAGAATTACCTTGATAAATATGATTATCTAGCATTGCAGCAATTAAATTATTTGCAGCGCCGATCGCATGCATATCTCCTGTGAAATGTAGATTTATATCTTCCATAGGAACGATTTGTGCATATCCACCACCTGCTGCTCCACCTTTCACTCCAAATACAGGACCCAAAGAAGGTTCTCGTAACGCAACAAATGATTTCTTTCCAATATACCTCAATCCGTCTGAAAGACCTACTGTCGTCGTTGTTTTTCCCTCCCCAGCTGGAGTTGGAGTAATCGCTGTAACTAATATCAACTTGCCATTTTTTACATCTTTCATTTCATCTAGCATATTATAATCTATCTTTGCTTTATGTTTTCCATAATAATCAACATATTTCTCATCTATTCCTGCTTTAGTTGCTATGTCAGAAATATTTTTTAGTTTTGATTCTTGTGCAATTTCAATGTCTGTTTTGTATCCCATTTGTTTCCCTCTTCATTTCTTTTAAATATTTTGTTTTAGAAGCAATTTCATTTATGATAACACTTGCTTCAGCGGCTATTTTAGTTCTAAGAAATAACTTGTAACTTCTTCTTCATTCCCCCTAAATAAAATTTCTTTTGTGTTTTTATTTAGTTGATATTCATACATTTTGTCGAAATGTTCCTTTAAAAAAAATCTTATCCATGCTTCATGGTAGTAATAGCTACCATTTTTTTGCTGATTTATCATAGCTTCATCTAGTAGTCGTAACACCTTATCCAGTTCTTCTCTTCCTATTCTTCTCCCCAATCTCATCATGCTTTCTTTGATATAATTATGCCATGATTTATGTCCTTCTTCAAGTGTCTTATTCAAAATAACATAATCCTTTTGGGATTCTACAACATATTCTAATAGAGTGTTCTCTACTCTTTTCTCAAATGGAACATTAATTATTACAAGCTTAGCAGTTTGCATATACGTGTAAAACGACTCAGGAATAAAGCTTTTACCTATATGTTTACCTTCGTCTTCAATGAGAATATACCTATTTTTTCCTTCACATTTTTTAATCACTTCATAAGCCAAGTTGTTCTCAAAATTAATTTGAGTAGGTTGTCCATTCGAATATGCCCCGAAGCTTGAACCCCTGTGGTTTGCTATTCCTTCTAAATCAACGAAATTTTCAAACTTTTTCAAAAGAAATGTTTTCCTTGAACCTGTATGACCTCCTAGAATTATTGGAAGTTTAGTTATATTTTCTGGCAAAAGTGCTTCCATTAAATATTTGCGAAATTCTTTGTATCCGCCTTCTATTTTGGGAACCGAAATTCCCGTTTCTTCGTATAGCCAATTTTGTGCATATCTCGATCTTGCGCCACCTCTAAAACAATAAAGAATAGCGTCAGAATTAGCTGTAACAGCTTCCTTCCAACCATCTATTCTTCTTTCTTTTATCTTTCCAGAAACTAATTCAAGTCCTAACTGCGTGGCTTTTTCCATTCCTGCATTTTTATATTTTATTCCTACGAGTCTTCTCTCTTCATTGTTCATTATTGGTAAATTTATACTCGTTTTAAATGCACCTTTTTCAAACTCAATTGGAGCTCTAACATCAATAAGTAATTTTTCACTTAGGACTATTTCTTTTAATTCATCATTAGATATGCCCAAATTTATTTTCTCCTACTCCATTTCAAAACGTGTTATATAAAACCACAAATCAAATTTACGCAATTCCATCAAAATTCTATATGAATGTTTTATAATCCTTCTATTTCACTAAGCAATGTTGCCGAAATATTATTCATAAATCGAATACGTGTTTTTTCCTTTTTTCTTTGAGACGTACAGCGCTCTATCCGCATTTCTATATAGGTCTTCAAAAGTCACTCCACCTTCAGGGGCCACTGCAACACCAATGCTTATCGAAACATTCGTTTTCTCACCAAATTCGTCTTTGAATGGAGCTTCAGCAATCCTGCATAATTCATTGCACTTTTTCGAAAGTTCTTCATTCGTTGCTCTTTTTTTTATGTACACCACAAATTCATCGCCGCCTATTCGCCCCAAAATATCATCTTCTCTAAATGAATTTAATAGTCTTTTTGCTAAAAATAGTAGAACTTTATCTCCATGAGGGTGTCCTTTTTCATCATTTATTCCTTTGAAGTTATCTATGTCAATAACGAAAAAGCTTCCTTCTTTTGAAAACTCGAGCGCTTCTTTTATTTTTTTCTCAGTTGCAACTTTATTGTATAAGTCTACTAGAGAATCCCTCTCTGCCATGTTTTTACTTTTGATGAGTTGTGATTGCTGTTCTTGAACTGTTTTGGATAGGAGATCTACCTTAACTTTATAGCCATGTAGATAGTCAAAACGAATTATCAACGCAATTGCTAAATTAACTACCATAAGCCATGCAAATGGTGCAACTATTTGATGTATTGGTAAATACAGGGGATCAAAAGTATCTGCGTTCGCATAAATAAACGAGTTAAATGTCAAGTACGCTATAGTGGTCAACAGAAACACTATAATAAAGCCAACTTGCTCTCTATTTTGGTTTATTATTTTTAAGTAGTCACCTGGCACAAACCTATAAATCACTACACTAACCACCATACAACATAGCCAAGCCACAACAATGTGTTCAAATAGCAACAAATGATTATGTGTAAGCTCCCCTAATGTTATCCCTAAATTAAGTGCAGCCGACGAAATAACTATTGACTCTATACACATCAAGTAAATAGTAGCCATAAATGAATACATAAATATTCCCAACAAACTATTTTTAAACAGCAATGTCAACTCTATCGCGCTTCCTAAAAGAACCATGAGATATGTGATTATTGGTAGTTGATTAAATCCATACGCAATAATTGTAAAAATAGTGCTATTGAAAAAAACAACTATATATATAACCACCATTTTCACTCTTGCTTTGTCCATTACTTTATAACATATTTTCAAAAACATAAGGTTTGTTATGAAAAAGAATATAAAATATAAGACTGCTAAGATTTCTATTGTCATTTTATTATTCACCTCATTTTCTTGTTGTATTATTTAGACTTTATATTGTTATATTCTGCTAAATATTTTTCTACATATTCTACATCAGACATAATTGGAACTTCTTCTATTCCCACCGTCTGAGTATTTTCTCTACCTTTTCCAGCAACTATTAGAATTCCATTCTTATCCAATCTATCCATTGCTATTTTAATAGCCTCTCCTCTAATCGGTATCGCTTCAAACTTGCCACCTACACCTGTGATAAATTCACCTGTTTCTTTCATTATTTTTTCCAGTGGTTCTGTTCCATAATCTGCTTCTGTCATATATACAAGCTTTGCATTTTTACCAGAAGCTTCTCCAAGTTTTTGTCTTCTACTAAACGATCTGTTTCCTGAAATTCCAAAAATAATGAAAATATCTCTTCCAGGATATTCTTTTTTTACGGAATCAAACAACGCATTATAACTCATTTCATTATGTGCATAATCAACAATAATGGTCTTTTCTTCATTTTCACTAACGAAAGTTTCCATTCTACCTTCAACATTAGTTGCTAGCAAACCCTCCCTCATGTCTTCTGGAGGAATATCTAAAAAACTCGCTATTGCAATAGCACACAAGGCATTTGTAACATTAAATAACCCTCGCATGCTTAATTTGAATTCGCTAGTTCCTTGTGGCAACGAAGCATTGAACTTTACGCCCTCTTTTGTGCTTTCAATATCTGTTGCCCTTATTTTAGCCAACTCCGATGTTCCAAAAGTCATGATTTCTTTTGTTATAGGACTATTAGTAGCAACATCCAAAACTTCTTTATATTTTTCATCATCAACATTTACACATATAAATTCGCTTTGTTCAAAAAGTAATTTTTTAGAGCCAAAGTAATCTTCAAAATCAGAATGTTCTATATTACTAATATGGTCTTCCCCAATGTTTAGAAATGCTCCAACTTTATATATCACATCGTAAACTCTATGGTACTTAAGCGCTTGGCTCGAAACTTCCATTGCAAAATATGGCAATTCGCTATCTACAGATTTGCGAAAATAATTTTGAAGCGTTATCGCCTCAGGTGTTGTTAAATGTGAAGGCTCTTCTTCTTCTTTTCCATAATAAAGCACAATCCCCGATGCAATCCCCATTTTTTTTGGCGTGTTATCTTTTGCACTATTTTTAAGATACGTATCAATTATATTTTTTAGATATATTACAGTTGTGCTTTTTCCTTTTGTTCCAGTAATCCCAATTGCATTTATTTCTTTACATGGAAAATTGTTAAATTTATTCGCAAGTATTGCCATCGCTTTATTTACATCAGAGACTACAATTTCCATTCCATTTATTTTTTCGCTCATCCCTTCGTCAATCACAAAGTCTTCCTGTCTAACAACTGCGATTGCTCCCTTAGACAGGGCATCTTCCAAAAATTGTTGCTTGAAATTCACACCTTTCATTACAAAAATACTATTTGGAAATACTGATCTAGAATTAAAGTCAAGTCCTTCTACTAAACAATTTTTTATTTCTTCATACAAATTTTCACGAACTAGAACATTTTTAGTATTCAAGTATTTTATATATTCATTAACTGTATGTTTCATTTATTCTCCCATTATTCTGCTCGAAAAATTTCTTACCCATAACAAAACATCAATTTCATTTACCTTACTGTTAACCTTTACATCAGAATACAGCAAATCCAATTATAAGAATTTGATATTAATGCCCTTTTGCTATTTAAATGCTTTCATATTATTCTTTATTATTTGCTCGTCTATATATTCAGAATCACAATCTCCAGCCAAAATTAATTCTTTTATTATATCTAAAGATTTGTAAATATCCTCTAGTGTTTCTGTCCCTATAGAAATTCTAATAAATCTTTCGGTACTGTCTCCATATGCACTCCCTGGAACTGTAGCAATCCCATGTTTAAACAGTAGATACAAACAAAAATCCATAGACGATTTTTTAAAATCTTCTATATTTACAAAAAAGTAAAATGTAGATTCCCCTGGCATTCTCTTTAATTGGATTTTATCCATATACTGTCCAATCGTTTTTCTTTTCTCTACAACTTGTCGCACTTGTGGCAATGTAATTTTTAGTATTTCATCAAAGTATTCAGCCAGATAATGCGAAATTATTGTCGCACCACATGTGATTAAATGCTGGTTTAATTTCAAGATATTTGAAATTACATCATTTGTAGAAATCGCATATCCAACTCTAAAACCTGATAGTCCCATATTTTTCGAAAGGGAATTAACTACAATTATTCCATCTTTATCCGGAACCAAACTTGCCATAGAGTGAAATTCATCATCAATTACAAAGTCACTATACGCTTCATCAACAAGTACATAAATCCCATTTTTTCTACATTGTTCGTATATGCTTAATAATTCTTCTTTAGAATATACAAATCCTGCTGGATTATTTGGATTATTAATTACTAACATCTTACTTTTCGAAGTAAAGTAAGTATTAAAATCCTCTACTTTACAGTTATATGGAATGAAAACTGGTTTTCCATTCGCAATTTTTGTTTGTTCTTGATAACTAAGCCAAGCAGGTTCATGAATCAATACTTCGTCATCGTCATTCAATACTGCCTGCATTGCCATAAATATAATTGGCTTAGAGCCTGCCGTAATTAAAATTTCCTTATTGTAATCTACAGGAGAATCATACATTTTCTCATAAAATTCACATATCTTTTTACGAAGTTCTGGTAATCCTAAACTTTCATGATAGTGGTATCCGTTATCTCCCCATTTTTCCTGAAGTTTCGCAAAATCAAATTGAGGAATGTCAAAGAAAGCTTCTCCCAAAGATAAAGTCGTCACCTTATTTCCTTTTCTTTTTAGTGAATAAACTAATTGATTTATATATATAGATAAAGCCTCTGGTATCTGATCAGCTTTATTGCTTAGTTGCATTTTGGGTAATTTTTCTTTGTTCATATAATCCTCCTATTGACACTACTATTTTTTCTAAGTCCGCCTTTGAACTTGTCATATCTACACATTAATACTCATTATATTTATTACGAAATAAATTCGACATATTCTTTCCAAGGTAAAGGTTTTGAATATATAAATCCTTGAATGTAGTCTCCACCACAACCTATCAAAAAGTCTTTTACTTCTTCTTGCTCCACACCTTCCATAACTATTTCCAAATCTTTATCCACTGCTTTCATTGCCGCAATAAATTTTACGAAAAACTCTCTTCTATTTTCATTGCATGTTGAATTTTCTACTAGGCTACGATCAAATTTTACAATGTGAATTGGAACTTTGAAAAACATACTGAAATTAGAATATTCAATTCCAAAATCATCTAGTTCAAAGAGAAAACCTTTTTCTGTAAATTCATTCATTATTCTCAAATTTTTCTCAATGTCAGTAGCAAATGTTCTCTCCGTCAATTCCATATTTATTTGCTGTGGCAAAAGCCGATATTTTTTCACTATCTTCGCTGATTCTTCTGCAGCTCCTTCCTTTGTAAAGAAAGAATACGGAAAATTAATCGATATAGCTTGTACTCTAATATCTTCCCCTAGAGAATCCATCATTTTTCTATAATCGGAACATACCATTTCAAGCATCCTAACCGTTATCTTGCTAATCAATCCTGTTTCTTCTGCAATAGGGATAAATTCTACAGGGGAAATAAACTCCCCTTCTTCAGGTCTAAATCTTATCAATGCCTCTGCCATAGTGAAGTCGCCTTTTTTTACAGAATAAATCGGTTGGTAATATGCTTCAAATCCATCTGTATTCAAGGCTTTTTTAATCCGTTCTATGATATAATTTCTTCTTTTCATCTGAACACAAATAGCTTTTTCATAAAAGCATGTTGTGTTATTTATTTCTTTTTTGACAATTGATAGAGAGTAATCCATCGCGGACATAATCTCTTCTGCTTTAGATCCAAATTCAGGAAAATCTACACGAGCATACGCAAAATCCGGAGTAATCGTATTGTTATTAATAGAATAGACTTCCTTTATTCCATTATAAATCTCTTCAATATTTTGATTTTTACTAGACTCATACTTTGGAATCAACAATGCAAACTCATCTCCGGAATATCTAAATACATGCTGATACGATACGTATGTTCTAAGCCTTCTTCCAATTTTCTCTAACAGGGTATCTCCGAATTTCAATCCATGTCTTTCATTTATACCTTTAAAATTTCTAATACTAAAAACAAATAAAGAAAATGGTGTTCCTGCTTTGCAAAGTTTGGCCATATTGGTGGTCAAGTATCCTCTATTGTATAGTTCCGTAAGTGAATCTGATTTATGAGTTACATTATGCACATAGAATTGAACTATCAAAACACCCGCAACACTTGCGAGTCCAGAAAGTTGTACTGGGGGGACTATAAGTTGAGCACAGAAAATCAAGCTTGCCAAAAGTAGATTAAGACAAATTACGAACAACGCATTTCGTTGAGGTGTTTTGTAGTGTCTGATTGCAAAAAATACTACCATGAAAATATATAACAAAGCAATCACATATGTTATTCTAAAAAATTCTCCTCTAACATATCCTTCCGTAGGTGACATCGTAAATACCAGTCTATGTATTGCATTCGAAATAATAAATAGCGAGTATATGGCATATGGCAGCCACGCCCATACATAATTCTTAATAAATCCTATTTTGTACGTCTTGGGGTGCATCAATGTTATTGCATAATATAATGCAAGTGGTGCAACAATAGGCGAAGTAAGGAAATACAGATATTTCAAAATATCTGCTATCCAAATCGGGCAATACATATAATAGTCTGCTGTTAAAAGCGAACCTATCGTAATTAGTATAGAAATAAGAGTTGCAAATTGCATCAACCTTAACGCTCTGTATCTAGTTGTGCCTTTTTCTTCTGCTAGTGCAAATCCCACTATAGCCAACACAATCACAACTAATGATGCATATTCTGCTACGAGATTATAATATGGCATACAGTCTCCTCCTTATTTTAAAAAAGCACATTAATATATTTACATTATAATGAAAAATCAAGGAAATGTCTAGGGCTGTATT
>CAYJEX010000026.1:0-18992 GCA_964369465.1 uncultured Oscillospiraceae bacterium
TCATTTTTCTATATATCAAGTCAATACTTTTTTTGAAGTTTTTTTGTTTTTTTTGAGATTTACTATTCTCCCCAAGCTCTCTTTTGAGCCGCGTCTGCCAACTCTCCATGTACAGCTTGATTTCCACACGAATTGTTCAAAGTGCTGACTGTTGTTTCTTTTAAATTGTCTTTTGCAGCTTCCATACTTTCATCATCTTTATCTATTGCAGCTTTTGCAAATTTCCCGAAAGCCTTAAGCATATCAGCTCCTTGTTTTATATCTCTTTGTTCTTTCTCACTGCCTGTAAACATTTCTTTTATTCCTTGACCTATAGATTTGTTATCTGACTCTCTAAGATATATCTCGTTTAGTTTATCCATTAACCTACCAGTGTCATTCCAAAGATTATCTGCATCATCTCCACATTTAATTTTAATACTATGCAAATACGGATGGGCTTTTCCTTTTTCTGCTTCGGTCATTCCTACTCCATCCACACCTTCGCTACATCTCATAATTATTTCAACACCAGTTTCTGAAAACTTCTTCCCTTCATCTTCTCTATTCTCTTCGCCATATCTTTCGAAGTCTGCAACTTGGTCGTATCTAAATAGCTCCTTGTATTTTCTTTTTTTCGTTTTTGGATCAACCAATTCAAACATCGCTATATTATCTGCAAAGATAATTCCTTCGAATTTATATACATGTCTGCTCACTTCATCTTTAGATAAAGTTTCATATTCATTTTTGTATAGCACATCTTGTTTTTTCATATACTCAAAATGCGACTCAACTTCTTCTTTTGTAAAACGACCTGGATCAAAGTATATACTACAATTTTCTTCACAGTCTTTACAAATATAGTCCCCATCTTGCATTTTCTTTCTTCCTAGCATGCCTGCTTTTTCTCCACAAAATACACATTCCTCTTTAGAAAATAGTCCCATAATATCCTCCTTGGCTTTTAACCATAATAATAACAAATTATTAAATCAATTATACTACCAGCATATTAAAATTTCAAGCAAAATATCATATTCCGATTTTCAGAATATTCCAGTTCCCTTTCAAAATTTCATCGTCCCTAAACAAATGTATGTTCAAAATAAATTGTAATGTCATTATATTCATTCTTTAGATATCACATCATTCCTCCTGTTGTGCCGATTTCTTTCGCTGCTTTATTTTTCCAAACACAAAATAAAAAACTCCTCCTAAAATCGCTCCCAGAAATCCCGACACAATATCTCCCATAGTGTTAGAGTTTTGCCCCTGTAGCTTTGTGCCTAAAACTTGGTCAGATGTAAACTCATATATTTCCCAAAGCCCTGCCGCCATGCAAGAAAAAAGAATAGCGAAAATCACCAAAATATTTCGTGGAGAAAAGATATTACTCTTTGCAAGCAAGTACTTGCCAATAATCAATCCCGCTTCTGCCAAAAGAACTCCACTTAAAAAATGCACTACTTTATCATATGCATCTACAGTTCTGTAAAAATTTAGTAAAGTTCCTAACCCCACAGCAAAAACTAAAAATATCATACAATGTACAGAAAACGAAAATGGCATTTTCCAAGTAATAATTAAAACCGCAAAGACAGCAAGATATCCCCCTATCATACTTAGTAAAGGAGGATCCATACCATAATAGTTCCCTAAAATCGCACAGACCGTAACAAGCACCAGTATCAAAAGGAAAACCACTATTCTTTTCTTTCTTTCAGATTTTTTTTCTTTCTTATTTACATCCTTTTTCATTTTATTCTCCTTCCTAAAGCTCCCTGTAATATTCTATATATTAAAACTTGATGCTTCATTTTCTCTATATTGAGATTTTATCATTTTTCTTTTTTTTGTCTATAAAAAAGAGGGATTTTATGATAATATATTTATAAAGTATACAAAATACTTTATAGGCTTGATTTTAGGAGGGATTTATGTACAATTCAATATTAACAAAAAAAGAAAACTCAATTTTACAGATAATCATTAACAAACCCGAATCACTTAACTCCTTAAGCGCTGATGTTCTTAATGAGCTTTACCGTGCATTTGTATCTTTTGAAGAAGATCCTGAAGCAAAAGTTGCAATATTAACTGGAGAAGGAAAAGCATTCGTTGCAGGTGCAGACATTGCATATATGAGCACTCTAAATGAACAAGAGGGAGTTGAACTTGGTGAACTAGGGCATAAACTTATGAACTACATGGAAAATATCAACAAACCTATTATCGCTGCAATCAATGGTTACGCATTAGGTGGTGGTTGTGAACTAGCTATGGCATGTGATATAAGATTGGCTTCTGAAAAAGCAAAGTTTGGTCAACCTGAGGTTTCTCTAGGCATAACTCCTGGATTTGGCGGGACACAGAGATTGGCAAGACTTGTTGGGACTGGTATGGCAAGCTACTTAATTATGACAGCAGAAATAATCAACAGTGCAGAAGCTCTAAGAATAGGACTTGTTGAAAAAGTTTTCGCACCTGACGATTTAATTTCTGAGGCAACAAAAATTGCAACAATCATTTCTTCTAAAGCTCCAATTGCTATCGGTTTATCAAAAGAAGCAATAATAAAAGGATATGACTTGCCAATTGAAGAAGCATGCAGTTTGGAATCAAAATTATTTGGAAAGTGTTTTTCAACAACAGATCAAAAAGAAGGCATGGCTGCTTTTTTAGAAAAAAGAACAGCTAATTTTAATAATATATAATAAATTTAAAAACAATATAATTCATCCTCCAATAAACAAGATAGCCTCTTACTAGAGGCTATCTTGTTTATTAAATCTTTCATTTTATTACTTAAAAAAACATAAGTTGGTCCGTTTCAGGCAAATCATCTAGCATTCCATTATCACGCATAGCAGCAATTGAATTTTTGCTCACCTTCCCTCTTTTAGATATATCTTCAACCGTTGTAAAAGGCTTAAGTCTATGTTCTTCATAAATTAAATTTCCAGCTTTTTCACCTACATCTTGAAGAGCGCACAGAGGAACCATAACTTTTCCATCACTCTCTATAAATTTTGCCGGAAGAGACTCATCTAAAGTTGGAGATTTAAACTCATATCCTCTAGCATACATTTCATAGCAGATTTCCAAAACAGTTATTTCATCTTCTTCTTTTTTTGTTTTCTCTCTTCCTTTTCCTATTAATTCATTCATTCTATTTTCTACATCATATATTCCTTTTCTAACTACATCCCAATTAAAATCTGCCAATTTTGTAGTTAGATATACTGCATAAAATGCAATTGGATAATATATTTTAAAGTATGCCATTCTATAAGCCATAACGACGTATGCAACCGCATGAGCTCTCGGAAACATATATTTTATTTTTTTACACGAATCAATATACCATTCTGGCACATTATGTGCCCTCATTATTTCTTCTTCTTCTTTAGTTAAGCCTTTTCCTTTTCTTACTTTTTCCATAATATCAAAAGCTTGTTTATTTGCTAGACCTTGCAAAATCAAATAATCCATTATGTCATCTCTTGTACATATTATGCTATCTGCAGTTGCCGTTCCGTTCCTAATATATTCCTGTGCATTATTTATCCACACATCTGTTCCATGTGAAAGTCCAGAAATTTTTACTAAATCTCCCATATTTTTCGGTTTAATATCATCTAGCATTTGCCTTACAAATTTTGTTCCAAATTCAGGAATGCCATAGCTACCATGAGTAAATTTATAGTCCTTTATTTTTATATCTAAACTATCTACCCCCAAAAACAATCCAAATGTCTTTTTATCAGAAAGGTTAATTTCAAAAGGTCCAATACCTGTCATAAGTTCTAACCATCTAATCATAGAGGGAACATCGTGACCAAGTATATCAAGTTTCAACAAATTACTATCAATAGAATGATAATCGAAATGTGTGGTAATTATATTATCCGCTCCATTGTTTGCAGGATAGTTCACAGGGCAGAACTCATATATTTCGCGTCCCCTCGGAACAATAATTATCCCTCCTGGGTGTTGTCCCGTTGTCCTTCTAACTCCAACACATCCTCTAGTAAGCCTCTCTACTTCAATCTTATTATCGGGAACACCTTTTTCTTCCATATATTTTTTTGTAAATCCATATGCTGTTTTTTCCGCAATCGTGCCTATCGTCCCTGCTCTAAACACATTTTCTGCTCCAAAAATCTCCTCAACATATTTATGTGCTTTACTTTGATACTCTCCAGCAAAATTAAGATCTATATCAGGTTCTTTGTCCCCCTCAAATCCAAGAAAAGTTTCGAATCTAATATAATATCCATCTTTATTCAATACTGTGTTGCACTTTGGACAATCCTTTTCTGGCATATCTACGCCACATTCATATTTTATCTCGTCTCCCCATTCAAGATATTTGCAATGAGGACAAATATAATGAGGTGGCAAAGGGTTAACTTCTGTTATACCCGCCATAGTAGCAGCAAATGAAGAGCCAACCGATCCCCTCGAAGCAACTAAATAACCATCCTCCATAGACTTATCTACAAGTTTTTTTGCAGATATATACATAACTGCATAATGATTGCCAATTATAGAACTTAGTTCTCTTTCAAGTCTTTCTCTTATTTTCTCTGGTAAAGGGTCTCCATATATTTCTTTTGCTTTTTCTTCACATGTAACTTTTAGTTCTATCTCTGCGCCTTCTATTTTAGGCGGAAACTTTCCCTCTTTTAGTGGGGATACATTATCAGTCATCTCCGCAATTTTATTAGTATTAGAAATAACAACCTCATATGCTTTTTCTTTTCCTAAGTAAGAAAACTCATCTAACATCTCATCTGTCGTCCTAAAATACAAATCACTACTAAACTCAGCATCTTTATAGTCCATTCCTACCATGAGTATCTCTCTATATTTATTATCTTCTTTATTTAAATAATGAGTATCACATGTAGCCACTACTGGTATATTTAATTTTTCGCCCAAGGTAACAATTTGTCTATTTATTTCCTTTAAATCTTCCTCTGATTTTACTGTATTATTTCTAATCATAAATCTATTATTAGATAAGGGCTGTATTTCGAGATAATCATAAAAGCTAGCTATCTTCTCTATTTCTTCTTGTGTCTTTCTATTCAAAATTGCAGAATAAAGCTCGCCTGCTTCACATGCAGAGCCTAGTATCAAGCCTTCCCTGTGTTTTTCAAGTATACTTTTGGGAATTCTTGGACTTCTATGAAAGTAATTCAGATGCGAAAAACTAACTAGCTTATACATGTTTTTTATTCCTATTTGGTTTTTTGCCAAGATTATAATATGATTAGTTTTACCTTCTTTATAATTTATTGTACCATCATCATTTTTAGAATGTATGTCATCAATAAGATATCCCTCCATTCCATAAATCACTTTTATTCCTTTTGCAACTTTATAGGCCTCTGGATAAGCTTGAACCACTCCATGGTCTGTAATTGCAATTGCTTTATGTCCCCATTCCTTTGCTGTATTAATAAGGACACTAACATCGTTTACTCCATCCATTTTACTCATCTTTGTATGAGCATGGAGTTCTACTCTTTTTTCTTCTGCAATGTCACACCTTCCTTTTGAAGGTATTTTCATTATTTTTTTTATCATGAAAGTAAAGCTTCTATCATAGTTGTCCCATTCCACATTACCAATGGCTCTAATCCAATCATTTTCTTTTATTTCCTTATCAAATTTTGCTTTTTCTTTTTCTTCTAAAAACACTTTCGAATTTATTGATGACTCATCATCCGACACATACATGCTAAGTAAATAGCTTCCTCTTTTTGTCACAAACGAGCTCATTTTAAATACAAATCCTTCTATAGTGATATTTTCAGCAGCTTTGCTCAATTCTTTTAGAAGAAATTTTGTATTAGCTTCTTTAACCTCTGCTAAAACAATTTTGCTTTTTCTTTTCGCTTTATAATTATTTCTTTTCCAATCATTTTCGTCATTCCTTTGTGAATAACTTTCCTCAAATTCTTCTTTTTTCTTTTTTATCTCTTCTCTTTCTAACGCCTCTCTAATATTGTTTCTTTCCACTGTTTCTTCAATTTCTTTTTTTACTCTATTATATTTGCCCTCATGCCCAGAAAAAGCAAATGTAACTTCTATATCATTTTCTTTCTTATATATTTTCGAAAGTTCTTCACTACCTTTTTCATTTAATACTTCAACAAAAAAATCTCCCATTACATAAATCATTGCCGAGTTTGTGTTTGTGTCAATTACTATATCGTCTTCTCTTATTCCTCTTAACATAGAAATAATTGATGGCGAAAGTTTTTCAATAGATTTTATTATTTTATTCTTATCAATTATATTTGCATTGTAGTTGTCTTTCATTTTTCCTCCGCTACGCATATACTATATATAGCAACCCTATCTCATTGTTAACCTGTTTGACACAGTACTTTCACCAATTCTTTTATACCTTCTTCCTCTTTCACCTTATGTATTGGAAGCCCTTTTTCAAAAATCAAAGCAACATTTTTTCCATATGCTATTCCATAAGTTGCTTCTTTTGCTTCTCCTGGCCCATTAACTTCACACCCCATTACTGCAATCGTAATCGGTTCTTTATTAGCGAAAAATTTTTCTTTATCTTTAATTTCTTTCTCTAACATTTTTACATATTTTTCTAAGTCACCATGAGTCCTACCACAAGTAGGACAAGAAATAATTTCCACCGCGGGCTTTCTTTTTCCTGCTGCATATAGTATTTCCTTCGCAACACTTATTTCTTTAACTGGATCCCCCGTAAGTGAAACTCTTATTGTATTTCCTATCCCTTCTAGTAAAAGTGCTCCTAGCGCTACCGAAGATTTAACTATGCCCGAGGTAGAATATCCTGCCTCAGTGAGTCCAATATGAAGTGGGTATTCTGTTTTTTCAAAAAGTAATTTATAAGCCTCATAATTCACATTAACATTTGACGACTTAACCGATACTACAATTTTATCATATCCATATTTTTCTATTAGATGTATATTCCTAAGTGCACTTTCCACCAACGCTTCAGCATTTGCTTTTCCATGTTTTTGTAGAATGTCTTTCTCTAAAGACCCTCCATTTATTCCAACTCTAATAGGTATATTTCTTTCTTTTGCTGCATTCACTACAGCTTTAACCCTCTCATCATCTCCAATATTTCCAGGATTTATTCTAATTTTATCTATGCCATTTTTTATAGCCTCTATAGCTAATCGATAATCAAAATGTATATCAGCTACTAATGGAATATTTGTAATTTTTTTTCTTATTTCTTTAAGTGATTCCGCAGCTTCTAAATCATTTACAGCCAATCTAACAATTTGGCATCCTTCTTCAACAAGATTATTTATTTGTACTATAGTAGTTTTTGTGTCTACTGTTTTTGTGTTTGTCATTGATTGAATAGAAATAGGAGCATTACCTCCTATTTTAATTCCACCGCACATTATTTCTTTTTTCATGTTTCTGCCTTTCAATATCTCAAAATATTCAAAGTGTATATAATTTTCGCCAGTATACTTAATTTGGCAAAACAAATCTAATTATATCCTGCCCCGCAATATATATTGCAAGAAGAATGAACAACCCCATCCCAACAAAATGGATCGTTCCTTCCACTTTTTCCGATACCTTTTTCCCTGTAATAACATTAATCAGCAGAAACAGCAATCTTCCTCCATCTAAAGCAGGCAGTGGCAGCAAGTTTATTATTCCTAAATTCAAACTAATTAAAGAAACAAGATAGAAAAAGTTGATCAACCCATAATTCAAAGACTCATCTACAACGTATCCTATACCAATTGGGCCTGTCAGTTGGTCCAATCCTACTTGACCAGTGAATAAATCTTTAAGAACGTTAATCATATTTTTCGCCATATCCCAAGTACCTTCAAATCCTAAAGGAATAGCCGAAAAAATGTTTTTTTCTAGTTTGCTAGTGACACCAACTATTTTACGTCCTTCTTCTTCAATCAGATTTGTTGTATAACTTATTACTTGCCCATCCCTTTCAACGTCAATTTTAACTGTATCTGTTTCACTTTCAGAAATAGCCACAACAAAATCATCCCATTCTGTTATTTCTTCACCATTTACCGCTACTATCTCATCTCCCGCAACTATTCCTGCTTGCGCAGCAGGGCCATCAGGTGTTACACTTTCTAATTCTGTGGAAGGAGTTCCCACATATGCAATAACCGCTATCATCATTACAATTGCAAGTATAAAGTTACATACCGATCCCGCAACTAAAATAATTGCTTTTCTAGGCGCAGAAGCCTTATTAAAACTTCTTGCATCTTCAGATTCAGAGTCCTCACCTTCCATGGCGCAAAATCCACCTATAGGAAAAGCTCTAAGAGAATACAATGTTTCGCCTTTTTTTTTCGAAAGAATCTTTGGCCCCATACCTAATGCAAATTCGTTTACTTTTACTCCACTTTTTTTAGCCGCTACTAAGTGCCCTATCTCATGAACAGCTATTAAAACGCCAAACATCAATATAACTAATATTATTGTTACCATAACTTGTTTTCTCCTATCTGATTACTATATACACTCATTTTGTGACGAGTTTTATTTACTATTATACATATTATAAATCGTTCTTTTTATGTCTTCATCTATACAAACAACATCTTCTATACTTTTGGGTTCAGAATAGTTTGCCATCTCCATTACTCTTTCCAAATTATTTTGAATTTCTAAATACTCTATTTTTCTTCTCAAAAACAAATCAACAAGGGCTTCGTTTGCAGCATTCAAAACAACTGGAAAAGCTTCGCCTCGTCTACACGCTTCGTATGACAATTCAAGCGCAACGAAAGTCTTTTTGTCAGGCTCTTCAAATGTGAGAGTACCTTCTTTTATTAAATTGAGTCTTTCGCTTTCCATATTAAGTCTATTGGGGTATTCCATTGCGTATGATATTGGTATCTTCATATCTGGGTTTCCAAGCTGCGCAATAACTGATCCATCCACAAATTCAACCATTGAATGTACTATACTTTGAGGATGAACAAGAACATCTATTTTATCAACTGAGGTGTTAAATAGCCATCTAGCCTCTATGACTTCAAGGCCTTTATTCATTAAAGTTGAAGAATCAACTGTAATTTTTGCACCCATTGTCCATTTTGGATGTTTCAATGCATCTTCTAATTTTACATTGGTCAAAAAATCTTTCTTTTTCCCTCTAAACGGCCCCCCTGATGCAGTAAGAATTATTTTATTAAGTTTTTCTATTTTTTCCCCATTCAAACATTGGTAAATTGCGCTGTGTTCACTATCTATTGGCAAAATATCCACATTGTTTTCTTTAGCTTTGTCCATAATAAGTTTTCCGCCTGCAACTAACGTTTCTTTATTTGCAAGACCAATATTATTTCCTGCTTCAATTGCTGCCCACGTTGGCTTAAGTCCTTTGATGCCCACTAATGAATTTATCACCATGTGGCATTTTATCTGTGATGCTTGTACTAGGCCTTCATCACCTACAAGAACATTTATAGTTGGAAAGCGTTCTATTATTTTTTTCACATCTTTACTTTGAGAAACCACAACAACCTCTGGCGAAAACTTTTCGATTTGTAGTAAAAGTTCATCTATTCTTTTTTCGCACGATAGAACTACCGCTCTAAATTTATCTTTATTATTTTCGATAACATCTAAACATTGAGTTCCTATTGATCCTGTGCTTCCTAATATAACAAAGTCTTTCAAACTATTATGTCTCCTATACTAAACTGTTTTAGATAATACAAACGATATATTAATATCTTTTAAGACAAGATAATTACAATATAATAATATACAAGTGGTGCCGTAAATAAGACGCTGTCAAATCGATCTAATATACCTCCATGACCTGGTATTAGATGTCCATAATCTTTTATTCCCATTTTTCTCTTAAATATTGATGCAGTTAAATCTCCTAACTGCGAAACAACGCCACCTAATACACCAATAACAATGCAGTGTATCATATATTCGTTCGCGAAAAAATAACCAAAACTTCCACACAACAATACACTTCCAATTATTCCTCCGATCGAGCCTTCTATAGTTTTTTTAGGACTAATATGTGGGCATAATTTATGTTTTCCAAACAAAAACCCTGAGAAATATGCAAATACATCCGTTCCAAACGCGGTTAATACAATCAACCAAACAAAACTATGGATTTCTTGTTCAACTAAAGTAACATGGAACGAACATCCTATAATATAAATAATTCCAAAAAATGTGAAAACACCATCTTCTAATTTTCTTTTATTGATATTAAACAAATATAATACACTTGCAAAAAACGTCATCATAATTAGAATAAAATATGTTGCGTCCGGAAGATTAAATATATTTATACAATACAACATTATTACAGATGAAAGAGCTATAGGGTATGAGGGGTTAATGTCAATATTATTGAACCCTTTGAAAAATTCATATACAGCCACACTACCAATTAAAAATGTTGTTGCTAAAAGGACATAATCTCCTAATATCAATATTCCTAAAAATGGAATCATTATAAGTCCTGAAATTACTCTTGTTTTCATAAATATCATCTCCTGTAAAATTTAGCTTGCTAAAAAGTTTTGAAAATTATATACATTTCTATTTTCAAAATTACTTTCTTTCCCCGAATCTCCTATCTCTTTTTTGAAATATCTTTACGCATTTCTCAAGTTCATCTCCATCGAAATCTGGCCAAAGTGTATCAGTGAAAACAAATTCAGAATAAGCAATTTGCCACAACAAATAATTTGAAATTCTCTCTTCTCCACTAGTTCTAATAATTAAGTCTGGATCTGGGATATTATTTATTCCAGTATACAAGTTTTTAGAAATAGTATTTTCATCAATATCTTCTAATTTTATTTTTCCTTCAAGTACATTCGTAATTATATTTCTTGTTGCCATAACAATTTCATCACGGCTCCCATAGTTCACTGCCAAATTGAGAACAACCCCTGTATTATTTTTTGTGTTATCTACTGCCTCCAACAATGCTTCTTTTGCTTTATCTGGTATTCCATCAATTTTCCCTAGAACATGTATTTTAACATTATTTATGTTAAGTTTTTCTCCTTCCTTAGATGCAAACTCAACAAGAAGGTCAAAGATACCTTTGACCTCTTCAGCAGAACGTTTCCAATTTTCCGTAGAAAAAGCATATAGCGTAATGTACTTTATTCCCAGTTCATTTGCACGCATTACTACTTTTTCCATAGATCTCATCCCACTTCTATGTCCCATAATTCTTGGTAAAAATTTCTTTTTTGCCCATCTACCATTTCCATCCATTATTAAAGCCACATGAGTGGGAAGTGTTTTGTTGTCTATCATTTTTTCTCCAGCAACCCTTTTGTATGGTTTCTTTATTTATACTTCCATTATATCTGCTTCTTTTTTCTTAACCATTTCATCAATGTTTTTTATTGCATCGTCAATTAACTTTTGAACATCTTTTTCTTCACTTGCCAAATCATCTTCAGTCAATTCTCCCGCTTTTTGCATTTTCTTAAGTTGCTCGTTCGCATCTCTTCTTAAATTCCTTATAGCAACCTTATCATTTTCCCCTAGTTTTTTTACAGTTTTTGTTAGCTCTTTTCTTCTCTCTTCAGTCACTTCAGGAATTGCCAATCTTATTATTTTACCATCATTACTAGGTGTTATTCCAATATTTGCTATGTTTATAGCCTTCTCAATATCCGGAACAGCTTTAGGGTCAAAAGGAGAAATCGTAATGGTTCTAGGATCTGGAACCGAAACATTCGCAACAGCTTTTAAAGGAGTAGGAGTGCCATAGTATTCAACTTGAATTTTATCTAAAATTCCCGGATTAGCTCTTCCTGCTCTAACCGTTGATAATTCTTCTTTTAATACTTGTAGACTTTTTTCAATTTTTTCTTTTAAATTACCTTGTACATCTTTACTCATAACAATCTCCATTCTGTAATAAATCTCATCAAAAACAATATCTCTAAATTAGTTGAGTTCCTGCCTCAATCAAATTTCTTCTTTATATATTATTAATCTTTTATATTACCTCAATTTTAAGTAATAATCGTTCCAATTTTTTCACCACAAATTGCTTTTAGAATATTTCCTTGCTCCACAAGAGAAAAGACATGTATCTTTATTTCATTATCTCTGCAAAGCGACGCTGCTGTAGAATCCATAACTTTCAAGTCTTTTTCAAGAACTTCCCAATGTGTCAATGTCTCGTATTTTGTAGCGCTTTTATCAATTTCTGGATCTGCTGAATACACAGCATCAATAGTCTTAGCTAACAAAATAATATCCGCATCTATCTCCGCAGCTCTAAGTGCTGCTGTTGTATCTGTAGAGAAAAACGGATTACCAGTTCCTGCTCCAAATATCACAATTTTGTTTCTATCTAAATGGTTAATGGCTTTCCTTCGTATATATGGTTCAGCCACCTCTCTCATTTCAATCGCCGTCTGAACTCTTGTGTCCATTCCCTTCGCTTCAAGTGCGTCTTGAAGTGCTAACGCATTTATTGCTGTTGCGAGCATGCCCATGTAGTCTGCTGTTGCTTTATCCATAGTGTTGCTCGTTCTTCCTCTCCAGAAGTTTCCTCCGCCAACTACAATTGCAATTTGAACCCCCAGTTCATAAACTTCTTCAACTTGCATCGCCACATTTTTCATCACTTCTTCGTTGATACCAAATTTCTCTTCTCCTGCTAATGCTTCCCCACTTATTTTTAATAATACTCGATTGTATATAGGTTTCATAATAATACCACTTTCTTTTAACTGATTCGAAAATATGTTATGTGTTTTATTTCCTCATTTGTTCTTGTGTATTCATTCCTTTTTCAGATTTTATTATACCATAGCAACGAAAAAAAATCACCACTTTGTTTGATGGTGATTTTATCAAATACAATACTATTCGAGGCTATTATCTATACATTTTTATTATATTTTAGCCCTTTAAGCTTATCATACCTTGAAATGTGAGTTCTTATATTATTTACATCCATTTAAGAGATATTTTGTTTTCTGGACAGACAGGAATACAAAGACCACATGCCGTACACTTATTGTCATCAATAATCTTTTCGTTATCCTTAATAACAATTGCTTTCTCCAAACAACATTTGACACATTGGTCACAAGTAACATCATTGCAATTTGATTTAAGTCTAGCTTTTTGTGGTTCTACTTTTAACTCTTCAAATGATTTAAGTTTTTTTACTGCACATCCTCTAATTTCTTCTATATTTTTTATTTCATGTTCAATAACCCATTTTTCCAAATCACTTAATATCTTAGGTATTACATCATATCCGTTCAACAAAATTTCTGTTCCAATTCCGCCTGCTGAAGCTCCAACCATTATATGCTCAACAAGGCTAATGTGATCCGTTATCCCACCTACACCCAATATCGGTAAGTTTGTGCTTTGGTATATTGCTGCTACAGTAGACAAGGCTATTGGTTTTATTGGCGCCCCTGAATATCCTCCATACGTTGGCAAAGTAGCTTCACCCTTTTCGATATCAACATTCAAGATACATCTTACAGTATCTATTCCTGTCACACCTATTGCTCCTGCACTCTCAATAGCTTCAATGATATTATTTAAATTGTTTACCCCTGAATTAAGTTTTACTGAAACCGGAATATCAAGGCTTTCTACAACCTCTTTTGTATAATCATAAACAGCATCTTCTTTCCCCGCAATAATCTCTAGTCCTTCACCCATAGGACATGCTATCCCTATTTCTACACCATCAGCTCCTGCTTTTTCAACTTTTCTCGCGATATATGCTACTTCTGATGCACTACCACCCATTATGCTCATTATTAGACGTGCATCATACCCATATCTATTCGCATTTGATAATATTTTTAATTCCTCTAACCATTTTTCAAGATTCCACGCGCTATATAACCTAATATTTTGAACTCCTTTTGTAGACTTTTCGTAGGCATATCTAGGAACAATATCGGGATATGCTTCACTTACTATGCTTTCTGTTACTACAGCTGCCGCACCACTTTCAAAAGCCTGTTTTATTTTTTCAACGCCTCTTGTCCATGGTCCTGCTGAAACAACAACTGGATTTTTACACTTTAACCCCATTATATTTGTATTAAACATATCGCTCCCTTTCTACCAAATTTCTTTTAGTCTTTGCTCATTCCCGCATGACTTTCTTATTTTAAGTTTTGACTGTACCATAATTTCTTGCAAACCTATATTGCCATCGCTATCTTCAATGCAGTCAAATAGTAATCTTGCACCTAGAAGCCCCATTCTATAGCTTGGTTTTGATACAGTCGTAAGTTTTGGCTCCATAACAGCGCCTACTTTCAAATCATCAAATCCAATTATCGCTATTTCTTCCGGTATTGAAATATTTTTTTGTTTGAGTTTTTCTATTACTCCAAAAGCTAAAGTGTCTGTTGCCGTAAAAATCGCGTCAACTTTTTCATCCATTGCAATAAGCTTGCTTGTAGCAACAAATCCTTCTTCTATACTATTCCCACAATACATAATCAGATTTTCGTCTATCGCCATATTCTGTTCAATTAGCGCTTCTTTATACCCTTGAAGTTTTTCCATATCTTCTACCACAGATTTTTTTTCTAAGAGAATAGCTATTTTTTTTCTATCCATACTTGCCAAATAATTTATTGCCTCTTTCGTTGCAGATGTATTGTTTGTAAAAATTACATTTTGTTCAAGCGAATCAGCCCCCTTACCTACCAGAACGTAAGGGATTTTTCTTTCCTCAAGTCTTTTAAAACTTGCTTCACGCAAAGAAGTGGAAATCAATATTAGTCCATCCACATTTCTTCCTAAAAGCATCTCTAAATATTCCTGTTCCTTTTTTTTGTCTCTTTCTGTGTTACACAAGTTCACGGAATATTTTTTTCCGTTGGCAACTTCTTCTACTCCTTTTGCTATTTCCATAGTCGCAGGGTTTAGCATGTCCGAAACGATAAGGCCAATCACATTCGTCTTATGGCTTTGAATATTCCTAGCAAACCAATTAGGGGTATAATCAAGTTCTTCTATTACATCAAAAATCCTTTTCCTCGTGTTTTCCGACACAAGTTCTGGATTATTTAACACTCTGGAAACAGTGGTCACTGACACCCCTGCCTGTTTTGCGACAGCTTTAATATTCACAATACTCCTCTTTCCATAACTATATTATTACATAATTGTTTATTCTATAATTAATAATATAGTAAAAGAGTGGATTTGTACATACAAATCCACTCTTCGAGTTAAGTCTAAGCTTATATCTTGAAGTCTATATTTTCATTATTTCCAAAGATATCAACACTTCTCTTTGCTGGTTCTGCTTTTGAAATAACTTTGCCTTTTCTAATTACATACAAGCATTCACTTTGAATTCGCATAACTTCTCTTTCTGACTTGCCATCCAATATGATTAAATCTGCTTGATTTCCTTCTGTTATGCCATAGTTGTCAAGGTTCATTGTCTTTGCAGAATTCACCGTTATCATGTCAAAAACTTTCGGTATCTGTGAATCACCTATAAGTTGACCCATATGTATTAACAAGTTCGCCGCTTCAATCATATTTCCCTTACCAAACGAATACCAAGGATCCATTATCGAGTCGTGCCCTACAGAAACATTTATTCCTAGTTCCATCATCTCATCAACTCTAGTAATCCCTCTTTTTCGTGGATATCCATCTGTTCTGTTTTGTAATACAGCATTATCAAAAGGATTAGTAATCATATTCAGCTGAGCTTTTGCAATATTTCCAATCAATTTGAACGCATAGTCATTGTTATAATTATGCATAGCTGTAGTATGACTTGCAGTAGCTCTACTTCCAAACCCACGATTAATACTTTCCTTAACCATAACTTCGACAAATCTAGATTGAGGATCTCCTGTTTCATCAATATGTATATCAATTAGTTTATTGTATTTTTCAGCCAAATTATAAACAGTTTCTACATCTCTTACTCCATCTTCTCGAGTATACTCAATGTGTGGCGTTCCCCCCACTACATCTGCTCCCATTTCAAGCGCTTTTATTAGCAATCCTTCTGAATCAGGATGTGTATATATACCATTTTGTGGAAATGCAACTACTTGTAAATCCACATAGTCTTTGACTTCATCCTTTAATTCCACTAAAGCCTCAACTGTTTTTAATGTGGGTTCAGTACAATCAGCATGAGTTCTCACTCTAAGTACACCATTTGCTACATACCATTTTATTACTTGCCTTGCGTTCTCCTTGATTATTTCTTTTGTTAGACCAACTTTCCATTCACCCCAAATATCAATCGCCTCTAAAAGAGTGCCTGATTTATTCTGTCTTTTTAGTTTTCCAGAAACTAGTACGGCATCTAAGTGAACATGTGGATCAACAAAAGGCTCCGTAACCAAATTACCCATTGCATCTATAACTGTATATGTTTCTTCACCCGAGATGTTTTTTGCAATTTTTTCAAACTTTCCATTTGATATTAGTATATCTTTGCAGTCATCTTCTCCACGAAGTTTAGCGTTTTTTATTAAAGTTTTACTCATTTTTTTACCCTCTGAATTTTAAACATACTTTGCATCATCAGCTACTTTGTGTCCATCATTTACCTTTGCTTTTACAAGAATCATATGAATCAATGGCATTGCAAACATTGCAATTAGTATACCTTGTAATGATGGTACACCTATTCCATATACACCACCAAAATATGCTGCAGCACATCCCAAGATATATGCAATAAGTGGTGCTATTCTAATAGCTTTAAACTTAACGTCTTCTATTCTAGGCAATCTTCTCTTGCTTACAAATAAGTAGTCTCCAATTATTACTCCTCCTAGTGGCGGAATGAATGTTCCAAATATGTTTAGCATTGGAATAAATACAGTTGACACTCCTATAACAGCTAAAATTAATGCTATTATTATTCCTCCTACGATGAAAGGTTTTTTGTCATTTTTGTTAAACATTTCTGCTCCAGCCACACCAAAAGCATACGCTGTTGCATTATTTGTTGTCCAGATATTTAAAGTAAGAATTATCAATGCCCAGAATGTTAATCCCATAGTTATCATTAATTCAATAAGATCTCCAGTTTGGAATACTAAACCACCTAGCATTCCTGAAAATATCATTATACCATTTCCTACTAAGAAACCTAAAAGTCCTGCAATAAATGCCGTTTTTGCTGTTTTTGCAAATCTTGCCCAATTGGCAGCTTGAGTACCCCCCGATGCAAAAGTTCCTACTATTACAGTAATTGCCGTAGAAACTGTCATTGTTCCAGTAGGAACAATATCCATTATCGCTTCAATACTTCCAACTTCATTTATCGCCATAAACATTACAACTACCATCAAAATTCCCATAGCAGGTATTGCAACATACGAAACTAGAGCCATAGCTCTCACTCCATATAATGCAGTTACTCCCATGATAGCTCCCCAGAAGATAATGAAGAAATATTTTACGTATGCTTCTTCAAATCCTAGTCCTGTAGCAAAAAGTATCCCCATGTATTCTGCTGTAATTGCATACCAGAATACTTGAGTTCCTCCAAGTATTATGTCTGCCCATTTCGCACCTACGCTACCTAAAGTATACTTCGCTAGCAAAACTGAAGTCAATCCCGTTTTAGCTCCTATCGCACATATCGATGCTACATAAACTCCTAAAATAGCACTTCCTGCAAGTATAATCCATACTAGTTCACTAAAATTAAATGCCGCTCCCAACTGAGCACCAGATGCCATTGTTGGAGTAAAGAAAGTAAATCCCACCAAAACAGCACTAATCGAAATCAGTCCTTTTCTTGCATCCATAGGTACATGAGTCAATGGATAATCTTGATCGGCTTTTTTAGCCTTTTTCTTTAAGTTTTCTGTCATATTCCCCTCCTTAAATATAATAATATAATTTGAATTGTGGAAAGTAGTTTCAGTAATTATGAATGAGTTCGTTTTTTTATATTGAAATTTCAATATTTTTGTTTATGAAACTATTTTCATAATTAATCATATCATATTGAATTTTTCTTGTCAACAAAAAGAGATATACTTTTACATATGTTCTTTATAAATTTCCTTTCCCTTTTCTTGTTCGACTCCATGTTCTGAAGTTACATTTATGCTATAATATAGAAAAATGTTTTGTGATCACACCAAAACATTCCATTTGTTATTTCTCATTTGGATGAGTTTCATTCCATACATCACAAAACAAGCTGCATCTATTATATAAAAAGGTTGTAACAAATGAATACCGAGAAAAAAAAGTTATTAGAAAAAAACACATATGATATACAAGATCTTCTAAATATCATGGAAATTTTGAGAGCTCCTGATGGATGCCCATGGGATAGACAACAAACACACCATTCTATACGCAATAACTTTATCGAAGAAACATATGAAGCAATTGAGGCCATCGACAAAGAAGATGTTTTACTATTAAAAGAAGAACTTGGCGATGTATTACTTCAAGTTGTTTTTCATAGCCAAATTGAAAATGAAAATGGTAATTTTGACTTTAATAGTGTTTGTCACGATATTTGTGAAAAACTAATTAACAGACACCCTCATATTTTCGGAAATTTATCTGCTCACGAAACAAGCACCGTGTTAAAGAATTGGGAAAACATAAAAAACGAAGCAAAAGGATACAAAAACACTACTGAAACATTATATGCAGTTCCTTTAACTTTACCTGCACTTATGAGAGCTCAAAAAGTGCAAAAGAGAGCGTCAAAATCAGGATTCGACTATATAGTAATGGAAGAAGCGCTTTCCGACTTGAAAAGTGAAATTGCCGAACTTGAATTGGCAATAAAAAACAACGACATTGCAAATATAGAAGAGGAACTTGGCGATGTAATTTTTGCTAGTGTAAATGTAGCTCGTTTTAAGAATTTGGATTCTGAGGAAGCATTAAGCAAATCAACAGATAAATTTATTTCTCGTTTTGATTTAGTAGAAAAAATTGCATTAAAGCGAAATATCCGCATTAAAACTGCA
>CAYJEX010000027.1:0-8104 GCA_964369465.1 uncultured Oscillospiraceae bacterium
TTGTCTATGCCATGTTTTTCTTTGCACCAATAAAGTATAAGGCAGAAAGAACTAAACATTTGGGCAAACATTATTTCTACGATATAACTCTATTAACAAAACTCAACATCTGCAATACAGCACTTGTCCTAATTGCATCTCTACCTGTATTTATTAATCTATGTTTGTGTGTATATATCTTATTATTATACGAAATTGCCATAAATACAGTCCCTACAGGTTTTTCCTCTGTTCCTCCATCTGGGCCTGCAATGCCTGTAATTGAAATGCATATATCTGAATTTGTTTTCTTGTGTAACCCTTCTGCCATTTCCTTTGCACATTCTTCACTTACTGCTCCATATATCTCTATCGTTTCATGCAAAACACCTAGTTCTTTTATTTTCGATTCATTACTATAAGTTACAATCCCTCTGTCAAACACTTTCGAAGAACCTGGTACATCTGTAATTGCAGAAGCAAATTTGCCACCTGTGCATGATTCCGCGCATGATATTACTATATTTTTTTCTATCATTTTTTTGACAATTACTGTTTTTAGTTCTTCGTCTTCTAAGCTATATATATATTGTCCTATTCTTTCTTTTATTTTAAATATTGCTGCATCTACTTCTTCTACTGCCTTTTGCATAGTTTCCATTTTTGCTGCAACTCTAAGGCTACATTCGCCTGTTTTTGCATATGTTGCTATAGTGGCATTCGCTGTTTCGTCTTCTATTAGATCAACAATTTCAGTTTCTAGTGCAGATTCCCCAATTCCTATTGTTCTAATAATCTTGTAATGCATTACATTTCCACTTTTCTTTTCTAAAATTGGTTTTAGTCCAGTTTGAAACATATGTGTCATCTCTCTTGGAGGACCTGGAAGTGCTACTACTATTTTTCCATCTTTTTCTATAGCAAATCCCGGCGCTGTTCCTCTTTCATTTTTAAACACAAAGCTATCTTTTGGAACAAAACATTGTTTTTCATTATTTTTTGTCATAGGCCGATTTAATTTTTTAAAAAAATCTTTCATATTCGAAAGTAATTCTTCATTTAAAATCAATTCAACATCCATAACTTCACATATAATTTCCTTTGTAAGATCATCTTGTGTTGGCCCAAGACCTCCTGTTGTAATTATCAAATCACAGTCTTTCATTGCCAAATTAATTGTTTCTTTCAACCTGTTAGGATTATCACCTACCGTATAATGGTACATCACATCCACATTCAAGTCTTGAAGCTCTCTTGATATATAGGCCGCGTTAGAATTTATTGTCTGTCCAAATAGCAGTTCAGTCCCTACTGCGATAATACTTGCTTTCATTGGCTTTCCTTTCATTATATAGATTATATTATTAAAATTATATCATGTTTGAAGCTTTCTTGAAAGAAAGCATGCAATTCCAAAAATACAAAATTAAAAAAAAAAGACCACATACAACTTTTCGCATCTGTAGTCTTTTTATATTCTAATTGCAATACGCTATATCAAAGTTACTCCTGACAAAGGAATATATCCTGTTTTTCCTTTCCATGTAACTTTGTACCAGTCAGTCCCTTCCATATCATATATGCCATGCACTATAACGTTTTCCCCCGCTCTAATTATTCCAATGGCATTGAAGTTATATCCAACTCCCGCTCTTATGTATTGATTCTTATTTGCTTTTGCAATTTCGGTTGGTTCAAAAGCATTATACGCCCACTTTGCGTCACCTAAGGAAATGAAACCTGTTATTCCATTCCATGTAACTCTGCCCCAATTTACACCTTCCACTTCATAGCTTCTATCTATCAACACTGTTTCGCCTGGGTTTATTGTTCCTAAACTTGTGTAATTATAGCCTATTCCTGACCTTAATTCTTGTAACTTTGTAGCTTCTGCGTATCTATCTGGCGAATAATCATAATATACTAATCTTAGGTTTGCTAACGATAAATAGCCTGTTTTTCCATTCCATGTAACTTTGCACCAATTAGTTCCTTCTACTTCATAACTACCATGAATAGTCAATTTATCGCCAGTTCTTACAATTCCAAGATTCTTAAAATTGTATCCAACCCCTGCCTTTAAATATTGATTCTTTTTAGCTTCCGCAGTTCTATCTGGTTCATAGTCATTATAGATTAGTTTTGCATCTCCCAAAGATATATATCCTGTTATACCATTCCAAGTTACTCTGCCCCAATTTACACCTTCCACTTCATAGCTTCTATCTATCAACACTGTTTCGCCTGGGTTTATTGTTCCTAAACTTGTGTAATTATAGCCTATTCCTGACCTTAATTCTTGTAACTTTGTAGCTTCTGCGTATCTATCTGGCGAATAATCATAATATACTAATCTTAGGTTTGCTAACGATAAATAGCCTGTTTTTCCATTCCATGTAACTTTGCACCAATTAGTTCCTTCTACTTCATAACTACCATGAATAGTCAATTTATCGCCAGTTCTTACAATTCCAAGATTCTTAAAATTGTATCCAACCCCTGCCTTTAAATATTGATTCTTTTTTGCTTCTGCGGTTCTATCTGGTTCATAATCATTGTAAATCAACTCTATAAATTCAGAATCCACATATCCAATATTGCCATTATATCCAACTTTAAACCAATTCCACCCTACTGTTGAATATGTTCCATATATCGTGATTTTTTCACCACTTTTTATTGTATCTATAGTAGCAAAACTATTTCCAATACCTTTTTTCAATTCAATATCTTGTGTTGGATTTCCTTCTCTATCTGGAGAATAATCAAAATAAATGTTTTTTACATATTTGGAAGTCAAGTATCCTTTTTTGCCATTCCATGTTACATAATACCAATAATACCCATCGGCTTTATAAGCTCCATGTATTGTTATCTCTTCGCCCGTTCTAACTATTGCAAGATTTTCGTTATCATAGCCTAAATCGCTTTTTAGATATTGATTTCGTGTTGCCTCTGCATATCTGTCAGGTTCAAAATCAATGTATGGAACTTCTTTATCAGTAAGAACCTCATATGAAAAGGAAGCTTCTTTACCCGCCACTAAAATTTTACATGTTCTTTTACCTGGCGTAGTAGTATCAAAACCTACAAGTTCATATTCATTCTTGGTAAGTACTTTTTCTGTTCCATCCTCATAATATGCTGTTACTTCTAGTCCACTATAATCTATTTCATCTCCTACATTATATACAGTTTTAGTTATAGGTTTAGTGATTTTAATATCTGTCAATTTATTAGCATGTATCTTCGATTTTACTGCTATTTGATCATTCCCATTTACCTCCTTAACATAAGTAAGATATATTTTATCATTTGAAGATGTTAGGTTTAATTTCTCAGACTTAATAGTTTCTGCATTATGTCCTTCTTTTATCCACTTCCCTAAAGCATCGTAATATCTGTAAACTGTTGTTGTTCCATCTTCTTCTCCGCCATTTGTAACGCTCAAACAATATAAGTTTCCTTGAGTCACAGCTAATTTAGGTTCAAAAGAACTTATTCCAACAGGTTCTCCCTCTTTCCATACGCTACCATCATATGTAAAAATTCTAGATGTTGTATCACCGCAGAGTATATACAATTTATCATTGTATGCTTTTACATCAAAACTATTTGCTACAATGTGACCGTCAGATCCTGTATTTGTTGTTATTTCAGCAAAAGTATTGGAAGCCGCATTAAGTTTATATATATCTATAACATCTCCACTACTTCTAATCAGTGTATAGATTTCATTATTATATGCCACAACTTCTGGTTGCCCAAATGTATACTGGCTTCCCACTTTATATTGGCCTATTTCTATTTCGTTTACGCTTCCCCCATCTTCCACCAAACTTGTAAGCACGGCATTATCTTTGCCTGATACTGTTTCTGCGTATGCAATATATACTTTATCCCCCAGAACTTCTATTCCGAAGCTTCCCCCTGTTGCTTTACTATGTAAAGTTTTTTTCAGCTCCCATTCTTTAGTCGTATTATTATATTTTCTGATTTGAATGTCTGCATTGTAATCTTTATCATAAGCTACATTTGCAAAATATAGAGAGCCGTTCCATTCAAATAGTTCCATTGTTGTTGCACTATCTCCACTTGCAGAAAACTCTCCATGACTATAATCCCAACTTGTTCCATTAAAGCTACTTAATTTATATTTGTTATTTCCAAATGTCATTACATATTGAGTTTCACCTATATTTATGGAAGTTACACCTTTTGATGTTCCTTCAACATTTGAGTTGTTATAATTTTCATCTTTCCATAAATCGAAACTTTCTTCTTTTGGTATAGTTACATTAAGAGAAATAGTATCTCCCGCCGCTGATCCCACGTTAGAAATAACGATACCAGAATTAGTTCCGTCAGAATAAGTAAGAGCACCATCTTCAATCCCATCGTTTAGATCAGCACTACCAATAGAAGTTCTTCCGCTTTCTAATGATAAGTTTGCCTTCATTAAATTTTGATTTGTCTGAAGCTCATCCCAAGGTCTAAATATGTATATTCCAAATTCACCTTTATCATTAGATAGATCTTCAACCCTAGTATCTACTCTATATACTATTACACCAGAATCTGGTATTCCAGTATCAATTCCTTTCGGATCAGAAGTTTTTTTTCTATACTCAACAACAAATACTTCATAGTCATTTAGCGGCGATTTGAACATATACGCTTGATTTCCATGTTGGTTTTCTGCAGTATCAATGACAAATGTCTTGTTTTCCGCAGAAGTTATCGTTTCAATGTCTATCCACCCAGTATAGTGGTCTCTTAAAATAGCCAATGGGTATTGGGGGTTGTGTGTCGCCATTCCCATTATTCCCCATTCACCTACGGGCCGTCCATTCAGCGGATTATGTACTTCTCCTTTGGTATATAGATCGGGATAATTTAGTCCATGCAAATACTCATGTGCAATTAAAGATACTCCTGACGCAAGCAATCCAACAAGCCTATCTGTATTTAATACTGTTACCTCACTTATTTCTGAGGTTCCTAGTTTTCTTGAGCCTGTATAGTTATGCTGATGTGGCCACACGGTTTCAATCCTATTTCCATCATCATCATATGCATCCCCTTGCATCACTATTGTGAAATTATCAATTCTACCATTGCCATTAACATCATAGTTTTGAGGATTTTCATTCAAAATATCTGCAACCTCGTCAACTATATAAACAGTTTTGTTTTCTACTCCAAAAAGAGAGTCCCTTGTTCTATCGAGTTTCATTGAGGTCAAAATAATTTCTCCATCAACTTCAGTTTGTTGTGGAAAAATATTTTTTATTTTAATTTGCCCATACGAAATCTTCTCCATATATTCCTTGAAGGAAATTCCATATTCTCCATTTTCTCCGCCAGTATTAAATTTCCCATCTATTTCCTTGTAAAACTCTGGGGTTTCAGTATTTGGAGTTTGGTCACTAAAATGAACAAATACAACAACATTTTCTCTTTCCAAACTACTTGCCACTATTGTATCTTTAGGAAATGCTAATAGCGTAGATAGTAAAAGTGCAATTGTGAAAATTGCGATTATTTTTATATTTATACTTCTATGATTCAATTTCTTTTTTTCTCCTTATATTTTTCCATAAATATCACTAACTATTTTTATTGTTCAAATCAAAAGTATGTTATATTCCAAATGCCTACAATTATTATTCCCTTAAATCATTGTTTTATTCACACAAAATGTCATTAAATATATAGTATTATTTTCTCTTAAACAATCATTCGCACAATTCCTATCAAAGTGATGGCATTTATAAACATCGAAACTGCTATGTTTTTATTTTTAAGTTAAGATACACTTAATTTTTAAAAACTTTTACGTTCTTAATTATATATTCAGCTCCTGATATTATAGTCATTCCTACGGCTGCCCACATTACAATTTGGTCTACCGGCACCGTTGTAAACATGCTAAATGGCCAATTTTCCAAGAGCAGAAGCGGAATAGCCACCATTTGAAGTACTGTTTTTATTTTTCCTGTCATTCCCGCTGCAATAACGATTCCTTGTGCTGCTGCTACTGCTCTAAATCCTGAAATCAGAAATTCTCTTCCAAGGATAACTATAACCATCCAACCCGCTACAACTCCTAGTTCCACCATGCAAACAAGTGCCGCCATAACTAAAAGCTTATCTGCTAACGGATCCATTATTTTGCCAAAGTTAGATACCAATTTCCATTTCCTAGCCAAGTATCCATCGAGAGCATCTGTTGCTGCCGCTACAATGAAAATAACTGTTGCCCAAACATTGTATCCAAGTAGATATACAATAATAAATATAGGTATAAGGACTATCCTTGCCATTGTCAGTTGATTTGGTATATTCATAATTTTTTGTTTGATATGTCTGTCACCAACATATCAATATTCTCCTTCTTAATTAATTCCACTGTTATACTTATTTTAAACTGTAGGTTATTCGTTATAAAGCTGTTCCTACAATATCGTAATCAAATGCATCATTTATTTTCACCTTGATTATTTCACCAAAATTCAGTTTTCTATCAGATTTAATGATTACTTCATTATCTATTTCGGGAGCATCAAATTGCGTTCTTCCAATATATGTGAAAGGTTCTTCATCTTCTTCTTCGATAATTACGTTTATTATTTTTCCTACTTTTAACTGATTAGATTCTCTCGAAATATCTATTTGTAAATTCATTATTGAATTCTTTCTCGCATCTTTGATTTCTTCGTCTAATTGATCCTTCAACTTTGCTGCTACTGTTCCCTCTTCAAGCGAGTATGAAAAAACACCCAATCTCTCAAATTTTTCGTTCGAGACGAATTCATATAATTCTTCAAAATCTTCTTCACTTTCTCCGGGAAATCCAACTATAAAAGTAGTTCTAATATGTATTCCTTCAACTTTTTCTCGAAGCCTATTCAGTGTATTTTTAATTGTTTCGGTTGAGGATTTTCTTTTCATACTCTTTAGAATTGGATTTGATATATGTTGTAATGGCATGTCAATGTATTTGCATATTTTTTCTTCTTCAGCAATTACATCAATTAGTTCTTCTGTAATCTTGTCTTCATAACAATACATCAAACGAATCCATTCAATTCCATCTACAGAACATAGTTCTTTAAGTAGTTTTGCAAGGGAATAATTTATTTCTTCGAAATCATTTCCATAATTTGTTGTATCTTGTCCAATTATGATTAATTCTTTAACTCCTTGAGATGCCATATATTTTGCTTCATCTAAAATATCGTATGGATTTCTGCTTCTATATCTCCCTCTAATAATAGGGATTATACAATACGTACAATTATTCTCGCATCCTTCAGATATTTTGATTGTTCTACTCCACGGCTTATCATTTGTTGCTCGAGTCTTCCATATTTGTTCGCTCTTACATTCATCAAAGCTATTAGATATAAATATATCATTTTCATTTGAGTATGATTTCCCCAATTTCACTCTATTATTATCATTTCTATTTTGATCAATTTGTCCGTTTGTAAATTCTTTTTCCGTAATAATTCGCAACAATTCTTTATAATCATTTACTCCTGCGATTATATCTATTTCTGGAATTTCTTCGTATAAATCTTCTACATATCTTTGAGATAAGCACCCCGTTACAATAAGTTTTTTCCCATATTGAACCATTTCAAAAATTTTATCAATAGATTCAATTTTTGCATCATTAATAAATCCACATGTATTGATTATGATACAGTCCGCCTCTTCAGGAGAAAGTGCTAATTTAGAGCCTGACGCTACAAGCATGCCTAAAAACATTTCACTATCCACATGGTTTTTCGGACACCCCATAGTTTCTATGTAAATTTTCATTATTTCATCCTCACAGCCACCACTAATACTATTTTGAACATTACTTATTATTTCATCTCCTCTTCCAACTTGGCTTCCTATTTATCCAACTATCAGAGCAATGAAATAATCTTTTTAAATAGTTCAAAATAGTTGCTTTAACAGGTGGCGCTAGGACAAATTTTGAGGCAACAATGAGCAAGTCTGCCGTTGCCGATGAATTTCGTCCGCACAGCCACCACTAATACTATTTTGAACATCACTTATTATTTCATCTCCTCTTCCAACTTGGCTTCCTATTTATCCAACTATCAGA
>CAYJEX010000027.1:8204-17441 GCA_964369465.1 uncultured Oscillospiraceae bacterium
ACTTATTATTTCATCTCCTCTTCCAACTTGGCTTCCTATTTATCCAACTATCAGAGCAATGAAATAATCTTTTTAAATAGTTCAAAATAGTTGCTTTAACAGGTGGCGCTAGGACAAATTTTGAGGCAACAATGAGCAAGTCTGCCGTTGCCGATGAATTTCGTCCGCATAGCCACCACTAATACTATTTTGAACATCACTTATTATTTCATTGCCTCCTTCACATCATCCCACTCCATCTGATTCATCAACACTTGCCTAGGTTTAGAACCTTCTGATGGTCCAATAACTCCCATTTCTTCTAGTTCGTCAATTATTCTAGCCGCTCTATTATATCCAATTCTAAACTTTCTCTGTAACATAGAAACGGATGCTTGTCCAGCTGAGATTACTGCTAACGCCGCATCATCTACGAGCATATCTGATTCATTCATATCATCTTCTGCCGCCATACTTGAATTTTCTATTTTATCTATTACTTCTTCTTCATATTCTGCCTCATCCTTATTGTGAAGTAATATATATTCAATTACTTTCTTTATCTCCGCCTCAGATACAAATGGGCATTGTATTCTAACAGGTTTATCTTTGTCTGATTCTGCTGTTTTAAATAACATATCTCCATTTCCAATAAGCTTTTCAGCACCTGCCATATCAATAATTGTTCTCGAATCAATCTGAGATGATGTTGTGAATGCAATTCTTGATGGTATATTCGATTTAATTAATCCCGTAATAACATCAACAGACGGCCTTTGAGTAGCTACAATCAAATGCATTCCTGCCGCTCTTGCCATTTGTGCCAATCTACATATTGCAGCTTCTACTACGGAAGATGCCACCATCATTAAATCTGCAAGCTCATCTATTACTATTACTATTTGCGGTAATACATTTTCGGTCTCACCTGCATTTTTCATTTTTTCATTATAATTTGTAATGTCCTTTGTTCCTGTTTCTGCAAATTTATTATATCTATCTGTCATTTCTCCAACTGCCCAATTAAGAGCCGACGCAGCTTTTTTCGGATCAGTAACTACAGGAATCAATAGATGTGGTATTCCATTGTACATCCCAAGTTCCACTTTCTTAGGATCTATCAAAACTAATCTAACTTCTTCTGGAGAAGATTTGTATAGAAAACTCGTAATAATAGAGTTGACACACACTGATTTCCCCGATCCCGTAGCACCAGCAATTAATAGATGTGGCATTTTCTTTAAATCCGCAATAATGGATGTTCCTTCTATATCTTTTCCAACTGCAAAAGCAATGTTAGATGGATGTTGCTGGAACGTCCTTGTGGCAAGTATATCTCCTAACGTAACCATTTCTCTTTCATTGTTTTCTACTTCGATTCCAACAGCTGCTTTGCCTGGTATAGGTGCTTCCATTCTCATTGTTTTTGCTTTTAAGTTAAGTGCTATGTCGTCTTGAAGTCTTACAATACTACTTACTTTTACTCCGATATCTGGTTGAACTTCATATCTTGTAATTGTTGCACCTTCTGTAACATTTACAAGAGATGCCTTAACTCCAAAACTATTTAATGTTCTTTCTAAAATCAAACCTCTCTCTTCTGTAATTGAAGAAAGCCCTTCTTTTTTCTTTCGTTTGCTTTTTTCCAAAATACCTATTGGAGGAGCTTTATATTTATAAATTTTTTGTGCTATTTCTATATCAACTTCATCTGTATATTCTTTTTTGTTTTTTTGTTTTTTCCTAGCATTCACCTCTTCATTATCAATATTATCTAGTTCAAATTTATCAGTTTCTTCCATATCTTTTTCTTGGTCATTAATATTTTGTTTATTATTTATATTTTGCAAAAAAGAGAAAGTAAGAGATTTATCAACTTCGTTGCTCTCTGTCTTTCCATTCCTTTTTAACGGTTCTTTATTTCTTTTACTTTGGTTTGAATCTATATTCGCTTCATCTTCATTTAAGTTGTCGTCTCTTTTTTTATCAAAAGGATTAGGAACAATTTTGCTTTTATATTCTGCCTTTGGCACATATGGTTTGTTTATCGCCGCAATAAGTCTTTCTTCATCTTTTTTTCTTGCCTCAATCTTGGCAATTTCGTTTCTTTCTTCTCTCATTTCGCGAAGTCGTTCCTTACGTTCTTTACCAACTTCAATTAGCCTTGAAAGAGGACTATTTAATATTATTAACAAAGATATTATTATAACAAGTATTATAACAATGTATGCTCCATATACACCTACCGCCATTACAAAAAAGTTGGCGAGGTACGTTCCTACTATTCCACTATTTTTCAGAAGGATTCCTTCTGAAAACACTTCAGTAAAGGAAAGTGATTCCGTAATGTCATTTACAAATCTCATTCCATTCAGTGTGTCTATCATCAAAAATAGCAATATCAAAAGTATAGTTGTCCTTCCATTAATTTTTGATGCAAGCTTCGCAAATATCAGAATTGAATATATAATCAGGAAATAAGGAAGCAGAAATGCTCCAAAACCAAACAGCCCTTTTAATAATTCTCCTATTTTTTCCCCGACAATACCCGATGCTGTTGTTTGTAGCGCAATAATTAAAAAGACACCTATGGCAAGCAAAACAAGCCCTATAATATTATTCTTGATTCCAGGGTCTATATAGTTCTCACTTCTTTTAGACCTAGAATACGAACTAGAACTTTTTGGTGTTGTTTTTGCATTTGAGTTTCCCGAGGTTTTTTTTGCGCTCCCCGTAGTTTTTTTTGAGTTGTTTTTACTTTTTGTATTTGCCAATTCAAACTCCTTTATTTACACACTATATATTAGCAAACTTAGTCCTAAAATTATTGTATATAGCGAAAAGTAAATTAGTCTTTGTTTACTAACAATTTTAATCATAAATTTAATTGCCAAATATCCTGAAACCGCAGCTACAACCATTCCCACAAGTATAGGTAACATTTGCTCCATTGATACACCTTGTGAAATGGCATCTGGAACTTCCAAAATAAATGAACCTATTATTGCAGGAATAGAAATTAAAAATGCAAATTTTACCGCAAATATTCTTTCATGTCCTGTAAGAAGCCCCGCAAACAAGGTCGATCCCGAACGAGAAACTCCTGGCATAATAGCAACACCTTGCATTATACCCACAAATATTGCTGAGCTGAATTTCATTTCACCTGCTGTTTTTTTGCCTTTACCCATTTTTTCTGCAATAATTAATATTACCCCTGTAAAAAGCAAGCTACATCCCACAGCTACCATCGAAGTATAAAAACCACTAAATGTATCATTAAGAGTAAGTCCTATTATTCCTGTTGGAATAGATGCAACAATTATTAGACATCCTAATCTTCTAACTGGATTTCCTTTTAAACATAGTCCTTTTCCTGTGAATATGTCTTTGATTGTTCTAAACAATTCAACAACTAATTCTGAAATGTCTTTCCAGTATACGATGAAAACTGATACTAGCGTTCCTAAATGAAGTAGAACTGCAAATAGCAAAACACTATCTCCCTCAATTCCAAAAAAATGTTGCGCTATAGCTAAATGTCCTGAACTACTGATTGGTAAAAATTCCGCTAATCCTTGAAGCAATCCCAATATAATAGCTTCTAAAAATGTAAGTGTTTCCATCAAATCCTCCTAAAAATGTATTTTCATTTATAACACTTTATTATATCACAAAACTACTTTTTTTTGAGTGATTTACTTTAAATCTAGCCTAAAAAGCTACCGTTTTTAAATGTAAAATAGAGAGGCGAATAATAATTATCAATTGTCACGGTAATGTAAGATTACTTTGATATACTTATATCGTACATAGAACTATGACAATCAAAACAATATAATTTAATCACACAATACAACAAGGCCAGCTTGTATTGTTAGTGTCAAGGAGGAACATATGGAAATTTTAAAAGTTGAAAATTTAGTTAAACAATACAAAAGTGGTGACACTATTATTAACGCTGTAAACGATACTACTTTCAGTGTAAATAAAGGAGAATTTGTTGCAATAGTTGGAGCCTCTGGTTCTGGAAAGTCAACGCTACTCCATCTAATCGGTGGTGTCGATAAACCCACATCTGGAAAAGTTATTATAGGTGATACTGATATATATTCTCTAAACAGAGAAAAATTGGCAATATTTAGAAGAAGACAAGTAGGCTTAGTTTACCAGTTTTTCAACTTAATCCCTATTTTAACAGTAAAAGAAAACATTACATTGCCTCGAGATTTAGATGGAATTAAGGCAAAATCCTCGAAATTTAATGAACTTGTCAAAATACTTGCGCTAGAAGAGAGACTCAACCATTTACCAAACGAATTATCAGGTGGCGAACAACAAAGAGTATCAATTGGTAGGGCATTAATTAATTCGCCATCTATAATATTAGCAGATGAACCAACAGGTAACCTTGATAGCAAAAATTCAGATGAAATAGTGTCTTTGCTTAAGTTATCAAATCAAAAATATAAACAAACAATAATTATGATTACACATGATATTGAAATAGCAAAATTAGCAGATAGAGTCATTACAATTGATGATGGTAGTATTATAAAGGATGAAAGAAATTATGAAAATATTAAATAAACTAACTTTAAAAAACATAAAGTTAAATAAGCAAAGATCAATAGTAACAATCGTAGGAATAATGTTGTCTTGTGCATTAATAACAGCACTGTTTAGTTTAGTGGTTTCATTTCAAGATACATTAATTGAGGAGTCATTAGAAAACTATGGAAATAGACATGTGACATTTAAAGATGTTCCAAATGAAGAACTTTCAAAAATACAAAATCATAAAGAAGTTGAAGATTATTATTTGACTGCAAACGAAACAGTAATATTAAATACCGAATATGATGAATTCGCCAGTATTATTGGCATAGATAAAAAAGGATTATCTGATTTAGAAAACTTATTAGATAGCGGAAGAATACCAGCTAATGAAAATGAAATAGTAATCGACTTATACTATGCCGATAGATTCAATGTGCAAATTGGTGATGAAATCACACTTGAAATAGGAAAAAGGATTTCAGACGGGTATGAGCTTACCGATAATAATCCTGTAACTTATGACGAAAACATGAATTTACTCGAGACATTCGAAGTTACTGAAACCAAAACTTATAAAATAGTAGGTATATCTGATTACTATACATTTCTAGGAACAATGTATAATTATAATCTATTTACTTATGAAAGTGACTTTACTAATTCGGCCGACATACACGTTCTATACGAAAATCCCAAAAAATATATGGAGACTACTATGTCAATTAATGGGATGTCTAGTTCTGATGAAATGGGCAAATATGACTTAGGGTTTAATAGTGAATTTCTTAGATGGTCTGGTTATTCAATAGATGATACTACTAGAGAATTTATTTACCTATTCGCTGGATTTATTGCTTTAATTGTAATGGGAACATCAGTATTTTGTATTAGAAATTCATTTGCAATATCAACTACTGAAAAAACTAAAATGTATGGAATGATTGCAAGCATAGGTGCTACTCCTAAACAAATAAAAAAATCGGTTTTAACCGAAGGATTATATTTGGGAGTTATAGGAATACCACTAGGTATTGTATTTGGACTTTTAACAACATTTGTATTGGTAAATGTTGTGAATTATTTGTTGCCAACACTAGAAGATTGGAAATTCATGTATAGTATTTCTCTTGAATCAATAATAATAAGTATCCTACTATCTGCTATTACTATATACTTTTCAGCTCTTGGAAGTTCTAAAAAAGCAAGTAAAATAACAGAAATAGAAGCCATCAAAAATCAAAATGAAATTAAAATAAAGAATAGAAAATTTACTTGCCCTAATATAATATATAAAATCTTTAAAATTGGCGGTGTATTCGCCTATAAAAATGTAAAAAGAAACAAAAGTAAGTTTAGAACAATTACAATATCACTTGCCGTTAGCGTAACAATATTCATCGCCCTTTCATATTTTATGCAACTTGGAATGAATAGTACAAAAGAATATTATGAAGCTGCAACATATGATTTGGGAATAACGGCAACGACACCTGGAGATTCATACGACAGAGATAACGTTTTAAAGTCATATAACGATATACTTGAACTAGGCAAAGTTAATGAATATTCGATAACAGAATATAGCATATTTAACATTGATAAAAAATATATGAACGAAAGGCTTATTGTAGAAACAATAGATGATGAACCTATATATTCAGTTGAACTACTTGCTGTTGGTGATGTTGAATATAAAAGGATACTAGAAGAAAATAATTTGAATTATGAAGATGTATATGATAAAGGTTTAATAATTAATAACAGATTACAAATTGTAAATACTGAAGGCGATTATGAATGGATTAGTTTATTTAAAGATAATGTCAATAATATAGAAATAGAAAATCTAGAATCAAATAACATGATCAATATTCATTTAAATAATATTGAAAAGTTGCCTGTAGGTAGTGATAGTTTTCTTCTTGAACCCCACCCCGTAATTCTTGTATCCAACGAATATTTAAATAGTGTTTCTGATACAACATATGTTGGATCACTTTATTTAACCACTGATAACATTAGAGAATATCACGATAAAATAGTAGAATATGACGATGTTAATGCGATGAACTTTTGGGTCAATAATTTGGAAGAAATTGTAGAAATGCAAGAAAGTATGATTTTGCTTATTGGAATATTCCTATATGGATTCATTGGAGTAATTATTTTAATAAGCTTAACAAATATATTCAATACAATAACTACAAATATGAAACTTCGTAGCAAAGAATTTGCAATACTTAAATCAGTTGGTATGTCAGATAAAGAATTCAAGAATATGATAAGATTAGAAAGTATATTTTATGGAAGTAAGTCGCTATTCTTTGGTTTAATAGTTGGATCATTGTTCTCATATTTAATGTACTATCTAATGATGGAATACGACATGTTAGCAGGAGCTGGAATTGAATACGCTTTTGAACTACCATGGCAATATATGTTAATAGCAATTGTATTTGTGTTCTTGATTATATATTTGATTATGAGAGTGTCGTTAGCAAAAATAAATAAACAAAACACAATCGAAACAATAAGGAATGAGAATCTCTAATTCTCATTCCTTATACAATATGTTAGAATATAAACACAAACACATACAATTTATACTATTCGCATTATGGTCATGCATACAAATGAATTTAAGGGGTACTATGAAAAAATTATTACTTGTCGAAGATGACAAAAATATATCTGATGCTGTTACCTATTATTTAAAAGACTTTTATATTATAGACGTAGCACACAAAAAAAAAGATGCTTTAGAAAAATTGAACAATTACTATGATTTGGCGCTACTTGATATATCACTTCCTGATGGTACAACCTTTGATATTTCCGACAAATTAAAATGCCCAATAATATTTTTGACAGCACACGATGATGAGGAAACAATAGTTAAAGGTCTAACTATCGCCGAAGAATACATCACAAAACCTTTTAAGAACAAGGAACTTTTGCTAAGAATAGAAAAAGTTCTAAAAAGAAACAATATGAATGTTATTGCGTACGAAAATGTTACAATAGACTTAAACGCAAATAAAATTCTAGTTGATAATAAAGAGATTGATAGTACTATCCTAGACTTTAAGATACTTGAACTGTTTTTGACGAACATTGGAAAAGTAATTACAAGAGACATGCTATCCGATTTGATATATGATAATACTGGTAATATTGTTGAAGAAAATACAATGAATGTATATGTCAAAAGAGTAAGAGATAAACTCGGAGTAGATTTCATAAAAACAATAAGGAAAGTAGGTTTTATCGTTGAAAAAAATTAGTCTATTTATATTAGCCATAGGTTTAATTTTAATTTTCTCAATAACATATTTTAATTTCAAAGCATATAACGATACATATAACAACAAAATGCTCGGGATTGTAAATGAAATACTTCAAAACAATCCCGAAATTAATATTGAAAATATAGTTACAATATTAAACGACTCACATGACATTCAAACAAACAAACTAGAAGAATATGGTTATAACAGCGATACTCTGTTTTTTGTTGGTGAAATAAAACAAGACTATACTATCGTAATTATATCGAATGTTATTGTAATGTCACTATTTCTAGTAGCAATTATCACCCTATACAACAAATTTTCAAGAAAAAAGACACAGGAAATTTACGAATTAATTAATTACTTAGATCAAATAAACAAAGGTGATTATGACATAAAATTAGAAAAATACAACGAAGATGAAATTTCAAAATTAAGAGATCAAATATACAAAACTACAATTATTTTAAAGGAAAACGAAAAGTTTTTACTAAACGACAAAATTATTTTAAAAAATAATCTTGCAGATATCTCTCATCAACTCAAAACACCTTTAACCGCAATAATGTTGATGTTAGAGAATATAACAGAAGACAAAGAAATGCCCCCTTCCAAAAGAAATGAATATATACTCAAAATATCAGAACAAACTGACAAGATGAAATATTTAATTGAGGTGTTATTAAAATTGTCGCGACTGGACGCAAGTGTAATTGAATTCAAAAAAGACAAAATAAAATGCAGTGTTTTAATAGAAAGTGTCGTTGCAAATATGGAGTACTTGTTAAGCAAGAAAAACATAACTATTAATTTAAATATTGAAAACGACAACATTATCGTTTGTGATAAAAAATGGCAAGAAGAAGCTTTGACTAATATTCTTAAAAATTCAATAGAAAACTCTTTTCAAGATGGAAAAATAGACATAAATTTATCTGGCAATAATTTTTATTCAGCCATCAAAATAAAAGATTATGGCATAGGAATAAGTCAAGAAATGCAAAAACGTATTTTTGATAGATTCAAAAAATCTGACAATTCAAATGGAATAGGCATTGGACTAAATTTAGCAAAAACAATAATCGAAAAAGATGACGGTATGATTTCCTTGAAATCTGAAGTTGATAAATTTACACAGTTTGAAATAAAATATGTGAAGAAATTGTAATATGTTTTCTTCACATATTTCTATAATTTTTTTCTTTTAATTAGGCTAACCCAGTGCAGGGTTACTACATCATTATATTAAATCCCGTGACTTTACTTTCAAAGATTGGAGATAGATTATCCTAATTTATATATCCATGCAAACGAGGGCTTATATTAGATTTTTTATACGTTAATAATATTCTCCTTTTCCTTGTCGCTTTACTTTATCTGCTAAAGCTCCTCCAACTATGAGTATACC
>CAYJEX010000028.1:0-17117 GCA_964369465.1 uncultured Oscillospiraceae bacterium
TCTTATTTTCTTGAAAACAAATGAAAGTCATGAGGTAACAACTATGAAAAAAAATATTGTAATATTAGATGGATATGTGACAAATCCCGGAGATTTAAGTTGGGAAAAGATAGCGTCTTTAGGAAATCTTACTGTTTACGATAGAACTGAACCCGAGGATACTTTTGAAAGAATAAAAGATGCGGAATTTATTTTCACTAACAAAACTTTGCTCCCAAATGATATACTTTCTAAATGTACAAATCTAAAGTGGATTGGAGTACTAGCAACAGGGTATAACGTACTAGATGTTTCTTTTGCAAGAGAAAAAGGAATCCACGTAACAAACATACCTGCATACAGTACGGATAGCGTTGCTCAACATGTTTTTGCGCTTTTATTAAATACTACTAACTTTGTTTCACCATACTCTCATCTTACATCTAATGGTTCTTGGACAAAATCAGAGGACTTTTGTATGACTACTTATCGTTTAAGAGAGCTAGCAAAGAAAAACTTTGGCCTAATTGGTTTTGGTACAATTGGTAAAGCCGTTTCACAAATCGCAATAGCATTTGGTATGAAAGTCCTTGTTTACACTCCTAATCCTAAAATAGAATTAGAAACTGATTCCCTTAAATTTGTTTCTATGGACGAAGTTTTTAAAAATAGCGATGTATTAAGTTTGCATTGCTTACTTAATGAAAACACACGCGGAATCGTAAATAAAGAAAAATTATCGTTGATGAAAAAAGAATCAATTATTATCAATACTGCTAGGGGTCCTCTAATCGTAGATGAAGATTTGGCAGATGCTCTAGATAAGGGCCTAATTCACGCCGCTTGTTTAGATGTTTTATCATTAGAGCCACCCGAAAGTAGCAATCCTTTGTTAAATGCAAAAAACTGTACTGTGACTCCACATATTGCCTGGAATTCTTTAGAGGCAAGAAGCAGACTAATAGATATAGCATATGAAAACCTTCGCTCCTATTTAGAAGATAACACTCTTAAAAATTGCGTAAATTAAAACTCACAAAACGTCTTACAAAAAAATCACAAAATATTTTTGTGATTTTTTTTATGATGTATTATATAAAATTTAAATATTAAAGTTTATATTTATTTAGCTATTAGTTCAAGTGCATCTTCCGTACTCCACAAGAAATTCTTTGCTCCTACTTTCGAAATAATTCCAGCCTTTGCCAAATCATCCATAACATTGTTTTGTACTCCAACAAAGTAAAGTTGGATATCTTTTTCTTTTGCTTTTTCGCAAAATTCCATAAGCATATGGCTTCCTGTCGTATCACATGAAGAAAGTCCTCTTAAAGAAAAAATCATCCCATCAACACCTACAGAAGAAATTTCTAATTGATTTTTCACTGTTTCTGCACTTCCAAAAAAAAGCACACCTGTAATATATATTACTTTAATTTTTTCATACTTTGAATTATACTCTAATGTTTCCCTTTTAAATCTTGTCGAATCAACTTCAGTCACACTTATTTTTGTGGTGCTAGATGCTTTCACTGTAAATATTATCGCTGCAAATGATATACCTACAAGTATTGCAATTGATAAATCAAAGACAACCGTAGATACCATTGTAATCAAAAATCCCGCAACTCCACTTTTTTGTTTTTTTGTAAACAAATGATTAATTGCGATCCACTCATTCATTCTCCAAGCTGTTACGACCAACACTCCTGCTAATGCTGCCATGGGAATTTGTGACATTATCGGAGCTAAAACCATCATAGAGAGAAGAAGGCCTAATGCATGAATTATTGACGTCAACCTTGTTTGTTGTCCAGATTTGATTGCAACACTAGTTCTTGCAATAGCAGCTGTAGCTGGAACACCTCCGAAAAATGGAATCGCCAAAGAACATATTCCTTGTGCAACTAGTTCTCTATCGGCATTCATTTTTTCTCCTCTCATTCTTCCACCTGAAGCCCCGCAAAGAAGAGATTCTATCATTCCTAATGCTGCAATTGATAACGCGGGAGTAAGAACCGACATCAATGATGATATGTCTATATCTGCAAAAGAAAGCCTATTTTCTGGCAATAAAGTTCTCGGAATTTCTCCTACCAGAGGGACATCCCAATTCAAAATTAATGCATTTACAATTGTAACTAATATTATAGCTACCAAAGAAGATGGTAATCTTTTTTGCAATTTCTTTGGCCATAAAATCATAAGAAGTACTACAAATATACTATAAGCAATAACCTGCCAGTTAATATCGAAACCTAGCTCCCCATACGAGGATAGTTTTTCAATAGCATTTTCTCCTATGGATGTTGTCCCAAAAAAATTGTCCACTTGCCCCAACATAATGATTATTGCAATCCCTGATGTAAATCCAGTTATTACAGGCATCGGAATTATAGAGACCAAACGTCCAATTTTAAATAATCCTGCAAGAAGCAATATTACACCTGCAAGAAGTGTTGCCATATACATTCCTTCAAGCCCGTACTGCGCAACTACTGGTATCAAAACTGCTGTCATCGCTCCAGTCGGCCCGGAAATTTGGAATGAAGCGCCTGATAAAAGTCCAATTAGAAGTCCAGCAATAATCGCAGTGATCAGTCCTGCTGCTGCATCAGCCCCTGAGCTCACTCCAAAAGCTAATGCAAGCGGTAAAGCTACCGCTGCCACAGTAATTCCTGCCATTAAGTCTAATGAGAATTTTTTTGCCGAATATCCTTCAAACTCTTTCCTTAAATCTTCTGAATACTCTTTTACAATTTTGATTTTCATATCCTATCACCTCAAAAAGGTGTCTATCTCGACACCTTTTATGAAATTCCTCCCATATTTTTATTTAAATTCTAAAGCATAATGTTTAAATTAATGTTTTGTTCTGTTGCACCTTTTGTAGCGTTTTCCTTATTTATCCTAAAATTTCTTTTAACATTTTCGATACTTCTTGCGCCGAAGCTTGTCCTTTAAGTTCACGCATGCTTTGACCTATTAGATATTGAAACGCTTTTTCTTTTCCGCCTTTGTATTCTTCAACAGATTTTTCATTATTCGCAATTACACCTTCCACAACAGCTTTAATCGCTGTATTGTCTGTAACAAGTTCTAATCCGTTTTCCTTGATATATTTTTCCGGGTCTATGTTTTCTGTAAAGACCTTTTCAAATACTTCCTTTGCTATATTTCTTGATATTTTATTTTCAGTGAGCATTAATATAACTTTGCCTAAAGATGTTATATCAAAGTTCATATTCTCAGGCAGTGTCGCTGTTTCTTTGAGAAGCCTCATCACCTCTCCCATAATCCAATTCGCAGAATCTTTTGGATTCTTGCATATCTCTACTGTTTTTTCAAATAATTCAACAATATATATTGAGTCAATTATTATTCCAGCATCTTTATCTGATAATCCGAATTCGCTCATATATCGCGCTTTCTTTTGCTGTGGTAATTCAGGTAAAGAGTTCTTCATTTCTTCAATTTGTTCATCTGATATTTCTATCGGTGGCAAATCAGGTTCTGGAAAATATTTATAATCCTGTGCATCCTCTTTTGATCGCATAGAATAACTCTGTCCTTTGTCATCATCCCATCGTCTAGTTTCTTGTACTACCTTTTCTCCAGATTCTATTAAATCTATCTGTCTTTCTGTTTCAGATTCAATAGCTCTTCTAATAGATTTAAACGAATTCATATTTTTCATCTCTGTTCGAACACCTAGTTCTTTTTGCCCTACAGGTCTAACAGAAAGATTTACATCTGCTCTTAATGAACCTTCTTGCATTTTACAATCCGAAACTCCAATATATTGCAATATGGCTCTAAGTTTCTCAACATACTCTACGGCTTCATCTGCGCTGCACAGATCTGGTTCACTTACAATTTCAAGAAGAGGAACACTACATCTGTTGTAATCAACGAGAGTGCAATCATCCCATGGATCATGAATTAGTTTTCCCGCATCTTCTTCCATATGAATTTCTTTTATTCTAATTTTTTTATTTTCGCCATCTTTACTTGATATCTCAATATGCCCTTCCGTGCAAATAGGCATATACAGTTGTGAAATTTGATATGCTTTAGGCAAATCAGGATAGAAGTAATTTTTCCTGTCAAATTTATTGTATTTTGTAATATTGCAGTTAGTAGCAATCCCCGTACGAATCGCATATTCTACAACACTTTTGTTCAATAATGGTAATGTGCCTGGCATTCCAGCGCATACTTCGCAAACATGCGTATTTGGATCTCCCCCAAATTCTGTAGTGCAGTTACAAAATATTTTTCTTTTTGTTGATAGTTCAGTATGAACTTCAAGCCCTATAACTATTTCATAATTCATACTTAACCCTCCTTATTCATCGGTCTTCTCAAATGGAAATCCGTAACTTTTTGATACTCATTCGCAAATGTAAATATCGTATTTTCAGCAAAAGGTTTTCCAATAATTTGTAATCCGACAGGCATATTTTCTTTATCAAATCCGCAAGGAATGCTTATTGCTGGAACTCCTGCAATGTTAATCATTACAGTGAATATGTCTGCCATATACATCTTCAATGGATCCGAAAGATTATTTCCAATTTTTGATGCTGTCTCAGGAGCTACGGGCCCTAGTATTACATCGTATTTTTCAAATGCATCAAAAAATGATTTTTGAATTAGTTTTTTTGCTTGTAACGCTTTTTTGTAATAAGCATCGTAATAACCTGAGCTAAGAACAAAATTTCCTAACATTATTCTATGCTTTACTTCCATGCCAAATCCTTCGCTTCGGCTTTTTATGTATGTGCTTTTCAAATCAGTGCTCTCTGGAGAAGAGTATCCATATTTTATCCCATCATATCTAGATAAATTAGAGCATGCCTCTGCGCAAGCTATTACATAATATGTAGGTAGGGCGTATTTCAAAATAGGCAATTCGAATGTTTCAACTGTAGCGCCTAACTTTTTAAATTCTTCACACGCCTCTAATACTCTCTCTTTTGTTTCCTCAGAAACACCTTCCCCAAAATATTCTTTTGGTATTCCTATTTTCATTCCGTCGACATTGTTCGATAAAATATTTTTATATTCGAACCTATCAAACTCCATAGACGTTCCATCTTTAGGATCCTTGCCTGATATTATTTCGTATAATGCTGCACAATCTAACGCTGTTTTTCCCATAGGTCCAATAGCATCTAAGGATGATCCAAACGCAACAAGGCCATATCTTGAAACCGTTCCATATGTGGGTTTTAACCCTGTAATACCACAAAAAGAAGCAGGTTGTCTTATCGATCCTCCTGTATCGGAACCTAGCGCTATATATCCATGAGAAGATGCAACCGCTGCCGCAGATCCTCCTGACGACCCTCCGGGCACTTTATCTATATCCCATGGGTTTCTTGTAATTCCAAAATAAGATGTTTCTGTAGTCGAGCCCATAGCAAATTCATCCATATTTGTTTTGCCTACAATTATCATATCAGCCTCTTCAAATTTTTCCACTACTGTGGCATTGTATGTAGGAACAAAATTATGAAGCATTTTAGACGCACATGTTGTTGTAATACCTTTTGTGCATATATTGTCTTTTACTGAAATTGGCACTCCTGCAAGAGGCGATACTGCTTTGCCACTATCTATTCTTTCTTGAACTATATCTGCCTTTTTATATGCTTCTTCCTTGCACAAAGACACGTATGAAAAATATTTTTCATTATTCGTTTCAATTTCATCATAAAGCTCATCTAAAACTTCACTTATTTTTACTTCTTTACTCTTAATCTTATCAGCAAGTTCTAATGCTGAAAGATGAAGGTATTGGCGTTCGACTTTTGTCACCTTTTTTCTCCTTTTGATAATTATGCATTATATTTTGCTCCAGCAAAATATTTATATTGTTTTTATTTTTCAGTTATCATTTTGGGTTTTATATTGAATATTTATTCGACTGTTTTATGTACTTTAAAATATCCATCTTTTTGTGCAGGTGCATTAGATAAAAGCACCTCCCTATTATTTATATTTTCAACTACATCCTCATGAAAAACATTCGTCACAGGAAAAGAATGTGACATTGGTTCAACATCTTTTGTGTCGAGTTCGTTCAATATATTGATGTACGAAAGAATATCTTGCAAGTCTTTCTTTGTGCTTATTCTTTCTTCTTCACTTAGTTCTATTTTTCCCAAGCCTTCAAGATAAGCTACTAGTTCATCTGTAATTTGCATCTTTATCTCCTTTGCAAAATGCTTATTTTTTATCGTTGTTTTAGCAATGCGTGATATTATATTGTATTATTCAAACTCGCCAAAACATACATTTACATACTTATAATAACATAAAGTGAAATTGTTGTAAACGAATGCAATTCTAATGATTGAAAGAAGTTTATACGTATGATATAATCTAGCCTAGTAGAGTAAATATCGTGCGTTAAGTGTCACAGGATGGGATGTAGCCTGAGAACGAAAAGAATCCTTGCGATACGATATTGCGTCCGCTACTACACTTAGAACTTCTTCTCAGTGTAGTAAATCTGTTGCTACCTTGATGAAAGGAGTTATTTTTATGAAATCAAATACCGAGAAGTCCACATTTCGCATTATCAGTTTAAGCCTTCTAACTACAATTTATATTCTCCTCATAAAGCCTCTGTCTCTAAACATTCTTACAGTACGAATCGGCTTTGGGTTTTTGCCTATGGCTTTCATAGGCGCAATTTATGGTCCATTTTGGTGTGCAGTTGCATGTGGAGTGGGAGATATAATAGGTGGATTCGTTTTCCCCACAGGGCCATATTTTCCAGGCTTCACATTATCTGCCGTTCTAACTGGTTTAGTATATGGTTTTGCATTCAAAAATCACAAAATAAATATGCGTAATACCCTAGTAGCAGCTTTAATTGTAACTATCTTCATTAATTTGTTTTTAGATACTTACTGGCTATATTTGCTCTATGATCAAGGTGTAGCGGCAATGCTCCCTGCAAGATTAATAAAGTGTGGAATAATGTTTGCTCTTCAACTTTTGCTTATTCCACTTATATGGAACAAATTTATGATCAAAATACCTTCAATCAAAGAATATATTTCTGAAAAATAAGATGCTAGTTTACACTTATTTAAAGCAACCTTGAAAAAACCCAAGACAAGTTTCAAATACTTTCGAGAGAATAAAAACAACCCCTACAGGTTATATCCTTAGGGGTTGTAAAATAGTATCAACTACCTTGTGCGGAACTTTGATCCGATCTTCAAATTAGCTAACACTTTGTTTCGTTTCTCTATTTCAGTTTTACATATTCAATATATTCTTCTCCCCATGTTTTAAGCGCGCTTAATACAGGTAAAAATTTACTTCCTATTTCACTAAGTTCATACTCAACTTTAGGTGGAATTGTGCCATATTCTTTCCTTAGTATCAAACCTTCTTGTATTAGCAGTTTTAATTGGCGAGAAAGGGTTGTATGTGTCATTTCTTCAGGCATCAATCTTAACAACTCATTAAACCTGTGTTTTCTTTCTGATAACAAAAATAATATATATATAGACCATTTCCCAGATAAAAGTTTTTGTGCCGTAACATGCGGACATTTTCCAAACAGGGTTTTATCTTCCACTTCATTTCTCCTCAATGTATCATTTTTAGTATAATTTTAGGTATCAATTTTAATAGTAATATCATAACAAATTACACTATTATTTCTTACCCTATGCCATAATTTTATCACTATATTTATTTTATTTCAATAAATATTTTCAATTCTTTTTTTGCATAAAAACCGCCCCTAATAATCGACTCTCTTCCATCCACATGATTGAACAGTTTGTTGGTGCCGAAACAAGTATCAATATTGATACTGGTATCATAAAATATCGTACTTGTATTTTTTCTCACAATTACTATAATTATAGATAGATACAGTATATTATTTTATGATTTATGGATTTTGCTTCATGGAGGTTTTTATGAAAAAGTTGCTAATTTCTATTATTTTAATTTTAAGCATAACCATCGCAATGACTGGGTGCTCTAATAACAATGCTTCAGACAATGTCTTACGCGTTGGAATTGATTTGAAATTTTATCCATTTATGTATTTAGATGATGGCGTCCCAGCTGGATTCGAAGTAGATATTGCTAATGCTTTTGGCGAATACATTGGGATGGACGTTGAAATAGTGAATACCGACTTTTCAATGCTAGTGCCAGCTCTTGATACTGGTGATATTGACATAATAATCAGTGACATGAGTGCAAAACCCGACAGAGAAGAAAAAGCTGATTTCTCAATACCTTACAGATACGGGCGAACTCTTGCACTAGTAAATAAAGACTTTGCAATTGAAAATAATATTACTTCAGAAATGAGCGAAGATGATTTTTTCGCAATCCCAGGAATAACCTTTGCCGGCATTTCAGGAACGATAGCATCATCTTTACCTAGTGAGCGCGGCGCTGAAGTTGTGGAATTTACGGAAAATGCTTCTGCACTTATGGAGGTTGCAACTGGCAAATTAGATGCTTTAATTGGTGCAAATATAATATATGGTGATCATGCAGCAAACAAAGAGACAACAATAGTTTATGAAGGTATAACTGAAGTTAGTGCTTCTAGTTTTGCAGTAAAAAAAGGTGACACAAAACTTCTAGAACAAGCAAATGCCTTTATCACTTCTATGTATGAGGAAGGCGGATTCTATGATCAAGCAGGAACAAAATACGACGATTTGATTGGAGAGTTTCTTCAAAATAGCGACCTTGGTCTTGATTATATAATATATCCAACTAACAAGGAGTAAACTATGAAAAAACGTCTAAGTTATTTATTTGCTGCATCAATATATTTAATCCTTATTCTATTGGCTCTTTTCTTTACAATCGAAAGCCCCAGATATGATTTAATATTTTTAGATATTGGGATGCTTATAGATGCTTTTTTCACAACTGTTATTCTTAGTATTATAGCGCTTATATGCAGTATGGTTTTAGGCTTTGTATTATTTTTGGCTGAACGTTCTAAAAATAATTTGATAAATGCCTTCGCTGCTATATTTAATGAAATCATGATGGGAACCCCCCTTCTCATCATGATCTTTTTAGCTGTTTATGTTGTGGGTGATATTATCTTTATTACTGATAAATTAGTGTTAGGAATTATAGCACTTACTCTATACATGGCTCCATACTTATCAAACGCTTACAAAACTGCCGTGGCAGTAGTCGATGACGATCAATATACTGTAATGGATTTGTACCATTTCACTGGATTCGAAAAATATAGATACATTATTATCCCTCAAATGATCAAACCTATACTTCCTTCTTTGATTAATAATCTTTCAAGCATAATCAAAGGGTCTGCCTTGCTCAAAATTGTTTCAGTAACTGAAATATCATATGTAGTAACAGTTATATCATCCAAGAACTGGGCAGCAATCGAGGGATACTATACGATGTGGATAATGTATTTGATTGTGACCATTCCTCTTTCATTACTTGCAAAATATATAGCAAAGAAGGTATCAGTATGAATATAGTAATTCAAAATTTAACAAAGAAATATAACAATCAAGTAGTACTTGATAATATAAATATCGAATCAACAGATATTGGTTCCATTGGCATTATTGGAGAATCAGGTTGTGGCAAATCTACACTTCTTAGATTATTATCAGGAATTGAAACCCCTGATACCGGCGAAATATTTATCAATGATATATCGCCAATTACAGAAAGAATACCTTTTCAAAAGAAAATTGGCGTTGTTTTTCAAAAGCATAATCTTTTCCCACACTTAACACTCAAAGAAAATATTTCTCTAATTTTGCGAAAAACAAAAAAAATGGATAAGGTTGAAGCAGATGAAAAATCAATAGCACTGCTTAAAAAACTCTATATCGAAAACGAAGCAGATAAAAGGCCTGCCCATGTCTCTGGAGGGCAAGCCCAAAGAGCCTCAATTGCACGTGCATTGGCTAACGAACCTGAACTTATATTTCTTGACGAGCCTACAGCTGCACTTGATCCAATTCTAACAAAAGAAGTTCTCAAGTCTGTTATTGAGTTAAAAGAAGATGGAATAAATTTCATATTTGTAACACACGAAATATCGTTTCTGAAAAAATTTGCAGATTACATTATTTTTATAAAAGATGGCCAAGTTTGCGAACATGGCGAGGTATCTTGTTTGCAAAACCCCAAGACAATAGAATTGCAACACTTTTTAAATTTATAGGAGGAAAATATTATGATGTCAATCAAGGAAATTTATGAAAAATTCGATAATATTGGGTGTTTATCTTTCACAACTATTGATGAAAACGAAATGCCTGTTTCAAGAATTGCACATTTGCGTGCATATGACGAAAATGGAATATATTTCATGACGATGTTCACAAAAGACTTTTACAAACATATAAAGCAAAATGGGAAACTCTCCCTATGTGGATTGAGCGCGAAAAGCGAAGTGGAACATGACGAAAATGGGTTCCCTATTTTTGAAGGCGGATATGCTATTCGCATGACAGGAAAAGTTAAAGAAATACCAATTGAGGAAATCAAGCAGAAAGAAAATTCTATTTTTGATTTCTGTATCAAAGATCAAGAAATATATAATGCGATGGTAGTATTTTGCATTACAGAAGGTTCTGGTGATATTTTTGATTACGATTTTGAAAAAATAAATCGCGAAAACAAGCTGCAAAGGGAGTATTTTTCTTTTGGGGATGCAAAAGAAACGATCAAAGGGCTCCAGATCGAAACAGATAAATGTATATCCTGTGGAATTTGTAAAGCAAAATGTTCATTTCTTGCCGTAAACGAGGAAAACAACATTTATACGATAAATGAATCCCGATGTGATGAATGTGGGGATTGTTATATAAATTGTCCTGCGAATGCAATCTCATATGGGCAAAATACTTAGGAGGTTATGTAAGTGACAAAGTTAGAAAAAGTATTATATTTAAATGATGTTTTACTAAACGATATGCCACAATATAAAAGTCAAGCTGAAAATTTCCCTAAGACTTATGATGAACAACGTAAACTTCTTCGTTCTCTTATGAACGTAAGACCCCCTTTACCTATCAATGAAGATTTTTTAAATATTCAAGACGAACTATTAAGTGAAGAAGTAATGGAAAATGGCGTTATAAGTATTTCGGAATTACAACCCACAGAATTCAACAGTAAAATATATTTGTGGCAAGGCGATATCACTACGCTTAACGTTGATGCTATTGTAAACGCAGCAAACTCCGCCCTTCTTGGCTGCTTTATTCCATGTCATGGTTGTATTGACAATGCCATCCATTCAGTAGCAGGGCTTCAGCTAAAAAGAGATTGTGATGAACTTATGAAAGAACAAGGACACGAAGAGAAAACTGGACTTGCGAAAATCACTAAAGCATATAACCTTCCTTCAAAACATGTTATTCATACAGTAGGTCCAATAATATACGATAAACTCACACAAAATGATTGTGAGTTGTTAGCTAGTTCATATAGAGAGTCGCTAAATCTCGCAATAAAAAATAATCTAGATAGCATTGCATTTTGCTGCATTTCTACAGGAGAATTTCATTTTCCAAATGACAAAGCAGCAGAAATTGCAGTTAAAACAGTTAGTGATATATTAAGTAAAGCAAATAGTGAAATAGAGGTGATATTCAATGTTTTCAAAGAAATCGACTATACAATCTACCGAAAACTTCTCGGATAAGATTACTAAAATAAAAGACTCCTTGGATAATGCTGATGCAATTGTTGTCGGTGCAGGAGCAGGTTTGTCAACTTCTGCTGGACTAAATTATGGCGGAGAGCGTTTTCAAAGTCTTTTTTCTGACTATATCAAAAAATATAATTTAACAGATATGTATTCTGCTGCTTTTTATGACCATAACACACTCGAAGAGTACTGGGGATATTGGTGCAAACATATATATCACAATAGATACGCTGCGGAAATAGGTGATACTTACAAAAGACTACTGAATTTACTTGAAGGAAAAAACTACTTTGTATTAACTACAAATGCTGATCATTTATTTAGACTGAATGGATTTGGAAAAGAACGTTTATTTTATATGCAGGGAGACTACGGATTGTTTCAATGTTCTGTAGCTTGCCACAAAAAAACTTACGACAACAAAGAAGCTGTTATGGAAATGATGAGCAAGCTGAACGATTTAAAGATACCTACTAATCTCATTCCATATTGTCCTGTTTGCGGAAAAATGATGACAGCGAACTTAAGAAAAGATGGATATTTTGTCGAAGATGAAGGTTGGCATGCTGCCATGGATAGATATTCTAATTTTATTTCCAAATACAAAAACAAGAAAACTGTTTTCTTGGAGCTTGGCGTTGGTTATAACACGCCATCAATCATCAAATATCCATTTTGGCAAATGACGAACGATAACAACTCTGCAACATTTATCTCATTAAATTATCAGGAAGCAACTTGTCCAAAAGAAATAGAACCGCAAAGCATCTTAATAGAAGATGATATTTCTGCGGTTCTTGCATATTTATAGTTTTATGCTATTTCAATTTTTCTTTAAGCTCAAGTACTTTTTTATTTATTTCATCAATGATTAGTTTGAACTCATCATCACTTTTACCACTGGGGTCATCGAGGCCCCAGTTTTCTGCATACTGTGATGGGACATTTGGGCAACTAACATTACATCCCATGAAAATCACAACATCTGGATCTGGAATTTCGTTTACAGTTTTATTATATTGAGAAGCTTCCATATCAACATTGTAAAATTCTTTGATAAGCCTTACGGCATCTTGATTGATTTGACTTTTAATTTCAGTTCCTGCCGAATAGCTTTCAAATATATCATCAGCAAGTAACTTCCCTAATGCTTCTGCCATTTGACTTCTGCAAGAATTATGATTGCAGACAAATGCAACTTTCGGTTTACCATCACATTCAATCTCTGGTTTGTAATTTTCAAAGTCATATTCTATATCAATTGTTCCATCATCACCATAGTATCTAATGGCATTTGTTGGACATTTTTTTTCACACCCATGACATCCATGAACACATCCATTCCCATATACAACTTTTGGCTTATTGATTTCTTCATCAACTTTATACACACCATGCTTGCACATGTCATTGCAAACCATGCATCCAATACATTTTTCATAATCAATAATAGGATACCATCCTCTACTCATAGATTCTTCTCCTCTACTTTTTAAACCAATGTCCTGTCTTATTTGCGAATTTTACAAGCATAAGCATAACTGGCACTTCTACAAGTACACCTACAATTGTCGCAAGAGCAACAGCACTTTCTGCTCCAAATAATGAGATAGCAACAGCAACAGATAATTCAAAGAAGTTTGATGCACCTATCATTGCAGCTGGAGCAGCTATATTATGCGGTAGCTTCAATCCTTTTGAAGAAAAATATGCAACGAAGAAGATGAAAACTGTTTGAACAGTCAATGGAATTGCAATTAATACGATATGAAGCGGGTTAGACAATATTACATCACCTTGTGTTGAGAAAATTATTGTAAGTGTCAGCAATAGCCCTACAATAGTCACATTGCCAAATTTAGGAATAAAACTCTTTTCAAAATATTCTTTTCCTTTTTTCTTCGTAATAACATTCCTTGTTATAACACCACCTGCTAATGGAATTACTACAAATAGCACTACAGAAAGGATCAATGTATCCCATGGAACAGTAATGCCACTTACACCTAACAAGAATGCTACAATTGGAGTAAATGCCAAAAGAATAATTAAATCATTAGTCGCAACTTGAACAACAGTGTATGCAGGGTCGCCTTTCGTCAAATGACTCCATACAAAAACCATTGCAGTACAAGGAGCTGCGCCAAGCAAAACTGCACCAGCCAAGTATTCAGTTGCAAGATCTGGCGTAATGAAATTTTTGAATATTACAAAGAAGAAAAGCCACGAAATACCGAACATTGTAAACGGTTTTATAAGCCAATTTGTACCCCATGTTACAAATAAACCTTTTGGATTTTTCCCTACATTCTTGATACTCTGAAAATCAACTTTCAACATCATAGGGTAAATCATAAGCCATATTAATATTGCTATTGGAATCGAAACATTTGCAAATTCTAACTTACCAAGTGCATTTGGTATTGCTGGTAAAAATCTCCCAATAAGCACTCCTACCACCATACACAAAATTACCCATACTGTTAAATATCTTTCAAAAAAGGTAATTCCCGTATTTTTTTGTTTACTCATCTTTTCACCTACTTTCGTGCTTCACTAACTATTTTTTCTATTTCAGATGTTTTTAGTACTTTCCCCGTTGAAACAACTTTTCCATCAACTACAAGCGCAGGGGTATTCATAACTCCATAACCTGCAATTTCAGCAAAGTCACTTACATGGCCCACATTTGAATCCATGCCAAGATTTGTTAAAGCTTCTTTTGTATTTGCTTCAAGTTCATTACACTTTTTACAACCTGGTCCAAGCACCTTAACCATTGCATCTTGATTTTCCGCTGGATTTGTTTTTCCTTCATCTTCACTAGAACAATCACACCCACAACCGCATGTTTGTGCCGGCACTTCTTTTGCTACTGGAGCAGCAGGCTCACATCCGCATCCGCTTTCTTTCTTTTTTTTGAAACTATTAAACATCATTTTATAATCCTCCTATAAACATTTTTTTATCGAGGCAAAAACATCAATGTGTATGCACGATTGATATTCGCCACACTTATATTAATAAATATTGAAAAATATTAAATAAATAACCAACTATTATAATTCCAATTGCACATATCGCTATGAAAGCTCCTAACAATTTTGGTTTTACTGCTTTTCTAAGCATAATCATTGATGGTAAGCTTAAAGCTGTTACTGCCATCATAAACGAAAGTATCGTTCCAAGTTGAGCTCCTTTTGCAAGAAGAGCTTCTGCAACAGGAATTGTTCCAAATATATCAGCGTACATTGGCACACCTACTAGCGTTGCTAATATTACACCAAATGGATTATTGCTGCCAAGCACACTTTCAATTATATTTTGTGGTATCCAATTATGGATAATCGCTCCTATACCTACACCGATCAATATGTACGGGAATACTTTTTTAAAAGTATTTAACACTTGGTCTTTCGAAAAAATAACCCTGTCTTTTTTTGTCAATTCTGGTGCTTCAATATCTACATTAGATGCATTAAGTATAAAGCTCTCAACATGTTTATCCATACCAAGTTTATCAAGAATCGTCCCGCCAATTACAGCAATGATTAATCCCAAAACAACATATAGCATAGCAACTTTTCCACCAAATATGCTCATTAACAATACCAAGCTTCCTAAATCAACCATCGGTGATGAAATCAGAAAACTAAATGTTACTCCAACAGGTAATCCCGCACTTGTAAATCCCATAAAAAGCGGAATAGACGAACATGAACAAAATGGCGTAACTGTTCCCAAAAGTGCCGACACGATATTTGCCCAGATCCCTTTGAATTTGCTTAGTATTCGTTTGCTTCTTTCTGGCGGGAAAAAACTTTGAATATAAGAAATAATGAATATTAATGTACACAGCAATACTGTGATTTTTATTACATCATATATGAAAAAATGCAAGCTAGCTCCCCACCTTGTTGTAATATCAACACCTATAGCACCTAGCATGCTCCCAACTATATCGTTGAGCCATTTCATTCCTAAAATTTGTTCTTGGAAAAAATTCCAAATTGCACTCATATGATATCCTCTCTTTTTTTATTTCTATTCACTCAACTGTACAATTTTTATTTTGCAGATGAATTTTCTAACTTATCCAAATAACAAGAATTTGGTGTTTGTTCAGAATTAAGTGTAGTAAGTTTTATTAGCAATTCTTTTACTTCTTCTCTACCTTCTTCATTCAGCGAATAGTTTACCCATTTACCATCTTGAATTCCTTTAACTAAATTTGATTCACATAATATTTTCATGTGATATGATAGCGCTGTTTGCTTTATTCCTGTTAAATCTGTAAGGACACAAGCACACTTTTCACCATCTCTTAGTAGTTCCAAAATTTGTAATCTTTTTTCATCACAAAGTGCTTTAAACACTTTTGCATTTTCAATATGTTCGTTATTCATGCTTCTCTCCATTCATCAAAATATCTTGATATGTTTATTATATCAAATATTTTTTATGTGTCAATACATATATCAAATATTTTTTATGTAATAATGCTAAATAAAAATAGCGACGTTTCGTCGCTATTTTTTATAAATTTCTGTTACATATTACAACACTATCTCAAAATTATAAATTGTACGTCTTAGATATGGATCGCATTTGCACGTATACACGCACTATTATCAAATATATATCCACAATGCAGGGCGCACAGTAATATCATAATGTGTAGGGAGGTTATAACTTATTGCATGAACGACTCCATCCCCAATAACAATAAGAGCTCTTTCACCACCTATCCCTGAAGTTCGAAGAAACCACCAAACATTGCCTTTTCCTCGACTAGGATCTTCTTCAACATACACACCTTTTGATTCCAAATATTTTGTTGGTTGACACATTCTTTCTTCATCATTCATATAACGTTCTGCCTCTTCAACGCTCAAAACAAAAACCTTGTCTATCGTATCATTTCCAGCTTCGACTCCATTCCACCCCTCTGGAGTTGTTAATGCAGAATCCACAATATTCTGTTGTTCTTCATCTGAAAAAGCTTCATAAAGAAATTCATTATTAAGCCAAGCACGAAGAGAGCAAGTTTCCCAAGTCACAGGATCATAAACATTCGACCATGCTCCTCGACCTTCATTGTACTCTGTGTTATCTAATGCATACTTGCTAATAACAAGAATTTTGTCATCTTCTTTTGCAATAACTTCCCATTCAATAGGCTCATTACCATTACTATCCTTTCCGTCTTGTTCATAGCTTCCATAAACAACAGTATCACCAACTTCTGCGGAATCTAGTGGTGTGCTGCTATTACTCAAACTAGATATAATTATAAAAAGCAATAGTAATAGTACTGTTATCGCTATAATTGTCGTTACTCTTTTCTTTCTCTTACTCACTTTTCCTACCTCTTCATCAATTATGAACCTTTACTCATTATTCTAGTTAACAGAAATATGTT
>CAYJEX010000029.1:0-17052 GCA_964369465.1 uncultured Oscillospiraceae bacterium
ACGACGATGATGACGACGATGATGATGATGATGACAATGATGATGATGACAATGACAATGATGATGATGATGATGACGATGATGATAATGAATAAATAATAAACCCCTTGTGAAAACACAGAAAAATTTTATAAATAATCTAATCCTTCAGTGAATACGGGGGATAGAAAATAGAAAGTATATTTTTGAAGACAGGCATGCAGCATTAGTGCGTACCTGTCTTTTTTATTTTAATTTATTGTTATAAATAAATTAAAAATAAGCAAATTAGTTATCGTTTCAAAAAAAGTATTGACGAAAAAATAACAAAGCATTATAATGTAAGTGTCAGCTGATATGACATTTACATTATAACAAATCTTGTATAACAAAGTATGTTGACATAGAAGTCTTAAAACTAAATTACTGCACCGCCTTGTAGGGGTTGAAGATGAATGAGAGGGGAATTATGTCATTAGAAGATATTAGAAAACATAATATGGAATTAGTAGTTAAGACTGCGCTAATATGCTTTGTTGAAAATGGAATAGAAAAAACAAAGATTTCTGAAATTGCAAAGGCAACCGAACTAAGCGAAAGGTCAATTTATCGCTATTTTGAAACAAAAGCGGACCTTGTTCTAGCAACAGTACTCTTGTTTTGGGAAAAAACGGTGGCGCATTCTCAAAAGGCATATGAAAAAAGTAATATGGCAAACGAAAAAGGGAGCGTACAGATATATATGATATTAAAAGCTTATGCAGAACAATATTTTACTAATCGCGCGGAACTTGCATTTATTCAAGAAGCGAAGGCATATTTATATAGAACGAAAATGATAGAACTAATTTCAAATGAACCTCCTTTGGAGTTTAATGAAGGAGAAGCGCCTCTAAAAAAAGCAATAGTTCAAGGTGTGAAAGATGGCACACTCAAAAATACAGATAATATTGAAATATTATATTATAATGCATTCGATAGCTTGCTTGGATTGATACAAAACATGGCTACTAGTGCGGATGTGTCACCAGGTATGAAATTAGACCAGAGAAAAAGAATAGATATTTATTGTGAAATGCTAACTAATGCATTTTGTGAAAATAGATGAAATTATTTTGTAGTATTATATTTTTATTTGAAAGGAAAAGGTGATTAGTATGGAAGGAATAACGCTAAACACAAAAGAAAGAGTGGACGTATTATTTAAATGGATAATGTTCACAGCAGCTATTACAGGCATGGGTCTTATATCGGCATTTTACCCTATTCACGCAAACATTCCAATTATTGTAATACCAAGTATATTAGTAATGATTTTTGCGAAACCAGTTTTTTTCGAAAAAATGAAACTGTCAACATTGTTAGTAATGAGAATTGCAGTAATATTTGTAGTTGTAGGTCTATTAGATGCACAATTATATGTGGACATTATACTAACCATGCTAATTATTAATATACTTGAAGCTACATTTACTGATATATTTCGTTATAAAAAATACTTAAATGGTATATCAGGAATTGCAGTTGGAATAGGTGTGGTAGTATTGGCTGGAGCGTGGCAACATAATGCTCCAATAGGAGACTATTACTTGGCAGAAGGAGTTTTGCCTTGTGTTACAATTATGTACATTATTGCATATACGATTTGGAACTGGATTTTTGTTACTAATGAATTTAGCCCATCAGTTGCACTTATGCATGTTGGATTCTTGCTTGCTCCAATAATAGCTTCAGTTTCTACGCTAGAAATGGGAATTTATGGTGGATTTGGATTGTGGCTTTTAGTTCGTGCAAATTCACTAGCGATAGGAGGATGGTTACAAATTGGTGCAAAAGATTGGTTTGAAAAACAGTTTTATGACGATAAATTTGCAAAATTTGTTGCATGGACAAAACAAAAACATATGCAAGTTATATTTATGCTAATAAATGTAGCTTTAATTATTGCTTGTCTTGTGATTACAGTTCAAAATGGTGGAATTGACTTAACATTCTTCCCAATGAGATTTTTGTTCTAATATAAAGACATTATGTATGTTTCCCGTTTGTGGAAAAGTTCATACAAAATATATAAGAACAATTTTAGAGTGAATATAATGATGAATATATATTAAGAGAGATTTATGATATGGCATATCAATTTGTGATGAGATATGCCATTTTAAAAAGAAGAAGGGAGTAATCATGCAACAATATGATGTGATTGTAATTGGTGCAGGTAATGGAGGCTTAGCCGCAGCTGCAACACTTGCTGAAAAACAAAAAAATGTTATTCTTTTTGAAAAACATAATATACCAGGTGGATGTGGAAGTAGTTTTAGAAGAGGTAGATTTGAATTTGAAATTGCATTACACCAGTTGAGCCACCTTGGAACAAAAGAAAACCCAGGCCCTCTAAGAGAACAATTTAGAAGATATGGTATAGAGGATGAAATTGATTGGGTTCAAATAAAAGAGTTATATCGAGTGAACTTTCATGATGGAACAGGAATTAGTATTCCTGCTGATAGAAAAGAATGTGAAGAACATCTGATTTCGCTCTTCCCTGAGTTCAAAGATTCGATTATGAAGTATTTTGAAACTGTTTATGGATTTTGTGCTCAAGCAAATGAATTTGCTGCAAAAAGTGCAAATAGTACAGGTGAACCGAGTGCAATTAAAAAATTTGTTATGAAAAAAATGTTTCCCAAAATGTACCCAATACTTGCTGAATATGGATTAAAAAGCACAGAAGAAGTATTAGATGAGTTTTTTCCAGATTGTCCAAAACTTCAAATGTGCTTAAGCACATATTGGTGCTTTATGGGAATGACACCAAAGAGATTCCCTTGGTCAATTTTAGCAAAATGTACTAATTTCTATATGGAAACAAAGCCATTTTATCTAAGAGGAACATCTATGGTTATGAACCAAGCAATAATGGAAGCGGTGAAAAAATTAGGTGGAGTAGTAAGATTAAATTGTGGTATTCAGCGAATAGTCATGGAAAACGGAGTAGCTGTTGGAGTAGTAGATGAAAACGGAACAGAGTATAGAGCGAAAAAAATAATTTCAAATATCTCGCCACTTACTACGTATGGAGCATTATTAAAGGAAGAAGAAATCCCAGAATCGGCAAAAGAATATCTAAAACCATATACAGTTGGAATATCTGCGATCACATGTTTTATAGGGCTTGATTGTACTCCAGAAGAGATAGGTTTTACGACATCATTTACACTTAATTATGAAAGCCTAGATGTAAATGAAGACTGCAAAGATGCATATAAACTTTTACCAGAAAAAGATCCTTTAGTTGCAACTTGTTACACTGTAGATGATCCTGAAATTTCACCTCCTGGAACAAGTGTTATTACAGCAGGCACATTAAAATATGGTGCGGAATGGGAAAAACTATCACCAGAAGAATATTACGATGCAAAATATGAAGCAGGCAAAAGGATTGTTGCTAGGCTAGAAAAAATGTATCCAGGATTTACTAAACATATAGAAGAGATTGAAATTGCGACACCACTTACACACATGAGATACTTAAATCATCCAGGAGGATCTATTTACGGGTATGAACAAGATATTCATCAATCTGTATTCTTCTTCCCAAGTGAAAGTAAAATACCAGGCCTTGAGTTTGCTAGTGGTTGGGTAAATGCATGTGGATTTGGTCCAAACTATACTTATGCAGATAAAGTTGCAACAAAAGTTGCTAAGGAGGTGTAATTATGGCAAAGTCAATAAAAGAAACGTTGCTAGGGACACTTGTTCACGGCGAAAAAGTTTTACAAGAAATCGAAGAAAATAGAGCAAAATCTCCAAATAAAATTTTGCCTTATAACCAAGCAGATAAAGTAATCAATAAACTCCATAAAGAAAATCTTAAAGTGGAGATAGTATCAATAACAGATACAAAAAAGAACGCAAAAATAATTAAAATCAAAGCTACAGATGGTTATTTATCGCCATTTGAAGCAGGACAATATATTAACATTTTCACAGTAATTGATGGAGTGAGAACTAGTAGACCATATAGTATTTCCTCTTCACCATTAGAGAGAGAGTACTATGAAATAACTGTGGCGAGAACACAGAATGGATTTGTATCAGATTTTTTGCTAGATAAAGCAAAAGTTGGAGATGTTTTTGAAGCAAATGGACCAGCAGGAGTTTTTCGTTTCAATCCAGTTTTTCATTCACAAAAATCACTTTTCTTAGCAGGCGGAAGTGGAATAACACCATTTTTAAGTATGGCGAGAGAGATTTTTTCTAAGAAAAGCGATAGAGAAGTTGTGTTGTTATATGGAACGCGTAACTCTGAAGTTGCATTATATCATGATGAGTTTCAAAAAATGGCAAAGGAAAATAAAAACTTCACATATCATCTTGTAGTATCTGAAGAAGAAAAAGGCTGGAAAGGCGAGACAGGGTTTATTGATAAAAACTTAATCAAAAAGCTTGTTCCGGATTTTATGGAACGCACTAGCTACATATGTGGTCCTCAAATTATGAATGATTTTTGTAAAAAGGAATTAGAAGAATTGGGAGTTCCTGAAAAGAAAATACGTAGAGAAATGTTTGGTGCAAGTGCAGCGATTATACAAGAGGCAGGATGGCCACAAAACTTAACGGGTGAAGAAGTATTTAATGTAAAGGTAGGAGACCAAACTTTAGAAGCAAAATCTAGTGAATCTTTACTGACATCTCTTGAAAGAAGTGGGATAAGGGTTAATGTTTGTTGCCGTAGTGGAGAATGTAGCCTTTGCCGTGTTCAGCTAGTAACAGGAGAAGTTTTCTTATCAAAAGGCATGATGCTTAGAAAAGCTGATGAAAAATACGGATATGTACATTCGTGCAAGACATACCCGATAAGTGATATAGAGATTTTGTTATAATCGTTGAAAATCCATCAACATGCGTGCATGATTGATGGATGTAGATGATTTATAATCGCCGCGGAAGCTTTGTTTTTAGTAATTTGGTGGGGGAGGTACTCTCCCCGCTGAAAAGCTGAATTGGAGCTCAATACTTATGGAAGATAGGACATTGTGGCGAGTTTATTGGATAAAAATGAAAAGTAGTAGCACCTTTATGGAAAACTACTATACAAGAATTGTGAGGTAAAAGATGGGATTTTTCTTTCAAGGTTATACTGTAACAACTATAATTGGTGTTATAGTTTTGATTGCAGGACTTATTTTGATAAATGAAATAACACGTAGATCAAAGAGCACATCGATTGCATTTTACTGTATACTTCCAGTAGTATTAGTGATTTTAATTGCAACAAATGTTGTGAGTAGCCCAGCAAGTGAAACGTGGTTTGGAGTTATAAAAACTTATTCGGCATTAGCTGGAGTAATCGGATTTATGATAATTCGTTATACAAAAGCAGCAAATACAAAATTTGCATGGATATTTCCAGGGCTAATATTACAAATAAACATTATTGAAGCGATAATAAAAGAAGTGGAAGTATATTTCGCTTTTCCAGAAATGGCAATAGACGAGGCAGGACTTGTTGTAATGGGTGGATCGTGGAATATTATGAATGTGATTGCTGGAATATTACTTTTGCTATCGTTGACTGGCTGGATGGGCATCAAAGTCGCAAAGACAAAATCACAGGATATGGTTTGGCCAGATCAAATATGGGTGTACATTATTGCTTATGATTTCTGGAACATGGCATATTGTTATAATGCGATATCTACTCGTGCTATGTTTGCTGGATTTGTACTATTAGCAGCTTGTACGCTTGCGGAAGTGATTTTCAAAAGAGGGGCTTGGTTACAACACCGTGCACAGACGTTGGCGTTGTTTGGAATGTTCTCGTTAGCGTTTGATTATCAAGCTATGCCGATATTCGGAATAACAGCTACATATAATCCTACAGCGTGGTTTGCATTAAGTGCAGCATCTTTAGTAGTAAATGCGGCAGCATTTATATATATTGTATATCGCAGTGTTAAATTCAAACGTAATCCTTATACAAAAGACATATTTGCTGAAACAAAATCATATGAAAAGAATTTGGAAGCAAATAACTTGTTAGAAAAATAAGCAGTAAAAAGAAATATATAATGTAACCCTTGCTCGATATTTGAGCAAGGGTTATTATATCTGAAATATGGACAATTATGGTTTTGATATAACGAACAAAACTTAGTATGCTTAGAAAGAGGGATGAGAGTGAAAGAGTATAAAGTTATCCAAGTTAAGGAAAGTGTTTATGCAAATAATGATAAAGAAGCCGAATTGGTCAGAGAATACTTAAAAAAAGAAAAAACATTTTTGCTTAATTTGATGAGTAGCCCAGGTAGTGGAAAAACTACTACATTAGTTAATACCTTAAACCGAATAAAAGACAAAATGAATGTGTGTGTAATGGAAGCTGATATTGATAGTGATGTTGATGCAAAAACTATTTCAGATATTGGAGTCAAGGCGATCCAACTGCATACAGGGGGAATGTGTCATTTGGATGCAGGTATGACTAAAGAAGGTTTAGATAATATTGGAATAGAAGATATGGATTTGTGTATCTTAGAAAATGTTGGAAATCTTGTGTGCCCTGCTGAATTTGACACAGGTGCCGTGAAAAATTGTATGATTTTAAGTGTCCCTGAAGGAGATGATAAACCTTTAAAATACCCACTAATGTTTAGTATTTGTGATTGCTTGTTGATAAATAAAATCGACTGTTTGGAGCATTTTGACTTTGACCTGGAAGTGGTTAAAGAAAGAGCTTTGAAACTAAATCCGAAAATAAAGATAATTCCAATAAGTGCTAGAACAGGAGAGGGAATTGATGAATTTGCGGAATGGTTGATACGAGAAACAAAACAATGGAATAATGGGTAAGGTGAGAGCATGCATGAATTAGGAATTTTATTTGAGATAGAAAAAAGATTAGAACAAATTGTTGAAGAAGAAAATTTAGAAACAATAGAAGCGGTAGTTTTAGAAGTAGGGGAATTATCATCCGTAGTACCTGAGTATTTGCAAGAGTGCTGGCCTGCTGCAATAGAAGGAACAATGTTTAAAGATACGGAATTGGTAATTGACACTATTGAGGGACTTGTTAGATGTAAAGAATGCAAGAATGAATACAATCTAATTCAAGGAGATGGAGCTTGTGTTTATTGTGGCCACGATCAAAGTGAGTATATACAAGGAAAAGAATTTAATATAAAAGAAGTAGTTGCTTATTAAATTTGTAAGGAGGCAAATATGGAAAAAAAAGAAAAAGTATTAGAGTTTTCATTATTAGTAAGTGCAATTAAGCCAGGTTCAAAAAGAGCTTGGAGTTACGATGATTGTCGTTATAGAATTTTAGCAACTTCAATGAGTAATGAAGATGCGGAAATAGCCATGGGTATGAGAAGAAGATTTCCGTTGACAAAAGAGGAAATTGCTGCAAATTGTGGTAAAGATGTGGATCATGTACATGAAGTATTAATAAGACTTGCTGATGTTGGGGTATGTTTTAGAGCTTGGTATAATGAGGATGGCACAGATGCCTTAAGTCTAGGAAAATCAGGAATTGAAAAATTTTATTTTGAACCATATGTTCCGGGAATCATGGAGCAGATGGTAAACAATATAGAAAATGTAAAAAAACACCCGGAAATTGCAGTATGTTTTGAAGAATATGGTAGGGTTGCAGGACCAATGAGTGTTGGAAAATTTCCAGTAGGGATTGGTTTGATGAGGGTTATCCCTATTCAATCAGCGATTGATGGAAATACTCAAGCAAAATCATATGAACAAATAAGCCATTATATAGAAGATGAAAAAATGTTCTCTGTATCCCCATGTAGTTGTAGAACTTCTAGGGAAGTGATGGGCGAGGGTTGCGGACATCTAAAAGAAGACATGTGTATTCAACTAGGCAGGGCAGCAGAATATTATATTACTACAGGTAGAGGACGTCAAGTTACTAAAGAGGAAGTTTATGAAATATTAGATAAAGCTGAAAAAAACGGATTGATGCACAATATTCCAAACATGGACGGAGTGGGGCATACTCATGCTATCTGTAATTGTTGTGGTTGTTCATGTTTTGCCATAAGAAGCTCTAACCTTCTTAAGAATGTAGATATGTGTAGAAGTAACTATGTGGCAAAGGTTGATGAAGAAAAGTGTGTGGCCTGTGGTCAATGTACGGAAAATTGTCCAATTAATGCAGTTAGATTAGGACAAAAAATTTGTTCAACTAACGAAATCAAAGAATTTAAAGAAGAAAAAACACCAAGGACATATGAATTTACAGAGAAAGATTTCAACTTCGAATTTAGAACAACTAAAGAGACTACAGTTCCAGAAGGAACTTCGCCATGTAAGGTTGAATGTCCTGCACATATTGGAGTGCAAGGATATATTAGGCATGCAAGTCAAAAAAACTATAAAGAAGCTTTGAAATTAATCAAAAAGCACAACCCATTGCCAGCTGTATGTGGAAGAATTTGCCCACATAATTGTGAATCCGCATGTACAAGAAACGGTTTTGATGAACCATTAGCAATTGATGAAATAAAGAAATTTATTGCTGATCGCGAATTGAATAGCGAAGATAGATATATTCCTAGAATCAAGAACCCAGAGTACGCAGTTAAGAAAATGGCTATAATTGGATCAGGACCAGCAGGGCTTTCTTGTGCATATTATTTGGCAGAAAAAGGTTATTCTGTAACTGTATTTGAAAAAGAAAGTGCTCTAGGTGGCATGTTGACTTTAGGAATACCAACCTTTAGACTTGAGAAAGATGTAATAAATGCGGAAATTGATATTCTTAGGGAAATGGGAGTTGAATTTAAAACAAACCATAAACTAGGAAAAGACATGACTATTTCCAGCCTTAGAAAAGACGGATATGAAGCATTCTACCTAGCTATTGGAGCATGTGGAACTAGAAAATTAAACCTTGATGGGGAAGATGCAAAAGGTGTATACTATGGGGTAGACTTTGTTAAAGAAGTTAACCTTGGAAAACTTAAAAAACTTAAAGGAGATACAATAGTAATAGGCGGAGGAAATGTTGCTATTGATGTTGCTAGAAATGCTGTAAGAATTAATGAAGATTTAGTTAGTATGTATTGCTTGGAGTCAAGAGAAGAGATGCCTGCAATAGAAGAGGAAATACATGAGGCATTAGAAGAAAACATTGTTATAAATAATAGTTATGGCCCTGTTGAAATACTAACAGAAAAAGGTCAAGTAAGCGCTGTAGTTTTCAAAAAATGCTTATCAGTGTTTGACGAAAATGGTAAATTTAATCCGAAATATGATGAAAAAGATTTGATTACAGTTCCATGTAAAAATGTAATTATCTCTATTGGACAAAGTGTAGATACGGAAAACATGCTACAAGACACATCTGTTGAATTTAACAAGAATGGAACTATTAAAGCTCATCACTTTACGTATCAAACAGAAGAAAAAGACATCTTCGCAGGTGGAGATTGCTATAGCGGACCATCTTTTGCCATCGATGCCATAGCAGCAGGTAAAGAGGCTGCAGAGTCAATGCACCGTGTAGTATGGCCAGGACAAGATATGTTTATAGGACGTTTCCAAAAACCTTATATCTCATTAGATGTAGATAGCGTTGTGTTTGAAGGATTTGATAACAAGAAAAGACAAAGACCATTACATGAAAAAGTCGAAGAGTTCAAAGATGGAAGGAAAACATTTACAGAAGAGCAAATGTTAGCAGAAACAGAGCGTTGTCTTGGATGTGGAGCTGCAAAAGTAAATGAATTCATGTGTGTAGGTTGTGGGCAGTGTACTACAAAATGTCAATTTGATGCTATTAAACTAGAAAGAGTTTATGATGGGGAAAATGTAACATTAGAAACCGCCAAGCCTCATGTAATTAAAACGACTATAAAGAGAAAATTTAAAATTCAAGGGCAAAAAATAGCAGATGTATTTAAAGGGGCGAAATAAGCCGAAAAATTTAGTTAAATAAAAGTTATCTCAAAAATGAGATTTTATAGCGAAGCAGTCTTTTCTGCTTCGCTATAATTTCATTATCTGTTGACACAGTAAATGTGTTGTGATATTCTAGACGGGATGGTCACGAGTTAATTATATCACAATATATAAATGACCAAAATAAAATAGGCAAAAACTCAAAACCCACTCCTGATGGAGAAATATACTTTGCAAAAGAGGAAGATACAAATGAGAAAGAAAATGACAAAAACTACTAGAAAAATATTTGCACTTGGAGTAGCAGTTGCTATTTTGACGTCAACTATTACTATAAGTTCTTATTCGGAGGATATGACGCCGACTCCATCTGGAAAAGACATAACGGAAAATGTAAATATAGAAACAGCTTTATTTTCTTATTATGATAATGGGGAAAAAAAAGATATAACTATTATTGAAGATAATGAAGTGGTTATTACGGAGCCTGTTCAATTGCTGTATAAAGAGGAATATGTATTACACTATTCCTGGACAATTGATGATGCAAGCCCAATTATTGAGAAGGGCGATTTCTTTAGATTGACTCTTCCCGAATATCTTACTCCACGTCTTGTTGTGGGAGAAAACGGATATGCACCTATTTTCAGTGACGTAGATGGTGTTTTAATTGGATATTGGAGAATCGTCTCGGAAGTAGTAGATGGTAAAAATGTAAGCCAAATTGAATTTGTTGCACATAGTAATTTTGCTGCTGTGATTGCTGATAGAAAAGGATTTTTCAATTTGGAGGGATTTATTGCGTGGGTAGATAACGAAGAACAAGATGTTATTTTGAAATTTCCTGGAATTGATATTCCTGCAAATATAGAAAATCCCGAATATACTCCGCCTCGACATGAACAGGAAGGATATGGAGCAGGAGTTGCTAGACCTGATCAAATGCCTAATGTCGCAAAGAATGCGGCAGGGAAAATAACTCCAAGTACCTCGGGTGATGGTACAGGATCAGTTTTATGGACTGTTAGATTTGGATATGATGACTATGTGAACACATCGCATCTTCGCTCTGACGATACTTTTGATGCTCACAAAAATGTGGTTATTAGAGATGAAATTTTTCAAGAAGGCCATGTGTTTACAGATATGAGTATTAGATTACCATACTTTACCCCTCACAATGAAGAGGGAGTAGCATCGGCATATTGGAAAGCATCATGGACACCAAGGATGGGAGATTTGGGGATTGAAAGATACTATGAACATGATTATGGAAGTACAGCTGAATGGGAAGAAGCTATAAGTGCTCCAGAAAATGCACCAGCTTATGGAATCAGCACAAATGGTAAAATAGCCATATTAAATCTTGGGAATATATTAGAAAATGGGATAAAATATGCTCCTGACAATGCCTCACTCGAACAAATGTTAAGAAGAGACAAATTACTAACAAATGAGGAAGTTAAAACTATAATGCAGTCTATTGGTGATAACACGTCATCTTATACATTAACAGAATATGATGGAACGACAGAAAACATTGCAATTACTTCTTTTCTAGACAATAGGACAATTTGCTATATGGTGAATTTTCATTCAAAAATGGATATGGTTAATGGGCGAGTGTATTCTAATGAGCTAACATTAAGTTATGATGGTATTTCTGAGGATGTAAAATCCATTAATGAAGTTTGGATGAGTACTAGTGATGCGGGTGCAGGGGGAACCACTACAGGTATTCTATATTTATTTAAATATGATGAAGACAATTACAATACTTCTGAAGAAAAAGATATTATTGGTGCAAGATTTGATTTGTATAAAATAAATGATGGAACAGAAGAATTTATTTCTTCTGAAACTACCGATAATGTAGGAAGTGTTTCATTTGAAAGGATGGCTGTTGGTAAATACAGAATATATGAGACCTCTTCGGGAGGCAATCATGACACAAATTCTTTGACTCTGTATAGAAGGAATGAAGCAGGAGAGTACGAACCTTACGTTAGTGATGCTGTGGGCAATAACTGGTTTGATTTTGAAGTAACTGAAGAGGATAGATATTTTTATTTTGAAGCAACAAATAGAATTGAGGAAAAAGGCGCAATATCAATAACAAAAACAGATGCTGATACGCCTGATGCAAAACTAGAAGGTGCAGAGTTTAAACTTGAAGGAACAGATGGGGAGGGAAGCTTCACAAGCAAATTTGATGAAGTTAACGAAGTATATATGCTATCGGATTTACCTTATGGTACATACACATTAACAGAGACAAAGGCACCAGAAGGGTATGATGCTGAAAGTTTATTAGGAATAGCAGACGTTGATTTGGTAATGCCAGGAATTCAGATAACGATCGATAGTGAGGCAACAGTTAGTTATGCAGCAACTAATGAAGTAATGGAAGAAGGCGCTTTGCCACCATCACCATCGCCAGGAGACCCAGATCCAACTAATCCTACGACAGAAGGAAGTACAGATAGTGCTCTGCCAATGAATGAAGATGAAGTGCCAGACACGGGCGATGAATCACCTTTACAAATATATCTAGCTACAATGTTGATATCATTTATAGGGATGACATATGCAGTGATTAGAAGGGAAAAAAATGAATTTTTATAATTCGCAAAATGAAAAAGAATAGAAGGTCTATATCAAATGTTTGATCGCTGTTCTAAATTGAGAAAATCTATATGCGCCAGATATGATTTAATATGCATGTCTGGCAATTTTATTTTTTGACTGTGACTATTGTTATATTTGTGGTATAATTAGCTTTGTTGAAATACAAATTGTAATTGATACGGAATTAATTTATAGAATATAGATTGTAAGTAAGAAAGGTAAAATTATGTTAACTGGAATTGTAGGGATAAATTGGGGTGATGAAGGCAAAGGTAGAATGGTTGATTTGCTTTCAGAAGAGTATGACATAATATGTAGGTATCAAGGGGGAAATAATGCAGGCCATACTGTTAAGAATGAAAAAGGAAAATTTGTACTTAACTTACTACCTTCTGGAATATTAAGAGAAAATGTTATAAATGTGATGGGCAATGGTATGGTGGTAGACCTAGAACACTTATATAATGAAATAAAAGGACTTAGAAGTAAAGGAGTTAATATATCTCCAGTAAACCTTGTAATTAGCGATAAAGCAAATATATGCCTTCCTTATCATGTGGATCAAGACTGTTTAGAAGAAGATAGACTAGAAGACAAGAAATTTGGATCAACAAGAAGAGGAATTGCCCCCGTGTATTCAGATAAGTATATGAAAAGAGGAATTCGGATTGCTGATTTAAGAAATTTTGACACTCTTCCGCAAAAGTTGGCAGATATCATTGAGTGGAAAAACATACTACTTAGTGGATATGGTGATAAAGAAATTTTATTAAAAGAGATTATGTCATGGCTAAAAGAGTTTGGGGAACCAATTTTACCATACATCAAAGACACAACTTCGTTCTTGTCGTCTGAGTTAGAAGCAAGAAAAACTATAATGTTTGAAGCGCAACTAGGTGCCCTCAGAGATATAGAATTTGGGATATACCCTTATACGACTTCGTCGCATACAATTTCATCATATGCAACAACAGGGGCAGGAATACCTGGTGAAAAATTAGAGAAAGTAATAGGTGTAATGAAAGCCTATTCGAGTTGCGTTGGAGAAGGCCCTTTTGTTTGTGAGTTATTTGGGGAAGAAGGAAATTTCCTTAGAGAAGCAGGTGAAGAATATGGAGCGGCAACAGGACGTCCGCGAAGAGTAGGTGGATTTGATGTAGTTGCCTCAAAATATGGAGTGAAGATTCAAGGGGCAACAGAAATAGCACTTACCAAGCTAGATATTTTATCAGGATATGACAAGATACCAGTATGTATCGGATATAAAGTGGGGAAAGAAGTTCTAACTGATTTTCCAACTGACGATAGACTTCAAATTGCAGAGCCAGTGTATGAGTATTTAGAAGGATTCAAAGAAGACATTTCATCTTGCAGAAAAAAAGAGGATTTACCTAAGGCAGCATATGACTATATTATGTATATAGAAAAAGCAGTAGGATGTCATATTAAATACGTTTCTGTTGGGGCAGAAAGAGATGCGTATCTGTTAATGGAATAGCACATACGGAAAGTATTATATATGATGTAAAGATCATGCAAAGGAAAATTTAACTTTAATTTCTAGTGAAATTTATTAAACTTTCTCCTCTGAATTCGTTAATTGAGAAAGATCCGTGTAAGGTTATAACTCTTTCTGACGAAGGAAGTAAGTCGTTCCATATTAAAATTTCTAAAGGAAGCGATTTGTGTTTGAGTTTTGTGTGTTGTTTTTCACTACCAATATTCCACGTTTTGAATAATTCTAAATCTATGGTTAGAGAAACTCTAGGCGATTCAAAACCATTTCCAAATGGCTTTAGAGACAATATTTCATAAATGAATTCGAATACGATATTAGAATTTTGATTATCAATATTCATATCGTATTTTTTATCGCTTGAATTTAATATACTAAGATTTAAATCTACAGGGGATAAGATGTTTTCGTTACCCGATTCTATTATTTCCGAGATAACTTTGATAGATTCTTCTATCAGATGATTCTCCAAAATTGTCATATGCGACTCTTCTACGCTTATCCCACATGCTACAGAATGGCCACCAAAAGTAAAATCCAAAGTAGGATTTTCACTTTTGATTTTAGCAAGATGATGCGTGAGATCAAACCAGGATGGCGAACGTCCAGAACCAGAGTAATATGTAGGATTTTTGATGTCTTTGTATAAGACTATAGAGGGTTTGTTGATGTACGTAGTTATTTTTGATGCAACAAGACCTGAATATCCCCTTGATTCAAAGTCGGTTCCAAAGAATAACCCAGTATAGCCATTATCGATTTTTGACTTAAAGTCTTCCCAAATTATTGCTGTGTGATTTTTGCGACTTGAGTTTAATTCGATAAGATAAGAGATGTATTCTCTTTTTTTATCCAAATCAGATTCAATAAAAACATTAAACGCATAGGAACTCTGACTTGTAACCCTTCTTGAAGAATTTAGACAAGGGCCAAGATAGTAACCAATAAAATCACTTTCAAGCGCATTGTTGTTGTTGTTTGAAAGTGTAGAAACTAAAAGATTTAATCCTAAAAAGGAGTTTCTGTACACTTCCGAATCACAAAAAGTATTGTTATTGATCTTATCAAAGGAAGACTTTGTTTTGTTTATCTCTTTTTCCATAAAGTTGATTAGAGGACGATTTTCTTCCAGATGTGGCATTACATCTGTAATAGTGCTAATTCCTGCGAAAACTGATAGGCGGATAATTTGCGCTCTTTTTTCAATATCAAAGATATTTGAATAGTTAAAGAGTGTCTTCCAAACAACTGTGGCACCTGATAGTCCTTTGAATGGGTATTCTTCGTCTAATCTATGAGGATTTACAATTGCTATTGCACTTGATCTTTCTATTTCAGGATGATGATCCGTAACTAAAGTTGGAATGCCCAGTGTGAGTGCATAATCAATTGCTTCGATTGATGAAATTCCATTGTCACATGTAAAAATAAGTTCAGTGTTTGGATATAGTAGTAACGCTTCCTTTAGGGAATCTTTCGACATTCCATATCCTGTATCTGATGAAGGATAATATATGTTTGTTTTGTGAAAACCAAGTTCTGAAAGTCCTGCATAGGCAATAACACCACTCATAATTCCATCAGCATCATAATCCGGAATGATAGTTATTTCTTTATTTTTGTAATCATTTAAAATTTGACATGCCTTATCTATGTCTAATAATTTTGAATTTTCGTAATCGTATGTTGTTTTTCGTGATTTTATTAATTCATATTCTTCGTCACTGAATCCACGTCTTTTCTTGAATAGATTTATCAAAATGTTGTTTTTCAATTTATTCCCCTTATCTCTTTGAGAGCGATATCACTGTGCTGTGAAAATGCAAATGTAATGCACGTTATTATACTTTATAGTATAACTTATTACAAAAGAAAAAGCTGAATTTTGCATGAATTATTTTGCGCAATCATATAAAAATTGTGATATTATGAATAGGTATGAATATTTATTTATAATGTAGAAGGAGAAATATGAAAGGCTACTTACATGCGTACAAAAAAGCATTTCCGTATACTATTCCCGTTTTAACAGGGTATTTTTTTATTGGAATAGCTTTTGGAGTTATGTTTGAGGAAAAAGGATATTCGGTATGGTGGGCAGTTTTGATGAGTTTTGCAGTATTTGCTGGAGCAGGGCAATATTTGGCAGTTAATTTTTTTGTACCTGGATTTTCGATTTTGCAAATTGCATTTATGACGCTAATGGTAAATATTAGGCATATATTTTACGGGATATCATTATTTGAAAAATTCTCCAATATAGGTAAGAAAAAATGGTACATGATATTCGGATTGACAGATGAAACTTATTCTTTGTTATGCACGACGAAAGTTCCAGATAATGTGAATAAAGGGAAATTCATATTTGCTATTGCAACATTAAATCATTCGTATTGGATTGTTGGGACTGCAATTGGAGCTCTAGCTGGAACATATATTCCATTCAATTCGGAAGGAATTGATTTTGCGATGACTGCTTTGTTTGTTGTGATTTTTGTTGAGCAAGCTATGGATAAGAAGAATAGAGTTCCTCAAGTGATTGGGCTAGTATGTGCTCTTGTAACCTTGCTTATCTTTGGGGCAAATAATTTTGTTTTAATTGCTATGCTATGTATAGTCGCCTTGTTGCTTCTTGGAAAAAAACAAATAGAGAAGGAGGAATGTGAAAATGCCACTAAGTAGTTTTGAATCACTAATAATCATTTTAGTTGTAGCAGCAGTCACTTTTTCTACGCGTTTATTTCCTTTTTTAATATTTCCTGAGGGCAAAGAAGTTCCTGAAATTGTCAAATATTTAGGAAAATATTTGACACCAGCTATAATAGGACTTTTGGTAATTTATTGTTTAAAATCAACACAACTTATATCATATCCTTACGCAATTCCCGAGACTATTGCCATTGCCATTGTTGTACTTTTACATATATGGAAAAGAAATAATTTGTTGAGCATAGGTGTAGGAACAGTGCTTTACATGATTTTGATACAGTATGTGTTTTGAA
>CAYJEX010000030.1:0-2738 GCA_964369465.1 uncultured Oscillospiraceae bacterium
GTACTTTTATCCCGCAAAGATCCGCGAAACTGTTAACCATCTAAATAGAGTGGAAATTTAGACAAAATAGGCTTTAATGGAGCGTCTGACTCTCCATGTGGAAAAATCTCTATTGCTTCAATTAATGAAGTGATTAGGGATTTTTTCTTCATCATTAGATTTATCAAAGAGTGTGTCAAAGTTTTGTTTTTAAAACGAATTGCGGATGCAAGTTGACATTTGCAAAAAAACAGTCTATAATTCATACTAAAGTACCATAATGTAAACGTTAAATATAGGTGGTTTGGTAGAGGTAGAACTGTGAACGCAGATGTTAAGCAAAAAAAAATTGGAAATGTTTTTGCAAAATATAATTTTATAATGACAACAGCACAGCTAAAGGAAGAAGGCTTTTATCATACCGATATCGTGAGTCTTCTTGATGGTGCTGTGATTGAAAAAGTAAAGCGAGGATACTATCATTATATTCAAAATGATAATGGAAGTGAAATCCTAATAATAAACAAGCTGTTCCCCGATGCAGTGTTATGTATGGAAACAGCTCTGTTTTATTATGGATATACAGACAGAAATCCTTCTGAATGGAATTTTGCCATAGATAAAATGGTATCTAAAGGGAGGACAGAAATCGACTACCCTTTTATAAGAGCTTATCGTGTAGAATCAGAAATTCTTGTGCTTGGTGAAACTGAAGGCATAATAGATGGAGAACCAGTCCGAATCTATGACATAGATCGGACTATTTGTGATGTTCTTAGAAATATGAATAAGATGGATAAAGAAATATTCAATAAAGCTATACAAAGATATGTTAATGATGAGCAGAAAAACATACCTAACCTAATGAAATATGCAAAAAAACTACGAGTACAGAAAAAGGTGAAAGACTTGATAGGAGTGTGGCTATAATGGCAGATGTTGCAGCATCAGTATTGGCGAAACTAAGAAATAAAGCAAAGAGCGTAGACATTAGCTACCAGCAATGTCTGCAACTATTTGTACAAGAAGAATTTTTGAGGAAACTTTCAAAGTCAGGCTATGACGAAAATCTTGTTCTAAAGGGGGGATTGTTTATTTATACCCTGACTAACTTTGAAAGCAGAGCCACAGTCGATGTAGATTTTTTGCTAAGACATTTTTCAAATTCTATGGAAGATGTTCAGACTTTAATTGAAAAAATTATTTGTGTTGATACTGGAAATGATTATATCACTATGAAAACAAAAGGCTTTGAGGAAATTTCTCCTCAAAGAAAATATAAAGGTATCAGCGTTCAGATTATTGCACAGATTAAAAATGTTCGAGTACCATTTCATGTAGATATAGGAGTTGGAGATGTAATCGTACCAAAAGAAGAAGAAAGAGTTATTGCAACCCAGCTCCCTGGGTTTGAAATGCCAATTATTAAGACATACTCTATTGAAAGTACAATAGCCGAAAAGTTTGACGCCATGCTCCAAAGGTTTGAACTTACAAGTCGAATGAAAGATTTTTATGACATCTATTATTTGGCGTCCACTTTTGATTTTGAGGGTTTGAAACTGCAAACTGCGGTTTTTGAAACATTGAATTGTCGTGGAACAACTTATGAACCAAACAGTTTTGAACGGCTGATGTCTTTATCTGATGACGAAGATATACAAAAAAGATGGAAAGATTTTCTAAAAGTAATCAAAGACGACACCCTTGAATTCGGTGTTGTAATGAATATCATCAAATTACTTCTTGAGCCTGTATTCTATACTATCACAAAAGAAGATGAACTGCTTTTGAGATGGGATTGTAAGAAGCGTGAATGGGTTTAAGTATGTACCTCAAGTGAGAATTTACTGGAACTTTATTGGAGGATTTAGGAGAAAAAAATGAAAATTACAGTACTAGTCGAAAATTTGTCAAAATGTGAACTAAAGTCAATTCACGGTTTGGCACTTTACATTGAAACAAAAGAACACAAGATATTATTTGATTTAGGTCCTGATAATACATTGTTTGAAAATGCCAAAATGAGAAATATCGACCTTTCGCAAGTTGATATAGTTGTTATTTCGCACGGGCATGGAGATCACGGAGGAGCATTGTCCAAGTTTCTTGAAATAAACAAAACTGCGAAAATATATGTGCAAAGAAAAGCTTTCGAATCACATTATGGTAAGTTTTTTCTTTTCAAAACTGATATTGGTATAAATAAAAAAATGAAAGACCATGAACAAGTGATACTTCTGGATGGAGATTATAAAATTGATGATGAGCTAACCCTATTCACTGTAAAAGAAATTGATAAATGTTTTTCTCCGGCAAATGCTGTGCTATATGATGAATCGGGAAAAGATAACTTTTCTCATGAGCAAAATTTGGTTATTAAGGAAAAAGAAGCCACATTGATTATGGGATGTGGTCATTGCGGAGTTGTGAATATTTTAAAGAAAGCAGAAGATTTTAAACCAAAAGTTTGCGTAGGTGGATATCATTTGATGAACCCAACTACAAAAAAAAGTGTCCCAACTTCACTTCTTGATGAGATTGCCAAAGAGCTAAAGTCTTACACAGAGATTCAATTTTATACGTGCCATTGTACAGGACAAGAGGCATACAAATATTTGTCTAAGAAAATGGATAATTTGCATTATATTTCTTGCGGAGAGAGTATTGAAGTGAATTAATGACTTGATTTTCACCTAAAACAATGCTATGAATAGGGGAAAGAAATAGAGTTAGGCGAATGAGAAATTTTAATTATG
>CAYJEX010000030.1:2838-8294 GCA_964369465.1 uncultured Oscillospiraceae bacterium
AACTGCATAACTGCACAAAGGAGAGTTATATGGAAATAATTATCAGTAGCAATACGAGTAAACCTATATACGAACAGATTACTTCGCAAATTAAAGCCATGATAATGTCTGGGGAATTAAAAACAGGTGATAGCATCCCTTCTATGAGAAACCTCGCAAAAACTATTCATGTAAGTGTAATAACAGTGCAAAAGGCTTATGAAGATTTGCAAAGAGATGGGTTTATTGAGACGAATGTTGGTCGAGGGAGCTTTGTTTCTGCGCAGAATAAAGACTTCATAAAAGAAGAGCAGCAAAAACTTTTGGAAGAGCATTTAATGATTGCGATAGATATTGCTAGAACAAATGGAATTTCAATAGATAAAGTAATAGAACTATCAAGAATATTTTATGAGGAGGCATAGTATATGAATGCATTAGAAATTAAAGACTTATCTAAATCATACAAGAACTCGGATTTTAGATTGGATAATGTTAATTTGAATATCCCGGCGGGGAATATAGTTGGTCTTGTTGGCAAAAATGGAGCAGGAAAAAGCACAATAATTAATTCTATTTTTGATATTGTAAATAGAGATAGTGGAGAAATTTTATTTTACAACCAAATACTTAGCGAGGAAAATAAACATTTGAAAAATGAAATAGGAGTCGTGTTTGATACGCTCAGCTATTCCGGAGAAATGACTGTGGCAAAACTGGAAAAAGTATTAAACGATTTGTATGAAAATTTCGATTTGAAAATATTCAATAGCTATATAGAAAGATTTAACTTGCCGAAGAAAAGTAAATTCAAGACATTTTCTCGTGGAATGGGAATGAAACTTTCGATCGCAGTCGCAATATCGCATAGGGCAAAACTTTTAATATTAGATGAAGCGACAGCAGGTCTTGATCCAGTGATGAGGGAAGAAATTTTAGATATATTCTTGGAGTTTGTCGAAAAAGACGAAAATTCAATTTTGATTTCCTCTCATATTTCAAGTGATTTGGAAAAAGTTGCCGATTATATCATATTTATAGATGATGGTAAAATATTGCTTACAGAAAATAAAGATAATTTAATTTACAAATATGGTATAGCAAGAATGAAAGAAAAAGATTTTGAAAATGTTGTACAAGCTGAATATATTGGATTTAGGAAAAGAGGATTACAAATAGAAGTTTTAGTTAAAGATAAAGCAATGTTTGCTAGAGAACATCCGAATATTATAGTGGACAATGCAAAAATTGATGAAATACTACAAATAATTACAAAGGAGGTTATCTAATGACGAAGGGAATGCTTAGAAACAATTACTATATGGTACATACATCTGTAAAAGCGACAATAGGTATAGCTTTACTTATATTAATAGCTGTTTTGGCTGTAACAATCATTTTTCCAGAAAATACTTCTTTGATTAACTATGCGTCATTTGCCGTTATGGGTAGCTTTGCTGGAATTCCATTTACACTTTTATACAATGATAATCTATCGAAATGGAATAGATTTGCATTAACAACTCCAGTAGTAAAAAACGATATAATAAAAGCAAGATACATTACTTTTTTAATTTCAACAATAGTAGCTCTTATGGCTATGTTTATAATGTTGATATCGTATTACATGGTCAGAGGAAGTTTTGATCTGGAAAGATTGGGATATTCACTTACATTTGGATTTGTATTTCTAATATTAATATCTGGATTTATGCATCCTTTGATATTGAAATTTGGTATAGAAAAAGGTCAGATTATTTTTCTGATTTCTGTTGCAATTACTCTTGCAGTACATATAGCTCCAACTATTTTGCTAAATATGCTCAATTTGGAAATTTCCAATTTGACTTACAGAGTTGGAATTGTTTTGATAAGTTCGGTAGGTTTTATAATTTCTTATCGCATTTCAAAAAAAATATATAATCAAAAGGATATTTAGATCGGTGTAAAAATAGCCAATGAAAATAAAGAAAAGTCCCCAAATTGTATTGGGGGCTTTTCTCTAATATATCATTTTTTTTGTCATCCCTCCATCAATAATAATATTAGAACCGTTGATGAAGTCGTTTTCCTCGTCTGCCAAAAATATACAGGCATTTGAAATATCCCTAGGTTTACCCACCCTATTTGACGGGTGTATTTCATGGTCTCTTTCGTCTAATTCCTTCCAAGCCCCTGTGTAAATATGCCCAGGGCTTATAGCATTTACAGTGATTGGTGTTCCAATTAGAGAAACACAAAGGGTATTTGTAAGAGAGACTATACCGCCCTTGCTCATGCCATATAATTCCCAATCCGACATATTTTGATGCCATCTCGTAGAAGCTATGTTTATTATTCTTCCATAGCTTTCGCCCTCATTCAATTTGATGAACTCCTTGGCACAGAAAAAAGCGCCGCGTAAGTTAGTGTCTAGAACCATGTCGTAATCAGAAAGTGTGATTTCAGCAACTGGTTTTACAAAAACAGAAACAGCACCGTTGTTGATTAATACATGGGCTTTTCCATATTTTTCTTTTATTGTTTCGAAAGCTTTTGTTATATCTTCGTGTTTTGATAAGTCGGTCTTTATGAAATCCACATTTTTGTTATTACTTTCGATGATATCAAGTACAACTACTTTGTATCCTTCTTGATCAAATCTTTCTGCTGCATCATAGCCAAGTCCCTTAGATCCCCCTGTTATTACACATATTTTCATTATGGTGACTCCTTTTCTATTCATAACCATTTGACATTGATTTAATTTCGCTGTAATGCCCTCTATATCTTTAGTATACCAAAGAAGAGCTTTAGCTACAAATATATAAAGAACAAAGTTTTGTTAATGCTTCGGTTAAAGTATGATAAAATAAAATATATTCTTAGTTAGAAAGGATGTTAGAAAAAATGAAATAAGAGAAGAAGAATTAAAAGATTATAAAGCTGTAGAAGATTTAGTAAAATACGCCTTTGAAACAGCGGAACATAGCGATGGTAACGAACATGAATTAGTAGAGAATCTGCGAAAAAGTGAAGGATTTGTAAAAGAACTTTCACTTGTGGCAGAAGAGAATAATGAAATAATAGGGCATATTCTCTTTACGAAGGCTAAAATTGGAGATGTAACTGCACTTGCGTTGGCTCCGTTGTCAGTAGCCCCTACTGCTCAGAAAAAAGGCGTTGGAACAGCTCTGATGGAAAAAGGGCATGAAATAGCTAGAGAATTACGTTATGACATTATTGTAGTTTTAGGAAGTGAAAAATATTATCCGAGAGTAGGGTATAAACCTGCAAGCTTATTGGGAGTAAAAGCCCCATTTGAGGTGCCAGATGAAAATTTCATGGCGATTAGCTTGAATGATAGAATAGATAAAATCAATGGAACTGTAAAGTATGTAAAAGAAATATTTGAGGGGTGATTTCGAAAATCTCATGTAAAGTTTGAAAAAAAAACAAAAAAGGGGAAATATTTCCCCTTTTTTAGTAAATACTTTGAGTCTCTTGCCGAATATGGTATATATTAGTTTACTTGTATTTCTTATCCCTTATTAGTTTTGATGAAGAATTACGCACAAATTTAACCGTCTTGTCTTGTATCAGCGATTTGGATTTCTCTCATATTAACGCCTTGTGGCAATTCATACGCAAACATAATTGTTTTTGCGATATGCTCTGGCTTGATGCTTGTAGCATTAAGCCCATCTCTCCATTGAATATAGCCATCCTTGATTGATTGATCCGTTGTGTGTCCTAAAAGTTCTGTATCGACAGCACCAGGGCATACACGTATTATTCTAACATTATGCGGTGCAACTTCGGCTCTTGCAACTTCTGAAAGACCTACAACGCCATATTTGCTAGCACAGTATGCAGCGTGATTTCCAAAAGGTTTTACTCCTGCGATGGAAGAAATATTAATAATTGTTCCGCATTCTCTTTCTTTCATATCGTTCATAACGATTTGCATACCATTCATAACGCCCATAACATTGATGTCGAGCATTTTTTGCCATTCTGTAGCATCTTGGTTTTCGATATTTCCAAGTAACATAACGCCAGCGCTATTTACGATTAAATCTGTTTTGCCATATATTGCCTCTGCTTTTCTGACAGCTTTTTCGAATGATGCTTTGTCAGTGACATCTACTTTTTCACAAATTGCGTTTTCCAAACCTAATTCTTCTAAAATTTCAACTCGTCTAGCCAAAAGTAATAATGGATATCCTGCTTTGTTAAATTCTAAAGCCAATTCTTTTCCAAAGCCTGAACTTGCTCCTGTGATTACAACTAATTTTTTCATGATAATATCTCCTTTATTTTATATTGCTTTTTCTGTCATTATAGTATAAAATACGATTATAAGAATATTTTATATATAGTTATACGCTTTGTCAATAAGGCACTTTGACTTCACAAAGTGAAATGGAGGTAACTAAAGGGTAATATGAATAAAATAGTTGTAGGAACGGAAATAGAAGTAACGCTAAAAATGATAGGGGGCAAATGCAAGCCTCTAATATTGTATATTTTAATTGAAGATGGTTCCAAACGGTTTAAAGATTTAATGAACGAAGTGAATCAAATTTCGCAAAAAACTCTTACGAATCAACTTCGTGAACTTGAAAATGATGGATTGATTACAAGAAAAAGTTATGCAGAAATTCCGCCGAGAGTTGAATATAGCATAACGGAAAAAGGGAAGACCCTTTTTCCGATTTTAAAACTAATGTGTACATGGGGAAAACAAAATATAGACGAGCGATTTGAACTTCAAAACCCACAATGTATATAATTAAGTTCCTGTTTTTCCTGTTATGTGTAGAATGTCAATTGCAATAACTATACAGTCATTGATATAAGCATCTAAATATTTCATTCCAGAGTCAATATGGTTAGGGGAATATTTTTCCAACAACTTAACAAGTGCAGTTTTCTTTTCGGTAGCATCTTCCACAAAAGATGCTTCTCCAAAAGCGATGACGCTTTTGTACATCGTGTTAAAGTCCTCTGGGATTACATCGTCCTTTGCTACTACACAGACCGAAACCTTTGGATTGCTTTTAAGGGCATCGACTTTGTGTCCTTCGTCAGCGCAGTGAAAATATACTTTTCCTTGTTCATATACATAATTGACAGGAACAGCATAAGAATAATTATCATCACCTGTTACTGACAGAACTGCATAGGACCCGTTTTCCAACATGGTTTCAGCTTCTTTCTTTTCTAAAAGCGCCTCTTTTACTCTCATATCTCTAAACATAAATTAGCCTCCTTTGGCTTAAAATATAAAACTGATTTTATGTGTCATTATACATTATATTTGTAGGGATTAAAAGATTAAATGGATATTTTAATAGTATTTAAGAGGATAAATGTTACGTTGTGATAATATCGCAGTAACAATTTATTTGAAGGCGTTTTTTCGTTTAATTCTAAATAAGAGTAATGGAAAACAAAAAGCAATATTATTTGAAAAATATGATATGATATAAAAA
>CAYJEX010000030.1:8394-15432 GCA_964369465.1 uncultured Oscillospiraceae bacterium
ATATGATATAAAAATATGATATTACATAAAAAAGGAGAAGTGCAATGAGTGGACATAATATTTACGAATTTAAATTTAATGATATGTACAAATTATACGTTGCAAAAGCAGAGAAAAAAAACAGAAAAAGTGAGGAAGTAGACGAGATTATTTGCTGGCTGACAGGGTATACAAGGTTACAAAAAGAAATGAGGCAGCTAGCAAATGATATCTAGGGAAGAAATTATAGAAGGTGTGGAAGTAACAATAATAAAAAAAAGAAATTTAAAAAGGCTATATGTAAGAATTAAACCACCAGAGGCGAAAGTCGTTGTAACAGCTCCCCATAATTATTCTAATATAGATATTAGATGTTACTTAATAAGTAAAATGCCTGAAATAAAAGAAATGCAAAAAAAAATGTTGCTGAAAATTAGACAGACAGAGCGACAATATATTACGAATGAAATACATTATTTATGGGGGATGCCTTATAAATTGATACTTATCCAAGAAGGAAATAGATATCAAATTATAAAAGAGGAAAAAGAAATTATTCTATACACACCTGCGAAAGCTACGAAGGAAGCGAGAGAGCGAGTTTTCAATGAGTGGTATAGGAAAGAACTACAAGCTGTTTTAAATGAAATGGTATTGATATGTGAAAAAAGAACTAGCCTCCATGCAAATGAATATAAGATAAAAAACATGAAAACAAGATGGGGAACGTGTAATATTAGCAAGAAGAGAATATGGATAAATCTACAGCTTGTAAAAAAACCTGTAGAATGCTTGGAGTATATTGTCATTCATGAATTGGTACATTTAATCGAAAAAAATCATAATCGGAGATTTTATTCTATCGTTGAAAAATATTATCCGACATGGAAGGGAATAAAAAAGGTATTAAATCGAGTAGAGTAAATGGAAAGATGAGGTAAATATGAAATATAGAACACTTGGTAGAACAGGAATAGAAGTTTCTGAAATAGGGCTTGGAGGAGAGTGGCTCAATGGTAAGACACAAGAGCAGGCAAGTGATATTATTAATGAAGCAATAGATGTGGGGATGAATTTTATTGATGTGTTTATGCCACAAGCCCCTACGAGGGATCTTATTGGGAATGCCCTCAAAGGAAGAAGAGAAAAGTTTGTTATACAAGGACATCTATGTACTGTCTTTGAAGATGAACAATATAGCAGAACTCGTGATATTGATAAAACAAAAGCGTCATTTGACGATTTGCTTACAAGACTTGGAACTGATTATATTGAAATTGGAATGATACATTACGTCGATACTGAGGAAGACTATGCGTCAGTTTTTGAAACAGAAATTATACAATACGCAAAAGAATTAAAAGAAAAAGGTGTGATAGGACATATAGGACTTAGCTCACATAATCCTAACGTGGCTTTGAAGGCGATAGAAACTGGACTTGTTGATGTTTTGATGTTTAGCATTAATCCGGCTTATGACATGGAGCATGCCGACACTGATATAGAAAGTTTGATCGAATTTAAAGGAATGAACGACAGTGGATGGATGGTTGATGAAGCACGTCAGAAGCTTTATACAGCATGTGAAAATTTAGGGGTTGCGATTACAGTTATGAAAGCTCTGGGAGCAGGTAGCCTCCTAGATGAAAAAAGCTCGCCTTTTGGAGTGGCAATGAGCGTGCCGCAGTGCGTGCAATATTCACTCGATAGAAGCGGCGTGAAAGTAGTTATAATCGGGTGTGGAAATGCCGAAGAAGTTAGAGAAGCTGTTAGATATTATGATGTTTCCCCAGCTGAACGCGAATATGCACATATTTTTGCAGAAGGAAAAGAAATAGTTATGACAGGTAGATGTATGTATTGTAACCACTGTCAACCATGTCCTTCGCAGATTGATATTGCTGCAGTTACAAAATACTTAGACCTTGCAAGGCAACAAGACACTGTGCCAACTAGCGTACGTAATCATTATTCGTCTCTTGAAAAAAATGCGGATGATTGCATCATGTGTGGTGTTTGCGAACCAAATTGTCCGTTTGGAGTTGAAATAAGAAAGAACATGGAAACCGCAACAGAAGTATTTGGAATAAAATCTTTATAATGATTAACAATACACCTTGCAAAAGTGCAAGGTGTACTTTATTATAAAACCATATTCATAATAGAAATTGCAACTATAATTTTAGAGAGTATATATTGTATAGAGAGGTATTAAGATGAAAAAAGGAAGAAAATTTGAAATCGCATTTTTGATCATTGCATTACTAACTATTTTGGAGTTTACATTTGTTAGAGGGTTGTTCACATGGCTAATTGTAGTTGCTGCTACAATATTAGTAGGAAGCATCAATGTGATTTTTAAGCTAGTACGCAAAGAGTGGATATATGCTGGGCTATATACAGTGTGTACAATTGCGCTTTGCATGGGGTATTTTGCAATTATATAGTTTTCTATTTTTAATTGTCACTTTGAATTTTGCTTTGAATCGCTTAATGTTTTGCGATTATCTAATACTATTTAAACAGGTTAAGAAGCCTATCCCAAAATGTTTCTTTTTCCTCAACTTCTTTTTCCTCTTCTGCTACTTCGATATGTATGCTATCGCATTGGAGAACGAATTGGACGAAGTTAATATTTTCGTTCTTGTCTGACACAAATGAGACAGGGTCAAAATCTTTGCCAGTGAACTCTAATAGCATTTTGTCAATTTCTGCTTGCATAGTTTCAGGAATTGTTGAAGCTTCTTTGTTAAGTTCGTTTATTCCCAAATACAAATCGTTAGATCCATACATTATTTCTGTTGCACCATCTACATAATCGTTTAAGCCAACATGAAATGCAGAGTAGTTTTGCTCTATTCCTAAAATTCCGCTAAAAGTAGATTGAACTCCAGTATTTATGACAGAATAATTTGAATCAAGGCTAGATAATAGGCCGGATAATTCTTGTGCAGTTGCGTTGGTTGGGTCAGAAGCAAGCAGAGTTGCTGCTAATTCATTTGCCCTAGATATTCCAGTGCCTGTTTCGTTAAGCCCTATTTGCATAGCAGGGATATTGTTTGCAATAGCAGTCAAAGATGATTTGATAGTTGTTGAACCTGTAAGTACGACTGTTCCATTATCAGAATATGCTGCTACTCCGTCAGAAAATTCCTTGGCACCCACTGTTAAGTCGTTTGTTGCTGAGGGGAGTAAGTTCAAGTCTTCGGTTAGCCCATCTGTTTGAAGTTCAGGCACACTAGAAGCAAAAGGGATACCAGCAATTTGAATTCCATCAAATTCGAAGTTTGTTACATCTGCCAATATCTTGTAATCCATATCGCTTTCGGGGAGTGCCATGAATGAGACCATTTTACCTTTGCCAGAAGAAACTATTGTAGCTCCTTCTGATGATATATTTTTTGCTACACTTTCATCTAACGTAAAAGAGACTTGAAGTGCATAGTTGTCGTAAAATACACTTTGGACATTGTTATTTTTCGAACTCGCAATTTCAATCTTTAGTTCTCCAGATTTGCCAGCGAGATTTGCTGGTTCAATAGCCTTGCCATCTAAAAAATAGTTTATTGAAATATCCCATGGTAGATCTTTAGTTTTCATATTACCTTGATATGAGAACAACCCTTTATCTGCTTGAACACTTACCATGTCGTTTTTCTGCGTAATACTGTTAGTGTTGGTAAGGTTACGTACATCAATATAGTCACCATAATCGACTATATCTGTATTTTCTGTTATATTGAATTCGTTAACAACGTAAATATTTTTTGTAGTGCCATTTGAAGAAAGAGTTGCATACACAATCTCATTTTTTGGAAGAGGTGACTCGGCAAAAGTAACAACTGGTAAAGCAGCGACTATTAGGAAAGATGTGACAACTATACAAATTAACTTTTTCATTTTCATGTTCTCCTATTTTCATTTTAATATTTTTCTGTACTTGTGTTTCTTGTATGTGCTTTTTTGTTTCTTGCATTTGATATTTCTTGGTTTTCTTGATTCTTTATTCTTCTGGCTCTTGTTCTGTTATTCTCTTGCTTTGAACATTTGGTATTTTCTTGTTTTCTTGTTTTCGGGATGCTTTGGTTATTGCCTTATTTTGCGAATTGCCTTCGATGTTTTTTTGAGGCAAATTTGGAGGCTTGTAAAATCTAGCATTTAGAGTTGTCTTTTCTATTGCTTTGTCAAAGATACGTAGCATAGCTGGTAGAACAAGCACCACCATTAGAACCGATAATATTGTTCCTCGACATAACAAAAGGCCTATGTCTTTTGTTACAAAATTTGTTGAAGTTGCAAATAGGGCGAATCCTGCAATTGAAAGTGTCATAGATGATATGAGTATAGAGTGAAAACTTTCGCCCATTGCGTGATGTATTGCTTCTTTTTGTGGCATTAATCTTCTGTAAGTCATATACTTTGAGTTCAATAAAATTGCATAGTCTACAGTAGCTCCTAGCTGAACGGTGTTTAGAACTAGATATCCTATGAAGTTTATCGAGCTGCCTTGAAAATATGGGACGGCGAGATTTATCCAAATAGCAGCCTCTATAGTTAAAAGCAAAATTAACGCCAAGGAAATTGATCTAAATGTAAGGAGTAAAATGAGGAATATTGCAACAATGGCAATCAACATAACTTTTATGTTGTCTTTATCAACAACTTCTTTTATATCTAATAGAGTTGGGGTGATTCCTGAGGTGTATGTGCCTTCTCCATATTTTTCTTCCGAAAGTTCCCTTATTTCTTGAACAGTTGAAAAGGCTTCATCGCCTTCTTCTGCTGTATCTGTATAAATCAACAGACGAGCATAGTTTTGAGAGTAAAACTGTTCTGATATTTCTTCGTTCAAGAATTCGATTGGAACTCCTGTACCAACTGTGTCTGCATAAGATATAACTTCGCTTACATTTTCAATTTCTTTTATTTCGTCACTTAGTTCTTTCTCTTTTGCGATATCTCCGTTAGGAACTAAGAGAACGGTTATATTTGTTTGACCGAAGTTTTCATCAATTACTGCGCCATGCTGTCCACTAATTGTTGAAGTGACAGCATCTCCGTTTCCGTATATAAAAGGCACTTCTGTCTGTGCTTTGAATGCAGGTACTATAATTAAAAGTACTAGTATGAAAACTGGAATTGCAAAGACCCTTAAAATTCTATTTGAGTTTTGGAATGTTGGCATTAGCTGTTTGTGTTGAGTTTTATCGATTAATTTGTAAGCGATGAGCACGATAGAAGGGAGGAAAATCATTGCTGAAACAAAACTGAGAATTATCCCTTTTGCAAGATTTAGTCCCAGATCGATTCCTATTCCATAGTTCATAAATGTCAATGCTATGAAGCCGAACAATGTAGTAAGCCCGCTGGCAGCTATTGTGAAAAAAGAGTCTTTAATTGCTCTTTTCATTGCTTCGTCAGCATTTGCGGCTTCTTTTCTATGTTTCATAAAGCTATGCAACAAAAAAATGGAATAATCGAGAGAAACTGCAAGTTGAAGGATTGGACTGATTGAACTAGTTATAAATGATATATCTGGAAAAAAGATATTTGTTCCCATATTGATAACTACAGCAACTCCAATTGTAATTAAAAACAAGAAAGGTTCAATCCATGATCTAGTTGAAATTATCAAAATTATTAGTATTGCTGGCAGAAGAATTAAGGCAGCTCCAAATGTTTCGCTCTCGGCTACCATTTGCATTGTAGCGTTGTCAGGTGCATCGCCACTGATATAAACTCCATCCCCTAGCGTCTCCTGCAAATTTTTATATCCACTCAATTCCATATTTTTTCCGAGAGAAACGGAATAGTATGCAGTGTTATTTTTGTAAAAACCTTCTGTTTGCTCTTCTCCGTAAAACTCAAGTGGAACATCAATATCGACTAAGTCATCAAGCCACACTACATCAATAACACCTTCTACGTTTGATATTATTTCTTTGTACTCCAAGGCTTCTATCAAACTCACATTTTCAATCATGACTTCAGTGTTGGGGATGTTGTCTTTGAACTCGGATTCAATAATACTTAGAGCTTCTGTGGAAGGGGTATTAGATGGTAAGTAATCTTTTACATCATAGTTTACAACAACACCCAAAATCATTACAGCGGACAGAAGGGCAGTTGCAAGAAAAATAATAACAATTTTTTTCTTGTTATTTACAATTAAATTTGCGAAAAAATCCATATTATGCTCCTAGATATATATTGACAACTACTAGTAATTGTATTATATTCAACACAGTGTATGATATCAACCAATAATGTCGGAGTTTTTGATAGTTACAATACAAACATGTAAAAAGTGTTGATTATTTCGCAATTTTGGCAAATATAGATTAATTAAAATATGAGATAAAGCTTCGACGAGAATATCAAACAAACAATTTATAGAATGCTTAATAATAAAATATTGAGGGTGCAGTCTAGAGAATAAGTCATCTTAATATATTAAGCAAAAAATCTAGAGAAAGTTTCATCATAAAATATTAAAGGAGAAGGCCTAATGAAGAAAGAAGATCAAAGAATTAGAATAACGAAAGATTTACTAAAAAAAGCGCTTGTAGAAATTCTTTCAACGAAGCATATTTCCAAGGTGTCTGTAAAAGAAATTTGCGAAAAGGCAGAGATTAATAGAAGCACTTTCTATTCACACTACTTGGATCAGTTCGATTTGATTGATAAAATAAAACAAGAAGTTTTTGCTGATATTGCAACATATGTCAAGATTGAACCTCTCGATTCAAAGCTTGTGGTTTCGTTCAAAAATCTTAATTTAGTTTTAGAATATATGAAAGAAAACCATGTTGTATGTGCAGTGCTACTTAGTGAAAATTCAGGTCTATCATTACAAAATGACCTCGTCTATACTTTTGGATTCCCCAAAAGTTTGGAACAAAATTCAGATAACGAGAGAAGGGATCGCTACGCAAAAGAATATGCAATTTATGGATGTGTTGCGATACTAAGCAAATGGCTTAAAGATGGAATGCCCGAAACACCATCATATATGGCAAAACTCATAGCTGAACTTCTGTATAGAGGAATTAATGCGGA
>CAYJEX010000031.1:0-14585 GCA_964369465.1 uncultured Oscillospiraceae bacterium
ATAACTATAACTATAACTATAACTATAACTATAATAGCTATTATAATATTAAGCTTACTGGTTGGTTATAGAAAATCAGGGTAAAAAGAAAGTAAGACGAGAATGCATGAACATGTGTGATTTACAGAAAATTTCGTAAAGGAGATACATCATGAAAATTATTACAGAATTTAAAAAAGCCAAGAATATTAAATATATAACTAAAAATGATTTGATATTAGTTGCAGTTTATATCCTCCTAGTAGCTGTAGGAATGGCGCTTTCAAATTATTGGGGAAGTTCTGCTGTTTGTCCGATATAGAATAATCATCTGTTAAAGCAATTAAGATAAAATGATTAAAAATCAAACTATCACAGAACAACAAAGACATTGCAAAATAACAAAGACATCACAAGTGCGAAAGTCTTATAAGACACTTCTTATAAGACTTTTTTAATAACTTGACAAAGTAATAATAAAATTATATAATGAACCAAACAAACCAAATAAGTTCATTTAGTACAAATAGGAGGCCCTATGGCATATGAAAAAACTGTAATTGAAAACGCAATCCTTGATACATCACGGAAATGCTTATTTCGATATGGCTATAAAAATCTCAATTTAAATGATGTTGCAAAAGAAATAGGAATAAGCAAAACTACTCTCTACAAAATTTATGGCAGCAAATATATTGTGGCAGAAAAAATAATCGATAACATTATCTTAGAAGCTACAGGGAAAAGAGATGCTATATTGTCACTTGACCTTCCTATTAACGAAAAACTCCAGAAAGCTGTTGAACAAATTTCAGAAATATTCAGTTCAATGGACGAAGAATTCTTGAAGGACTTGCAAAATACTGTACCTGAACTTTGGGACAAAATTGAATCAGAGAGAAAGTCTAAAGAAGATCTTATTGTAAAACTTATTTCGAAAGACCAAAAAAATGGAATAATAAAAAGTGACCACTCTCCAAAAATACTTGCAGCTGTTTTGCTTTCTATTATTCAAAACATTTACAGCCCTGAATTTTTTTTGAAGTACAATACAACCCCAAAAGATGCAGGAAGTATGGCTATTGATGTATTTTTGAAAGGTTGCCTTAAGTAATAACAGTACTAATTTATAATATACTATTAACTAAAACATATTAAGAAAGGGAGAAAAGTTCTATGAACACAAATGTTGCTTTGAAAGTTGCGAACTTATCGAAAAGTTATAAAGACAAAAAAGTTTTGGATAATGTTTCGCTTGAACTTAACAAAGGAGAAATCTTTGGTCTACTTGGTCCATCAGGGTGTGGAAAAACAACAACTGCTAAAATAACAGCAGGTGTACTAGCTTATGATATAGGTATAGTTGAGATTTTAGAAACTAAAATACCTAATTTAAAAGTCTTGAATAGAATTGGGTACATGGCGCAAAACGCGGCACTATACACATATTTATCCGGCAAAGAAAATCTTAATTTTTTTGGGTCGTTATATGGTTTTAAAAAAAATGAATTAAAAGAACGAATTAAGTACGTGAGTGAGCTTGTAAATATATCCGATGACCTGGACAAAAAAGTTTCTAAATATTCTGGAGGAATGAAGCAAAGATTGTCTTTGGCCATTGCTCTTCTTCCAAATCCCGAAGTTTTAATTTTAGATGAACCCACTGTAGGAATTGACCCCGTTCTCAGAAAAGCTATTTGGATTGAGCTAAATAAACTTGCTGAAAAAGGTGTTGCAATTTTGCTTACAACCCACGTTATGGACGAAGCGGAAAAATGTCATAAGCTTGCAATGATGAGACAAGGAAAAATAATTGCAGTTGGAACTCCAAAAGAGATTATTAATAAGGCAAATACGACGACACTAGAAGAAGCATTTGTGCATTTGGGAGGTGATGATTATGAGAATTAAAGCATTAACAACAAGAATACTTAATCAAATCAGACACGACAAAAGAACAGTAGGACTATTATTAGTAGTTCCAATTATATTGTTATCCCTTATATACTTTATTTTTGACGAAAGCAATACTGAATATAACATTGGAATAATAAATGCAAGCGAAACATTTATAGAAGAAATTCAAAATGTTGAGGGCTTTGACATAAACATTGCCACTTACAATAAAGAGGAAGGTGTACAGGCTATAAAGGACGGCAAGATAATTGCGCTCGTTGATTCAAGCGATGACACAATATCCTTATATGTAGATGCCACTAACGCAACTGATGGCAAGCAGATAAACGCTATTATCTCATCCGCCGCCTTTGCAGAAACAAAATCTATACTTGAAGATAATTTGAACGAGATATCAGAATCACCTTTCTTGGAAGCAGCAAGCAGTAACATTGGAATTGATTTGACTGATTTAGAAATGAATGAAATTGAAATCAAAACAGAATATATATATGGAAGCGAGGATTTGTCCTTCTTTGATAATTATGGAGCACCACTCATAGGAATAATTGTATTTTTCTTAGTGTTCTTGATTGCAGGAATCAATTTTTTAGGCGAACGTACTTCAGGAACTTTAGAAAAACTATTAACCACTCCAATTAGAAGAGGCGAAATAATCTTAGGATATGTGTTTGGATTTAGTGTCCTTGCTATTATACAGTCAGCTATAGTAACAGCATTCGTTGTCTACATTTTAAAAGTAACACTACTAGGAAGTATAGGATATGTATTTCTTCTCACTTTGCTAACGGCTATATGCGCATTATCGCTTGGAATCCTGTTATCAACGCTAGCAGAAAGTGAATTCCAAATGATACAATTTATCCCTATAGTAATAATTCCTCAAGTTTTCCTTTGTGGACTATTTCCGCTTTCTTCAGGATGGGATGTAATAAGTCAAGCTATGCCTCTTTATTACACAACACATGGATTGACAGAAGTAATGCTTAGAGGAAGCGGATTTGATGCAATTGCAATTGATTGCCTTGTACTGTTTGGTTTTACAACAGCATTTGTTGCTTTAAATGTTTTGTTTTTGAAGAAGCAAAGAAGCGTTTAATTAATTTAAAACATCCTCATTCATTTATAATAAATATAAATGAATGAGGATGAAAATTATTTTACCATATTTCTTGCCAGAAACTCGGTCCAATTCGGTATGGTCTTACAACAAATACTACTCTACAACTTCATCTGAGACAGTAATTGTAACTGCTACTCCTGCATCGCATTCGATGCTTCTAAAATCTTCAGTAATATCCATTACCCCTACATTACCACTTTCAGTGCCGATTTTAAGCCAGATTAGGACTTCTTTGTTCAGCTCAATCGGGATTTCTTCATCAATTTTTCCAATGGAAGTTGCTACTGAATTTGAAAAATCTGTTTCAAGTGTGAAAGAAAGAGCAGAATGTCCATTTTCATCAATATAGAAAGTCTCGCAAAATGTTTCTGTTAGGTTAACTGCTATTTGATTGGTCAAGAACTCTATACCCCCAGAAGCGATACCATCATTATGCCATTCTCCATCTCTATAAGCCCAAACTTCTATACTATATGAGTTTACAGTTTCATCAACTTTTATGTCAAAAAAACTTAAATCGCCATCGAACAACGCTACTACTTTTTTTGCATCCTCCGATAATTCACTTGCCTTAATAGACATATCTTTGTTTTGATTTTCTGAACATGCTGTTATAGAAAAAACAATAAGCATGCTAATACATAAAATTAGTATCTTTTTCATATTATTCCTTCTTCAAATTAGTATTCATACAGTAAATGTTTATCTTACATCACAAGGAAATGCTAATTATCCCCAACTATTATTCTAAGTTCAAATCTATAATTGAATATGCAAAATCTCCGTAGTAGTTATCCGAAAGTTCCCATCCATAGTCAAGTTCTTCATCATCATAAGTATACACTGTGATTTCCATGCTTATCTCTTCAGCAAATTGTGGGTTTTCCATAAAATCGACTATTGCACTTTCAAACAATCCAAATAGTTCCTCATCTAATTTCGCTGGATCATTTGCTTCTGAAGAAGTTATTTGATCGTAAAATGGATAAGCTATTTCATCTAAAACTTTTCCTAGGGCAAATGGCTTATATGTGATTGTAGCTGTAACACTTCCATCTTCATTCTCTACTGCATTTGTAACTGTATATTCAAACTCTAATAACAGTCCTCGATAAAACGGCATCATTTGTTCTGTTACTGATGGCTCTGGTACTTCTGAAAATCCGTATGTATACTGCAAATTTTCTACCATGGCCCTAGCAAAATTATCTCGCTCTTCCAATGCTTGTTCTCTAGTCCATCCTGAATTTTCCAAATATTCATCTGTAACAATCCCTTTAATGTCGGCATCAATGCTGCTTGTTATAAGTTCTGCTTGTAGTTCCAAATTAGATTGGCATCCAGTAAACACCATCATCATTGCAAATCCTAGTAATAAAATTTTAAATTTTTTCATGTTTTTTTGTGTGTGATATAGTGTTTCCTATATCACAACTCTCCTTTCATGTATACTTAAATATTTTTCGGACTATAATTTCTCATTCTATTTACTATACTCTCAGCTTTGTTATTAGGCACATCACTCTCCTTTAATCTCTTTAACAAAAGTCTATTCGCTGTGTTAGTTTATTAGGTCAAACCATAGCCTTTTTACATAAAAAATAGCGTATATTTTTAGGAATTATTGAACATTATATCACATAAAATCAGTATTTTTTAAAAAACATTTGCAAATGATAGTATTTCATTGCTTTTAAAGTTGCTACTTACTTGGCAAATGCATTCTGCTATATATAAAACACTTTAATCAACAAAAAAAAACGCAAAATAAGTATTTATAATAGAAGTAAAATAATATACAATCTAATATAATTAAAAGTCTAGTACACAAACAGAATGAAATTAAAACAAAAGGAGAAATATGAAAAAAATATATTTAGGAGGCAAGGTATATCTTGGCGGAGAAAAAAAATGGGCGGAGACAGTTGTTTCTGATGGAAACAAAATTGCTTTTGTGGGAACAGAGAAAGAAGGGAAAGCGCTCTATCCTAATGCTACAGTAATCGAGCTTAAAGGAAAATTTCTATTTCCGGGGTTTATTGATGCTCATGCTCACGTTTTACTAGGTGCATATTTTAATTCGGGAATAAAAATCGACAGTGAATCAAGTCAAGAAGAAATTTGGGGAACAGTAAAGGAATATATTTCAGAAAATCCAAATAACGATGTTTACTTTGGACAAGGATATGGTGAATGGCAATTTGACAGATTAGGACCTACAAAAGAAATGTTGGATGAAATATGCGCAGATAGGCCTATGGTTTTGTTGAGTGCTGGTGGACATGAGGGAGTTTGTAATAGTAAAGCTCTTGAAAAGGCAGGGATCACAAAAGAAACAGCGGATCCTATACCTGGCTTTCACTATTTCGTTAGAAACGAGAATTCTGAACCCACAGGAAGATTTATAGAATCAGGTTGTATATATATGTTAAACGAAAAAATAGATTTTTATGCAACAGAAAAGGTTGAAACATGGATAAAAAATGTATTATCATATTTTAGCGAAATAGGAATCACCTCTATCTCCGACTGCGGGGCCATGCCTGATATGACAGAAATAGGCTTCCCACTCTTAAAGAAACTTGCCGAAACTGGCGAATTGCCTCAAAGAGTAATGGGATGTGAATTCGTATCAACAAAAGAGGAAGCAATAGGTGCTGTAGATAGATTGAAAAAACTAAGAGATGAAAACTATATCAAAGACACCTTTGAATTCAAAACATTAAAAATCATCAATGACGGAACAATGGAAAGCGCATCTGCAAGTACGTTAGAACCTTATAGCCACGATGGAAGTATAGTCGAACCAATGCTCGAAGGAGAAGAACTAAATAATCTTTGCATAGAAGCAGCTAAAGAATCCTTTGATATATATATACATGGAATTGGAGACAGAGCTATTAGGGCTACTGTTGAAGCAGCCAAAGCCGTTCGAGAAGCAGGATATAACAAAACAAGGATCACAAACGCACATACACAACTTGTTTCAAAAGAAGATGTTCCTAAATTTGGAAAATACAACATTATTGCTAATACAACTGGTTGCTGGCATTATGGCGGAGGAGATGGAGAAGAAGTTTTAGGCAAAAGAATAGATGAAACTTTTGCAATGAAAAGATTAATGGACAACGGAGCTATCCTAACTTTGGGAAGTGACTTCCCAGTTGATGAATTAGGTGCAAGCCCATTTGTTTCAATGGAAGTAGCGATTACTAGACAATATCCAGGGGAAAGAGAAGCAAAAAAACTCAAACCATATGACCAGGTATTATCTATAGAAGAGGTAATTGATGGATATACAATAAATGCGGCATACCAACTAGGCATGGAAGATAAAATCGGAAGTATTGAAGTTGGCAAATATGCAGACTTTACAGTAACAAATGAGAATCCATTTGATGTGGATGTTTACAAGATTCACGAAATACAAGTTGCACTGACAGTGCAGAATGGAGAAATAAAGTACAATAATATGTAAAGAACAAAGTGAATAAATCACCCCTTCCAAAAAATGCAAATTCCTATCAACCAATTTCCTGGTTTGATAGGAATTTTTAGTTTTATGCCCATACAGCAATTCACTTATAATATAAATTGCCTATTTATTCTAGCGCCTTTCACTATTATTATAACCATGCATTTTTTATAGCTAGATTTAAAAAACAATTTTTCCATCATTTATCGTCATCGCTGGCTTTATATTTGATATTTCTTCTAAATCTAATTCAAAAATGTTTTCTCCAAAGATTACAGCTGTGGCAGCTTTTCCGACTTCAATACTCCCAATTTCTTTTTCAATAAAGTTAGTATAAGCACCGTTAAATGTGCTTGATTTTATTACTTCCTTTAGAGAAACTCTTTCAGATTGTGGCTTTAAAGGACCTATCATAAAATCTGTTGTTGGGCAACTATAGTCAGTTGTTCTCTGAATTCCTTTTTCTTTACACCAATCGGCCGCTTTTTTTTCTGGCATTGTTCTTGAAATAGCTCCGTAAAAAAGGCTCCCTATATCAGGTTCTGTTACAATGAAGTCACTATGAGTAGCCGTCAGTACTCCTGCCTCAATAAGGCTTTTGTATGGATACATATTGTTGACTCTATTTTCTCCTACGTACGGTAAATAAAGTTCCCAGTAATAGTCATCCATGCCCATCCAATATGGAGCGACTACAGCCATAATATTCAAATCTGCCATTCTCTTTATATCTTCTTTTGAAAGAAACTGCACATGAACCATAGTGTGTCGTGAATCTCTCTTGCCGTTAGCCTTCTCTACTTTTTCGAGTGCATTTAAGACATATGTAGCAGCCTCATCTCCAATTTGATGAATATGGAGTTGAAACCCCCTTTTATCTATTTCGATAAATATTTTTTCCAAGAGATCTTCGTCCCATACCTTAATCCCTCTCCACTCACCGCTATTCACATATGGTTCTTTCATGTAAGCTGTCTTTTCTTCCAAAACTTGATCTGAAAAAAACTTAAATGAATTCACTTGAAAATATGGAGTAGTAAAAGTTTTAGATAGGTTCATCCCTTTTTCTATTGCTTTAAGTAATTCTTCCTCATTCATATCTGGTGTCAAAAGCCAAGCGCCTCTAACACGTAAGTTCAATTCTCCACTTTGAGCTAATTCTTGATAAGCCATATATTGTTCTTCTTCATCCAAATTGATCATAGCATCATATATTGAAACTATCCCTTCTTGATTAAACCATTTTTGTATCATCAAAATAGCTTCTTTATACTCTTCACGAGTATATTTTGGATTTAAGTCACTTACAAGATTCATTGCCGCTTCTTGCAACAAACCAGAAGGCTCACCTGTTTCTGGATCTTTCTGTATAACTCCTCCTTTTGGATTATTTGTTTCAGATGAGATTCCTGAAAGTTCCATCGCTTTTGAATTAATCCATTTTGAATGTCCATCCACGGACATAAGTATTATTGGTTTCTCTTTACAAATTCCATCTAATTTTTCTTTTCTAGGGCCTATCTCATCAAAAACAGATCTCATAAATCCCGCTCCAAAATATGCATTTTGATTAGGGTTACTTTCTACAAATTCTTTTATTACCTTCAAATATCCTTCTTCAGAAGTTTCATTTTGCAACGTTATTTCAAAAGCATATGTAGCTGCCGAAATCGCAGGATGCATATGGCTATCAACTATTCCCGGTATCATTGAGTTCCCCTCTAAATCTATAAGACGAGTTTTATGTCCGATTTGACATTCAATTTCCTCATTACATCCAATGTGTGTAATAATGCCATCCTTGATTGCAACTGCCTGTTTAATGGTGTCGCATTCGTCAGCTGTATAAATTGTCCCATTAATAATTGCAATATCTGCATACTCTGTTATTTTTGATTCTTCCATAGTGTTTATTCTCCCTTCATTTTTATATTTTTTGTCTAGTCACATTATTAAAAATTTTTATTCTTATTGCTTTGGATTTAGTTTTCATTTAGGTTATTTCTTTTATAATAAGATTTTATTATCATAAAAAGTGCTATCAAAGTAAATCCTGCAAAGAAATAAAATGTTGGTATATATGAACCTGTTGTGTCATAAACAATTCCTGGCAAAACTCCTCCGACAGCCCCTCCAAGTATTAACACTCCTTGACAAATGCTAATTGTTTTTAAATATAAACTCATTGGCAGTAAATCCAGACTCCACAAAGGGATAAATACGCTGCCGAATGGAGCTCCAAATCCAACTAAACATGCAAAAATAATCGCAATAGTCGCATTCGTATTTATAAAAACCGGAACTATCATGGCTAATATCCAAAAGACACCTATAAGAATTGTTCCAAATAAAGTCCCCTTTTTGTCAATTACTGTTCCTGCCAATATTTTGCTTATAATCATACACACTCCAAATATAGACACCATCATTGAAGCGAAAATCTTCTCAAATCCTAGCGATGTAATAATGGGCGCAACATGTTGAAAAGTAGGAGCTAGTGTAAGCCCTAGCATAAAAGATGTGAATAGAATAACTATAAAATTTTTATTCTTTATTAGAATTCTATAAAACACAGCTTCACTAACGCCTTCTTTCTCAAGAGCGTTTCCTTCAACAGACATGGACTTAGAGCAATTCTCTTGTTCGTGCAACATATTATTAGAACTTTTCATTATTTTATATGGTTTTACTCCTGCATCTTCTGGATGATTTACTATTAATGATGTGGTCAAAATTACTAATGTCAATATTAATAAACATTGAGTTAACAGTCCTGCTTCTAAACCCCAACTATTCATAATTAGCGTCAAAATAGGTGGAAGCAAGAAAGTTGCAATTCCAGATGCTGCCGCCGTAATTCCCATTGCAAAACCTCTTTTATCGATGAACCATCTTGCAATTAAAGTTGAAGTGGCTGTATAAGAGAAAGCACCTATTCCCAAACCTATTAATATTACTGATAATAGGGCTAAGTAGTATGTGTTTGCAATAACTAATAACCCATGTCCAGAGGCAATAAATAACCCTGCGACAAAAGTGCATTTTCTTATAGTGAATTTTGTATAAAGGAAGTTACAAGAGAAAATTGAGACTGCTGTAAAGAAATTAGTCACGCCTATTAGCGAGGATGTTGCTGTTCTTGTAATATTTATTTTTTCTCCTAACGGGTCTAAAAAAACAGAAAAACAATTACTTGCAAGTCCAATTCCTGCAAATATCATAAACGAGCACCCTAGAGCTACGATCCATGCTTTTTCTATTTTCATTTCAGTCCAATCTTTCTCTTTCATTCTTGTTAGATTTAATTTCTTATTGTATATGATTAATTTGATGTGTACAAATAAAACAAGATGGAATATCCCGTCAAAACGATGTATTCCATCTTGAACTTGTAGAACAGACAGTTTTGATCTATAATAATTGGTTTTCTATATCATTTTCTCAAATTCTTCAGTCTCGAATTCTTCCCCATTTCTTTTCTTTTCTAATGCTATCATCATTTTGTCGTATCTTTTCTTTGTGATTGGAAGTAGCACATATACGAAAGCTATTACAATACTTATTATTCCTAATATATATGTAGCTATATCTTCAATTTGAGTAAGAGCCGCATCACTTTGAACTTCTGCCATACCATCATATCCACTAACTTGAAGTAAAATTCCTAAAGTTTGAATTCCAATAGCACCCCCAACCGACTGAGCAAAACTATTCAAACTAACTATTGCCGCTTCACGTCTTTCTCCGTATTTAAATTCGTATATTTCACTTATGTCATATAGAGTTGTTGGAATAAATTGCCAGTATGCTCCTCCCGCTAGTATTGTTAATCCTAAATATAGAAGTGCCATTTCCAAAGTTCCAACTTCTAAGAATTTAAAAATAATTGACATTACCCCTGTGAAAAGGAAAGCCGCTATTACAACTTTGTTCTTATCCACTTTAGTAGCACACCATACTAGAAATACAGTGCTTACTATTGCAAATATTACCATACAAAATAGTGCAATAGAAATTTGTCCTTCGCTAAGGCCTATGTTGTATTGTGCGAAATAAATGAATATCGAGTTTTTCACACCGAAGAAGAAAGAAAATAACACTGCAATTATCATTACATATCTATATGATTTTATTTTGATTATGTTTGCAAATAATTTGAAGAAATTTTCTTTTTTTGCATCTTCTCTATGGTTTAGTTCAAGAGGTTTTTCTATACCTTTTGTTCCTTTCCAAGTAACGAATACCATTAACGTTGTTAATACACCCACGATTGCAGCAAACGCAGTCCAAGAAGAACTTTCGCTAAGTCCTAAGTCTTGGAAAAACACAATAACAGTAAGTGGTAGTGACATTGCAAATATATTTCCCACTGATTGCATTATTGTAGCAGGTAAACGCAGTTTCACACGCTCGTCATAATCTGATGTGATTTCTGCTCCAAATGCAGTATATGCAGTGTAGAAAAATGCATATGATAACCAAAATAGAATAGCAAAAAACATATAAAATATATTTTTCCCCATGTCAGAGAATTCCACATTGGTAAACATTGCAATAACAGATATCCCTAAAGGAATTGCTGCGACCATAAAAACAGGACGTCTTCTGCCTGATTTGAAACTAACATTCTCGCAGAAATACCCCGATATCGGGCCAAAGAATCCATCCATCAAAGTTGAAACTAATATAATTGCTCCAGCAAGTGCCGGCCCAATCCCTACAATATCTGTTAAATAAAATAAGAAAAATGTAAGTACAAAGTTGTAAGGGAGTGCGTCCGATACAGAGGCCATTCCATATAACCAACTAGTTTTCATGGAAAGCTTATTCTCCTTTAGGACTACTTTTTGTTCGCTCATAATATTTCCTTTCTGCCTTAAGCAAAATCAATAAAGACAAGTTTTGAGTTTATAAATCTTGAGTTTATTAATTTTACATCTACAGAAATTTGATGTATATATTATTTTTGCTGATAATTTTGCTCTGGATTTTACTTTATTTTAAAACTGTTCAGCTTTTTTTACTTGAAAACTTCTTTTTTAGCAATATAATTCATTTTGAAATTTTTTCATCAATATTCTTTTATAAAACCTCTAATCTTCCTCTATTTTCATAAAAATCATTTCCTCAGGGTTAATATTATAGGAGCAAATTTTTTGTTTCTCTTTTATCCTATGAAAGGATACTTGTGGCAAGGAATGTTCGTTTATTATCCGAACTTCTTCCGCAGATAATAAAGGTTTGAACTCTAATTCCATCCACAAAGAGAAACATGTCCACTTATTACTCATTCGAGAAACCGTTGCCGTTTTTGCTTTTTCTACGAAATCAAAATTTATATTAATAGTAATAGGATGCTCGTTATTGTTGTATGCAATAACTTTCAAATCTTTATTTCGAGAAATAACACAGAATTCATCAATAAATATTAGTGGGCAAGTCATTTTGCTTAAAAAATCATATACATGAAACGCTGGTTTTTTTAGGCCGTTGTAAGTTATTAATCCGTTACTATTTTCTGAAGAATCATAAAGGTTTACTCTTTTGTGTTCATTTAATCCAGACAAGAACGAGACTGCTTCATTATAAGAAAGTATCGAATTATAATTCTCAGGAACTCGAGTACGGTTGGAAATTTTTTCATTAAATGTAATTAATTCTAAATCTTTTTTCAAATCCAATGTAGGAATCGAAAACTGTTCTTTATTACATGAAATAGCATCATCCCTTTGAGTCCCATTAGTTTCTTCATTATATTTTATTCCAATCTGCGTTTCTACTCTATTAAAAAGTGGAATGAAGTTGTGTGGTAAATATTTTTCTATATTTCCACTTACAATTGACGTGATTTCCTTACTTTTAGGCTCAGCTTTTCCTATTATTTTACCCTTATACATCTCCCTGTATTTTAATGGAGTGCAAGAAAAAAACATTTCAAAGTATTTGTTGAAATAAGCCAGGTGAGAAAATCCTACTGAAGAAGATATCTTTGAAAAACTATCATCTGTTGTCAATACTAAATACTCGGACATTTCAATCCTAGTATATGAAAGCATTTCTCTAAACGAATGGCCTACTAATCGAGTGATTAGATGAGAAAGGTAATACTTGCTAATGTTTTCCATTTCTGCTATTTGTTCTAACGTTATTTTTGATTTGTAATTTTCATACATATACTCTGTAATTCTTCTCACTCTATCTTCTTGGTGTATATCAACCTCTGCTCTATTTTTTAAAAGATGATTATCCGTGAGAAGATATCCTCGAAAATTTTTTCTCAAGAACTCTACAAATTCCAAGGAAGTCTCATTGATCTTTTTATACGAGTCTTTTAATTCCATAGTGTATAGATGTAGAATTTGGATCATAAAATTGCACAGTTTGTATTTCTTTTGATCATCATAATAAGATCCATCTAATTCCGTAGTGTAAATATTATTCTCAAAATCGGAAAAAATTTTCTTGAAATAATCTGTACTTAGGCTAATTATTAGAATCTCATTATCTTCACTTCCATTATTAAAACCATGTATGTCACCAGGATGTATTATTTGAACATCTCCTTTTTTCATATCCTTCCATAATTGTGAAACTTTAATTGTAACAGTACCTTTTACAATATAAATCACTTGCATATCGCTATGAAAATGCCAAGGGTACTCTTGAATGTTATATACTCCAAGGTGCAAAGCGAAATTATTTATGTAAGGGATTTCTTTTAACATTACAACACCTTCCTTTAAATCAAATCTACTTAAATATAAATTTTTTAATTTGCTTTATTCTTGTGATTAGATTATATCATAATCACAAAGATTTACTATTTGTAAATCCAGATTCATTAGCAAACAATAAGTATATATAGTTTAAATCCGAAAACACTTCTATTTCTGATAATAAAATGGATGTAGAAACAAGCAGGTTAAGTTTACTTTACATATATTGTAAATTTACTTTATAAATATTTGATATTATTTCAACACAGATATGATATAATTTAATAAAGAAAGATTATTTCAATAATCACAAAATCGAAAGCGAATATATAACATACTATCAAGTTTATATAATGATTGGAGAAATGTAAAATGATTGACTTAAAGCTACAATTAAACGAATCCGTGATTCTTCAAAGTGTAGGTGTGTCTACTGGTGGGTTTATGTCTGCATATACCGATGAGCTATATTTAACAAACCACAATATTATTCATGTATCAAAAGGCATGTTTGGTAAAGTGAAAAAAATCGACAAATATCAACTTCGTCAATTAAAAGTATTTGACGGAACACCTCAAGTAAGTCTCGGAGAAAGCTCCAACGGAGCAGATGAATTACAACTTTATTTTAAAACAGAACAAAAATCGTTTGTTTTCCAAAATGGCAAAATGGAAATTTTAAAATGGATAAAGAGTATTAATGAAATAGTAACTGGAGTCTCAAGCCAAACTTTGCCTAATGAAAATATTATGGCAATTCCAGGAACAGAGGAAGTAGCAGAGATATTACGAGATACGATTGGAAAATTCAAAAAAACTTTCCAAGGTAACTCAAATATTGAAAAAGTTACACTTAAATGCATAGGATGCAAAGCTCCCATTTCAGGCGTCAAAGGAACTCAAGTCAAATGTAATTATTGCAGAACTGTACAGACATTGTAAAATTGTTTAATGTAATGAATAGATGTAATGAATAGATGTACTAAAAAAATAAAAGAGATACCTACCGGTATCTCTTTTTGGGTGCAATATTATTATTCTTGATTTACAGTATAATTCATTTTCCTAATTCTAAACACACTAATATTCATTCCCTTATTTCAATACTAGCATTTTCATCAGTTGTGCTTATATGAAAAATGTTATCTTCATCCAATTCCAACTCTTTCCCCATAAAATATGGTTTGTAATTTAGATCGAATATTTTACCCACATGAATAAACATTTTTTAATTTATGTCATCCTCATCAAAGTTCTCATCATATAATTCTTGCTCTTCCTTTTCGCTCTCTTTGATAATTTCATCTTCTAATGCTGTTAATTCTTCATCGAGAAAATCTATTAATTCAAAAAGCATTTTTCATTCCTCCTTTTT
>CAYJEX010000032.1:0-13768 GCA_964369465.1 uncultured Oscillospiraceae bacterium
CAGATGGAGCAATAGCTGCAGTAAATGCTGGTAAATATATAGAGGGGCATGAGTAAAATTTGCTATGTTGAAGACCCTGAATAAAAACAAGCTGATACTTCATTCAAAATAAAATGTCAGCTTGTTTATTTATGATTCGTTGTACTATTGTTATGAGGTGTTTTTAATGATTTATAAACCAAGTCCTTTTGCCATGTTGGAAGAAAAATCTTGAACGTTTGTTACAATTCCCCTAGCAGCTAAACTCCCTCGGTCACCAAGTTTATTAACTGCAAATTCTGATGTGTCTACTGTGTAGAAGTAAACAGGTCTTATAGTTCCATCATCTAAAACCCTATATGTAGGAGTCATGTTACCTGCTGCAATAGTATGCAAAACTGTCGCTAAACCAATTACTGTTGTCGCTTTACGCATATGAGAACGAATAGCGTCTTGTCCAATATATGTGTGTTCGTAAACTTCAGGCAGAGGCCCATCGTCTCTAATTGAGCCATTGAGAATGAATGGTATGTTGTTTTTTATGCAAGAATGCATTATCCCATCATTGATATTTTCTTGTTTTATAAATTCGGGAATTGACCCATATGTATTTATTTTATTGATAGTGTCTAAATGATGATAATGACCGTTTGCGTGAGGTCTTTGAGTGTAGATGTCTTGTCCAAGTGCTGTTCCTAATAAGGATGCTTCTAAATCGTGAGTTGCCAAAGCATTTCCAGCAAGAATTGCATTTGCATATCCTTTTTCAATTAATTTTGCAATTCCATCCCTACCTTTATAGTCGAATGAACAAGCAGGTCCTAGTATCCAAACTACGTAACCATTGTTCTCTTTTTCATATTGAAGCAATTCACAAAGTTGCTCATAGTCATAAGAAAAAGCCGTTTCTCTACTTCTGCTTTGTCTAAAAGAAAAGGAACTATCGTTTTCGCTTTCTTCTTTTTCAAAACAATTAGTATTAACATATATACCTTCTTCACAATTTTCAGTTCTACCCATGACACATAAATCACCTTGAAGTATGTTTCTAAGTTCGACAACATGAACTTCCCCATTCTTTACTACAGGAACACAATCCATTCTGCTATCCTTAGCAAATAACCATTTTCCATCAACCTTGAAGTATTCGGGATAGATTGATGTTGCGTGAAAATTATCGGGTGCAGCTTTGTCACAAGGAGAAGCTACAAGTTTTGCATTTGGTGAATTTTTGAATTTTTCTTGTGAAAAATCAGGTGTCAAATATTTGTTTAATTTAAATGTCATAATGTTATTTATGTCCTTTCTCGTATATATTAAATCAGCATTTTCAATCTATTATATAATGACTCTACATCATCTTCTTTAGTTGCCCATGAAGTAACAAATCTCACAGCCCATTTTTCATCTGATATTTTTTTCCACCTCATGAAGAAGAAATCTTTTTCTAGTTCTTCAACTATTGAAATTGGAAGAATAGGAAAAACCTGATTTGTAGGCGAATCGATTAGAAATTCAACTCCGATACTTTGTAGTTTGCTTGTTAACATTTTTCCCATATTAGATGCGTGCGATCCTAATTGAAAAAATAGGTCATCTTTAAATAGTTCAGCAAACTGAACACCCATTAGCCTTCCCTTTGCGAGTAGGGCTCCTCTTAATTTTATCATGTATCTAAAGTCTTCGTTTAAGTCAGGATTACAAATAACAAATGCTTCGCCTATCATTGTACCATTTTTAGTTCCACCAATATAAAATGCATCTACTGTGTTGCTAATAAAGTTCAAATCTAAGTCATTTGAGGAAGCACCTAAACCAGCAGACATGCGAGCGCCATCAATATAGAGTAATAAGTTATACTTATCACATATTTTGCGAATTGCAATTACTTCATCTTTTGAATAAAGGCTTCCTAATTCTGTAGGAAAAGAAATGCATACAAGCTTAGGTAATGCCATATGCTCATCTTCGTGCGAATCCATAATTGAATCTATATCTTCAGGATAAAGTTTACCATCAGGAGAATCAGTTAACCATATTTTGTGCCCTGTAGATTCTATTGCACCTGTTTCGTGCATTTGGACATGAGAAGTGTTAGGAGCAATTATTGCATGATGCGGCTTGATAAATGAAGATAAGCCTAACACATTACATTGTGTTCCGCCTGGTATAAAATGTATAAAGACATCTTCTCTTCCAATTGATTTTTTGATTAAGTTTGCTGCTTCAACACAAAATTCATCAAGCCCATATCCATCCGTTTGTTCCATGTTAGTTTTTGATAAGGCTTCTAATATTCTTGGGTGGCAGCCTGTGCCATAGTCATTTCTAAAAAAAATCAATTTTTCACCTCTCTAAAATAATCATATTATCTTTTGATAAAAGAATGTAGTAAAACTTTTTGTTCAATAATTTTGATATAATAAATAGTAATAATACAATATCAGTTTTCGGGGTGTGAATATTGATCACATAACATGAATTAAGCCCCTACGCTTTATAGTATTTCACAAATTATACAATACTATAATAACATAAAAGGAGACTAAAATGAGAAACAATTTAATTGCAACTGCAACGTTCGGCCTGGAAGCTGTTGTTCGTAGAGAAATAGAGGATTTAGGCTATAAAGTAATAAAAACAGAAGATGGAAAGGTTACTTTTGAAGGAGACGAAAGAGCTATAGTTAAAAGCAACTTATGGTTAAGGTGTGCAGATAGGGTGCTGCTGAAATTAGGTGAATTTAAAGCATTAGAGTTTGAGGAATTGTTCCAGCAAGTAAAAGGAATTCCATGGGAAGAAATAATACCTATTGATGGTCAAATTATTGTGACAGGATCCTCCGTAAAATCAAAACTAAGTAGTGTCCCCGCTTGCCAAAGCATTACAAAAAAAGCTATAATTGAGAGATTAAAAGAAACATACTGTGTCGATAGATTTGAAGAAACGGGTGCGGTATATAAAGTCAAGATAAGTTCGCTAAAAGATATTTTCACAATAACAATAGATACTTCGGGTTCAGGATTGCACAAGAGAGGATATAGAGTTGAAGATGTTAAAGCTCCAATGAAAGAAACTTTAGCGGCTGCATTAGTAAAATTATCATTTTGGAAACCAGGAAGAACTTTACTTGATCCATGCTGCGGTTCTGGAACAATAATAATAGAAGCAGCTATGATAGAAAAAAACATTGCTCCAGGGCTTAATCGTGATTTTGAAAGCGAAAATTGGCACTATATCCCAAAAGAAATATGGGAAGAAGAGAGAGAAGAAGCACGAAGTAAAATCATAGAGATAAACAAACCAACAATAATTGGTAGAGATATAGATGACAATTGCATAATGGCAACAGGTGACAATGCAATAGAAGCGGGCGTTGATGATGTGATAGTGTTGAATACAAAAGATATTTCAGAATTAATTGAAAAAGATTGGGAAGAAAGGGGAATAATAATTACGAACCCTCCATATGGCGAAAGAATAGGTGACAAAAAAGAAATTGAAAGAATATATAAAGCTTTAAATGACTTTTCAAAAAAAAATCCCACATGGTCGATCTTTATGATAACATCTGACAAGGACTCAGAAGAAAAAATAATGGATAGAAAAGCAGATAGAAGGAGAAAGCTATACAATGGAAGGCTAGAAACTTGTTTTTATCAATTTCATGGGAAGTAAGGTGAAACATATGAAAATTATTGATGTAAGAGAAGAACATTTTGAAGAGATATTAAGAATCAATGAAGAATTGGTACATTTTTTATCGCCACTTGATATTGTAAAACTAAGAGAGATGAATAAAGAGCTATTGCTACATAAAGTTGTTGTAGAAGAGGAAAATGTACTTGGATTTTTGATGGTATTTGGAAAAGATGCAGACTACGACAATGAAAACTACATTTGGTTTAATGAGAGAATGGAAAACTTTATGTATATTGATAGAATAGTGATTCCAGATGAACATCAAGGTAAAGGAATAGGAAAATTATTTTATGAATTTGTTTTTGGATTTGGAAAAGCAAAAGGATATGATTTTATAACTTGCGAAATAGATATTAATCCACCAAATAAAGTGTCTTTGGACTTTCATAAGAAAATGGGATTTGAAGAAAAAGGAAGACAAGCTCTTTACGGCGGAAAAAAAGAAGTCTCGCTTCAAACTAAAAAAATATAAAATATGCAAGATAATATGAAACTAAATAGGAGATGGAAAGATTATTTATAGTTGAGAAATTTCTTGCACCGTAAAGAAAGGACAAAAAAAGTGAAAAAAACATTGATAGCGGTATTGATGATTGTGATGATGATACCATTAATAATAGGATGTAATGGTGGAGCAGAAGAATCATCAGAAAAAAATACAACCGTTATGATGGCGACTACTACGAGTGTAGAGGATACAGGCTTATTAAAATATTTACAAAAAATATTTAAGGAAGATACAGGATATACGCTTGAGTATATTGCAGTTGGAACGGGAGCAGCTTTAGAAATGGGCAAAAATGGTGATGTTGATATTGTTTTTGTTCATGCTAGAACTAGTGAAGAAGAATTTGTAGCTGAAGGTTATGGTGTAGAAAGAATACCTGTTATGTATAATGACTTTGTAATTGTAGGACCTACAGATAAAATTGAAAAAATAGATGATGTTGAAGTTTTCTTTTCTAAGATTGCAGAAGAAGAGTTCACATTCATTTCCAGAGGTGATGATTCTGGGACACACAAAAAAGAAGTTGAGATATGGGAACAGTTGGGAATAGATCCTACAACAAATAGTAATTACTTGGAATCGGGACAAGGCATGGGAGCAACATTAACGATGGCAAATGAAGAAGAGGCATACACTTTAACAGATAGAGGTACGTGGTTAAAAATGAGCATTGATGCAGATATTCCTATGGAAATAGGAATCGTTTGCGAAGGAGATGAAAATTTATCAAATCAATATGGAATAATTGCAATAAGCCCAGATATGTATGAAGATACAAATATAGAAGGAGCAAACGCATTTATAAATTGGATTGTTTCAGAAGAGATACAAACACTTCTTGCAGAATTTGGAGTAGATTTGTATGGACAACCTTTATTTATGCCGAATGCAGAAATAGACAACTAAAGGAAAAATAAAAGGGAAATATATGGAATTATACGATAAAATTAGCCAGTTACTTTTTGAAGATGGAGCACTAGATGCTATAAAAGTTACATTTGTAATGGCAACATGCTCTACAGCGATATCAGCAATTATAGGAATTCGATTGGGATTATTACTAGAAAGAAATGATTTTGCTGGTAAGAAAATTGTAATAAGGATCAATAGAACACTTATGGGAGTTCCGCCTGTTGTTGTTGGTCTTGTAGTTTATATGCTCATTATGAATCGAGGACCTTTGGGATTTCTAGATATGCTTTTCACTATTGAAGGTATGATTTTGGCACAAACATTAATTATAACACCTATTATTTGTGGAATGACTTACTCTTCTGCACTTAGAGTTGCGCCACAAGTTAGATACTTTGGTAAATGTATAGGCGCAGGAGAAAAAGATACAAAAAAATTAATAAGGAAAGAGCTCAACAAAGAACTTTTCTTTGCTATTGTAACGGGATTTGGTAGAGCAATAAGTGAAGTAGGTGCTGTTATGATGGTTGGTGGAAACATATTGAATAGTACGAGAACTATGACCACATCTATTTCGCTTCTAAAAAGCCAAGGAATATTTACAGAAGGAATTTTGCTTGGAGGAATTCTTCTTGTTATGGCATTTATTCTTCAATGGATAGCGGATTGGTTAAGGAAAGAGAAGGTGCAACTTGATAATTACTAATCTTGAAAAAAAAATAGGAGACCTCGATATCAAAATTCCTTTGTTGAACTTTGAAAAAGGCAAAATTCATGGATTGCTTGGGGGAAATGGATGCGGAAAATCCACTTTGGCAAAGATAATAATAGGACAACTTGAAATTGAAAAAGGTAAAGTTGATTTAGAGGGAGTTTCAAAAGAAAAAATTGCTTTGATGTCGCAAAGGCCTTACATGCTACAACGAAGTGTGTACGAAAATATAATATATCCACTTCAAATAAAGAATATGAATATTGATGAAAAAGACATTGAAAACAAACTAGAAAAAATAGGATTGTTGCACAAAAAAAACGAATTTGCAAGAACCTTATCGAGTGGAGAACAGCAAAAACTTTCTTTTTTGAGAGCGTTGATTTTCAAACCTGAAATTGTAATTGTCGATGAAACTTTATCAAATTTAGACCCTGAGAGTTTAAGTCGTTTCGAAAATTGGATTTTAGATTGGCACGAACAAGAAAATAATACATGGATAATTATTAGTCATCAAATGATCCAAATTAACAACTTATGCAGTATAGTTCACTTCATGAAGAAAGGCGAGATAGTTGAATCGGGGAGTAAGGAAGAAGTTCTATATAATTCCCCTAATAAAGATGTGAACAACTTTGTTCAATATCAGATATTAAAAAGATAGAGACATATGTAAATAGCTGATCAAGAGAAGTGCACTTTATTCAAATGAAATATCATCAAATTTTTGCAACAAAGTGTGATTTGAAGAAAATGGAGATAAGGTATTAGTGATGGTAAAAAAGAAGCCTTGGGATTCAAGCAAAAAAATACAAAAATGGTATGAATCATAGACAAAAGTAAGTAGATGTGTTAAACTACTTAGGTATTAGTTTCCTTTTGCCAGGTGCTTGACTCTCTGACTTGGACTTAGCATAAGGTGTAAATTATTTAAAGGAGAAAACAAATGATAACTAAAGAAAAGAAAACGGCTATTATCAAAGAATATGGCCTAAAAGAAGGAGATACAGGTTCTCCGGAAGTTCAAATCGCTGTAATAACAGCAAGAATTCTTGAACTTAATGACCACCTAAAAATTCACAAAGGTGATCACCATTCTAGAAGAGGACTTTTGAAACTTGTAGGACAAAGAAGAGGTTTACTTGATTATCTAAAGAGCAAAGATCTTGAAAGATATAGAACACTTATCGCGAAATTAGGAATAAGAAAGTAACGAGAATTTTAAGCGGAGCGACCCTCCGCTTTATTAGTTTTTATGAGCCAGTTAATATGAGTAAACAATGAATTAGAGAAAGTATTGAATATGATGTGCTGGTAGGATTAACAAGGAGGTAGTTTGTTAATTATGAAATACGAGAATTATAGAACATTTAAAACAGCATTTGGAGGAAGACTACTAGAGTTAGAAATTGGAAAAGTTTGCGAAATGGCAAACGGTCAAGTAATGATTAAGTATGGTGATACAGTTGTAAATGTTACAGCGGTTATGTCAGATAAACCAAGGCCTGAGATTGATTTCTTCCCACTTAGTGTGGACTTTGAAGAAAAAATGTATGCAGCAGGCAAAATCCCAGGAGGATTTATTAGAAGAGAAGGTAGACCTAGTGAAAAAGCGATTTTGTCATCTAGATTAATAGATAGACCGATTAGACCACTTTTTCCTAAAGGATTTTATAATGACGTTCAAGTTGTTGCAACAGCGATGTCAGTTGATTTGGATTGTGCTCCAGAAATAGTTGGAATGATAGGTTCTTCAGTTGCATTAGCAATATCAGATATACCATGGGATGGACCTACAGGTTCAGTGTTGGTAGGTATGATTGATGGAGAATTCGTTGTTAACCCAACGCTAGAACAAAGAGAAATTAGTGATTTGCACTTAGTTGTATCAGGTACTAAGGATGCAATTATGATGGTAGAAGCAGGAGCAAACGAAGTTCCTGAAAGCGTAATTTTGGAAGCAATTCTTTTTGGGCATGAAGAAATCAAAACATTAATTTCATTTATTGAGGAAGTTATTGAAGAGGTTGGCAAACCCAAAAAAGAAGTAGAAGTATATAAAGCTCCTGAAGAAATTGATGCTGCTGTTAGAGAATATGCTGTGTCAAAAATGAGAACTGCTATTCAGACATTTGACAAAATGGAGAGACTAGAGAATATCGATGCTGTTGAAGTAGAAACGAAAGAGCATTTTGCAGAAATATATCCAGACAATGCAAAAGATGTTAATAATATACTTTACTCGATTACAAAAGAACAAGTAAGAAATATGATTCTGGATGATGAAATCAGACCAGATAATAGAAAAAGAGACGAAATCAGACCTATTTGGGTAGATACAAGTGTACTTCCTAGAACACACGGAACTGGACTTTTCAAAAGAGGACAAACGCAAGCGTTGTCTATATGTACGCTTTCGTCTATGAGAGATTCACAAAAAATAGATGGTCTTTCTGAAGAAGAAGAAAAAAGATATATGCACCACTATAACTTCCCACCATATTCAGTAGGTGAAGCAAAACCTATGAGAAGCCCAGGAAGAAGAGAAATAGGACATGGCGCATTAGCAGAAAGAGCAATTCTGCCTGTACTTCCATCAGTAGACGAATTCCCATATTCAATCAGAGTAGTTTCTGAGATTTTATCTTCTAATGGATCTACATCTATGGCATCAACTTGTGGAAGTTGCTTGGCACTTATGGATGCAGGCGTGCCTATCAAAGCTCCAGTTGCAGGTATTGCGATGGGACTTATAGAGAGAGTTGAAGAAGATGGAAGCAGCAAAATGGCTATCCTGTCAGATATTCAAGGAATGGAAGACTTCCTAGGAGATATGGACTTTAAAGTTGCAGGGACAGCTAAAGGTGTAACTGCAATACAAATGGATATCAAAGTTCATGGATTATCTAGAAAAGTATTAGAAGATGCATTGATACAAGCGAGAAATGGTATCATGCATATTATGGATGAAATGGTAGCAGAACTTCCAGAGCCAAGAACTGAGTTATCTAAGTGGGCGCCGAAAATTACATCTATCAAAATTGACCCTGACAAAATTGGAGCAGTAATAGGTAAGGGTGGAGAAACTATCAATAGAATTATTGATGAAACAGATGCGCAGATAGACATTAATGATGATGGACTTATCTATATTGCAGCAATTAATTCAGAATCTGCGGCAAAAGCGATTTCAATGATAGAAATACTTACAAAAGACGTTGAAGCTGGAGAAATCTATGAAGGAACAGTAAAAAGACTCATGGACTTCGGAGCATTTATAGAAATCCTTCCAGGAAAAGAAGGATTGCTACATATATCAAAGATGGCTGATACTAGAGTTGAAAAAGTTTCAGATGTTGTTTCAGAAGGCGACAAAATTACAGTAAAAGTAACAGAAATTGATAAACAAGGTAGAATTAACTTGACTAGAAAAGGATTGGCTTAATTTCAAGTTTTGACTAAGAATAGCTGCTATACAAACTCCACTGATTCGATCGGTGGAGTTTTGTTGTATAAGTGAAAACCCCGCGTTTAAGGCAGGGATTTTTTTGCTTGTGTTATATAATAATGATCCATGTCATATGTTGGAATATTATCATATTTGAATTAGAGTTGTATATTACTAAGAGATCTTTGTGGAAAAACATACTTTCAATTTATTAAAAAATAAAAGATAAAAAGCACTTGACTAACTCGGTTAGCTATGTTAAGATGATGGTAATTGCTAACTAAGTTAGTTATTTATTTTAAGGAGGGAATATGGCGACTAAAGCAGAAATAGAAATAGTTGAAAAATTATTACATGAAAATAGGCCTCATAAAGCTTTTGAAAATGTTGCAAAAGCTGAAATGGGGGTATTAGCGGTGATAAGATATCTTCATAGAACAGAGGAAGAAACAAACTCTAAAGATATAAGTAGAAGCTTGGGAATTAGTAGCGCTAGAATGGCAATTCTTTTGAAAAAGCTAGAAAATAGAAATTGGATAACAAAGGTAAACTCTCCAACAGATGCAAGGGCAGTTGTTGTTTGCCTGAGTGACAAGGGAAAAGAAGAATTAGAAAAGAAAAAAAAGCAAATGGAAGACGCCATAGGTGAAATGATAGATGAAGTAGGAGTAGAAGAACTAGAAAAAATGTTTCAAAATTTAAATAAAATAAAGGACATTATGAGGAAGAATGTGTCTGAAGAAGAAAACCCAATCTAATAAATTAACACATAGAAAAATATAAAAAAGTTTAAAAATTTTAAAAAGAAAACTGAGAGGAAAATATGATAAAAATTCTAAAAAACTTAACAAAATATGATGTAAGTCTGGCAGTTGCCATAATTATATTTACATGTGTACAAACATATTTTGATTTAACTCTGCCCGATTATATGGCAGAAATCACAATGCTTGTACAGACAGAAGGAAGTGCAATGGTAGATATATACATTGCAGGAGGTAAGATGCTTGCTTTTGCTTTTGGTAGCTTGGCAATTTCTATTATTGTTGCCATTATGGCAGCCAAAATTGCGGCTAATTTCTCATTTGTTACAAGGAGCAAAGTGTTTGGAAAAGTATTGTCATTTTCAATGAAAGAAACAAACTCTTTTAGTACAGCTAGCTTAATTACTAGAACCACCAACGACATTACTCAAGTGCAGCTTCTAATAGTAATGGGGACACAAATGCTTGTTAAAGCACCAATTACAGCAGTTTGGGCAATTATCAAAATTGCAAATAAGAATTCCGTATGGACTGTTGCTACAATAGTTGCCGTGGTGGTACTGCTTTCTATAGTGGGCGTATGTTTGTCATTGGCAATTCCAAGATTCAAGAAGTTGCAGGTGTTAACAGATAATATAAACAAGGTGGCACGAGAAAACCTTGATGGCTTAAATGTTGTGAGGGCATATAACGCCGAAGATTATCAGACAGTTAAATTTGAAAAAGCAAACAAAGAATTAACAGATACCAACTTATTTACAGCAAGAACAATGTCATTTCTTATGCCTAGCATACAGATGATAAGCAATGGGCTGGTGCTAGTTATATATATTCTGGGGGCAGTTTTAATTAATGACGCATTAGGAACAACGCAGATGACGCTTTTCTCTGATATGGTAGTATTCTCCGCTTATGCAATGCAGGTAATAATGGCATTTATGATGCTAGTAATAGTATTTATGCTACTGCCTAGAGCTAGCGTTTCTGCAAAGCGTATAAACGAAGTATTAGAAACAAAAGAAACTATCGTATCGGGAGATATAACTGCAGGAGTTGCTGATAAATCAGGCCAAGTGGAGTTTAAAAATGTATCCTTCAAATACCCGGATGCAGAAGATTATGTGTTAAAAGATATTAACTTTACAGCACAAAAGGGAGAATTTGTAGCATTAATAGGATCTACAGGTTGCGGAAAAAGTACAGTGGTTAATATGATACCAAGGTTTTATGATGTGACAGATGGAGAAGTGCTAGTAAATGGAATAAATGTAAAAGAATATGAAAAAGAAGCATTAAATGAAACAATAGGTTATGTATCGCAAAAGTCAACATTATTTACAGGTACAGTAAGGTCTAATGTGGCATTTGGAGATGAAGAAAAAGCTCTAGAAGATAATAAGCACCTACTAACCTCAATAGAAATTTCTCAAGCCCAAGAATTTGTGAATCAATTGGAAGACAAAGAAGAAGCCTATGTAGCCCAAGGCGGTAAAAATCTTTCGGGTGGCCAAAAGCAAAGAATTTCGATTGCAAGGGCAATTTACAAAAAACCAGACATATTCATATTTGATGATAGTTTTTCAGCCCTAGATTATAAAACAGATAGAAAACTTAGAGAAGCCCTAAACAAAGAATGCAAAGAAAGTACTAGAATTGTTGTAGGACAAAGAATAGGAACTATAAGAGAAGCAGACAAAATCATAGTTTTGGAAGATGGAAAAATCGTAGGAATGGGCAAACACAGAGAGTTGTTAGAAACTTGCCAAGTTTATAAGCAAATTGCTTTATCACAACTTTCAGAGGAGGAACTAAAAAATGAGTAAAAACGATTATGAAATAGGCTCTCAAAAAAAACAAAGAGCAAATAGAGGTCCAGGCCAAATGAACGTAGAAAAGGCCAAAAATTTTAGAGAATCAATTTTAAAACTTATAGCTTACGCAGGTAGATACAAAATATTAATGTTTTTCGCAGTAATATTTGCTATGGCAGGATCCATATTAACACTAGTAGGACCCAACCAGTTATCAACTCTAACTGACGAAATAATGGAAGGCATGCAAAAATCCATGATGGGAGTTGGCGGAATAGATATGAGTACAATCAGCTTTATTGGAATTTTCCTTGGAGCTATTTATGGACTAAGCTATGTACTTTCTATTTTGCAAGGGGTAATAATGTCAACGGTAATGCAAAAAACCGCTAGAAATCTTAGATTAGATATTTCAGATAAAATAAATAGCTTGCCAATGAGTTACTTTTCAAAAAACTCCAAAGGCGACGTATTATCTAGAATAACAAACGATGTGGATTTGATAGGTCAAACTTACTCCCAATCAGCAGGAACATTTATTTCATCAGTAACATTAATAGTGGGATCGGTTGCCATGATGCTTTGGACCAATGTTGTTTTGACAATTACAGCGATTTTATCCACATTGGTTGGATTTGTATTTATGATTGTAGTTATGAAACTTTCACAAGAACACTTTAAAAAACAACAAAAGCATCTAGGCGAAATCAATGGCCATATTGAAGAAATATATGCGGGGCACACAGTAGTAAGGGCATATAATGGAGAGAAGAAAGCCACTGATGAATTTGATGAGATTAACAAGAGACTGAAAGACAGTGCATATAAAGCTCAGGCTCTTTCAGGGCTTATGATGCCGGCAATGACATTTATAGGAAATATTGGTTATGTATTTGTTTGTATTGTAGGGGCACTACTGGCAATTAATGGAAGCATAAGTTTTGGAGTTATAGTTGCATTTATGATATACATTAGACTATTTACCCAACCACTTGGACAAATTGCCCAATCAATGCAAAATCTTCAATCGGGAACAGCTGCATCAGAAAGAGTATTTGAATTTTTGGAAGAAGAAGAAATGTCAGATGAAAGCCAAAAGACAAAGGAATTGGGAGAAGTAAAAGGTAATATAGAATTCAAGAATGTTCACTTTGGATATGATGAAGACAAAGTTATAATTCACGACTTTAGTGCAGAGGTAAAAGCAGGGCAAAAAATAGCTATTGTAGGTCCTACTGGTGCAGGTAAAACCACCATGGTTAATTTGCTTATGAGGTTTTACGAAATCAACAGCGGCGATATATTAATTGATGGAATATCTATCAAAGATGTAAATAGAGAAGATGTTCACTCTCAGTTTAGCATGGTACTTCAAGATACTTGGATATTTGAAGGATCTCTAAGAGAAAATTTAGTCTACGCTGCGGAAAATATTTCAGATGAAAAAGTAGTTGAAGCAACCAAGGCGGTAGGTTTACATCACTTTGTCAAGACTTTAGAAAAAGGTTATGATACGATTTTAGATGACAAGTTACAGCTATCCCAAGGGCAAAAACAACAGATAACCATAGCAAGGGCAATGATAGCAGATAAACCAATGATAATCCTAGATGAAGCAACATCATCCATAGACACGAGAACCGAAATACAAATCCAACATGCTATGGACGAATTAATGAAAAAAAGAACATCTTTTGTAATAGCGCATAGGCTTTCTACAATTAAAAATGCAGACTTGATTTTGGTTATGAAAGATGGAGACGTAATTGAAAAAGGGACTCACCAAGGGTTACTTTCTCAAAAAGGTTTCTATGCAGAACTATATAATTCTCAGTTTGAAAACTAAAAAAATCAAAATCAGATGATTTGATAAATTTTGGAATGAATAAAGGAGAAAATTATGAGTAATATTAAACCTTCCATTGATATGGA
>CAYJEX010000033.1:0-13400 GCA_964369465.1 uncultured Oscillospiraceae bacterium
ACCTCTTCATCAATTATGAACCTTTACTCATTATTCTAGTTAACAGAAATATGTTAATTTTTTTTGCAGAGATCGCAACTATCTAAAATAGTAAAGCGGCTACCAAAGCACATTAATAACCGCCTTGTTAAAATCTGAAAATTCTATGTTCGTCTCCTATAAAGAACAAACCCACCAGCAGCCAATGCAATAATTACAATCAGACCAATAACAATATACATTAACATATTGTTCCCTTCATCAGAAGCTTCACTTTCTAAGTATCCTACTGCAAATCTAGAAAAATGGTCAGTTTCAAATAGCACTTCTTTATTAATGCTGTTGTATCCTTTTCCTTTCATTTGTGAGAAAGTTCCATCTTCAGCAATATAGAAAGCTACTATATTTTCTGCTTTTTCATTTGATTCTAGAGTGTATGGAATTCCGATTTCTACTGTACCTAGTCCAAAATCACTTATTCTTTCCCCTTCATCATTTACTAATATAATTTCATATACTGGCCTATTTCCTATATGTTTCTTAGCTTCTTCTGATAACTCAGTATCATATACTTCGCGAACTTGAAGGTGTACCCCATTTCCTGCTTTTTCTTGAATTTCTTCTAACGCGTTAATGTCAAAAGTAATATTTATTACTTCGCTCTTTATTCGTAATTTTTTGACTGAAGCATCTGTTAATTTGTCTAGAGTTCCTATAGGTAATTCTATCGAAATATCTTCTGCATTTTCACTATCCATCTCTACTTCTACTAAAATACCATTAGCTTCTGTTCCATCTTCTTCTGCATATTTCTCGGCATCTTCTATAGCATCTCCTATAATTGAATCACCTATTTCTAAATGAGCTGTTTTTTCTAACATTTCTGCTATAAGTGTAACCACAACTTCTGTCGGTTCATCTTGCACTGACGGCCTAATTATAAATGGACTATCTTCTTCTGTAGTAGCTATTACACGTTCTGATGCAGGAATTATTTCAAAAGTAATTTCATCTACATATTTTACATTGTAGTTATCTTCTTCAGGCAAAGCTTCTATTTCAACTTTCATTGATCCCATATTCGCCCATGTCACCTTGTAATCTCCTGCAGTTCTGCTATTCGCTGGCATTCCTGAAAATACACCTGCAGTTGTTGGTTTCAAACTTTCACCCGAAACCACTCCTTTGTAAGAAATGCTTGGAGTTGGTAACGCTTCGTCTGTATATATACTATCTTTGTTTAAATCCACACCTATAACAGCCGTCTTCTTTTTAACCTCTACAGAAATTGTCTTGGTTTCAACTGAATATCTATTCTTGTTCTGAGGAGTGAAAACAACTTTTACATTTCTACTATCTGCTACATTTTTGATTGTAGTTCCACCCTCGAAACTCCATGTTCCCTCAATTTCCTTGCCATCATATTTTGCTATACCCTTAATATCTTTATATGTTATTTCTTTTCCATCATATGTTTTAACAATATCCTTCACATCAATTACAGGTGTTAATTTATCTACAACTGTAACTTCCACTCGAACATCGAAATCATTATAGTTTGTAGAAGAAACAGGTACAATAATCGTTCCACTATCACCTATACTTGCTGATTCCAAAATAGTATATTCTAAAGTTGACCCTGTTACTAACATTCCAGCTTTAAATATAGAGTCAGATGTAGTTGGCGTTCCTAATTTTGCACCTTTAAGGTTTTTCCATGTTGATAAATCAACTTTAACAGTTTCAGTGTCTTTAACAACTGCACTACTTGTTGCAATTTTACCTAAATTGTATGTGCTTTTACTAATATCAAATTCAGCCTTCTTTTCTCCACTATAGTTTCCTTTAAGTTTTATTTCAACAGAACCTGAATTCACACCTGCATCAATGTTTTTTCCATAAACTACAGTATAATCTTTTCCTAACTCTAATTCTATCATTCCATCTTTTACTACTACTGTTGGTTTTAGTTGAGATCCTGTATATTCTACTGGCAGAATGTTCTCTACTGTTGGAATGATATTTTTAGGTGATATCGTTGCTGAGCAAGTTGCCTCAATATTTGCCTTGTAATTATCAGCACCATCTCCTTGTAATACTATTCCTGTTGCCGTAATAGTTCTACTGCCTGCATTTTTCGAGTCATACGTAGCTGTACCAGTAGCAGTAACATCGTCACGTGAAGCTACATTGTTCACTTTGTATGTTACCGTTGCATTTCTAGTTCCATCATACTCTCTACCATTACTAGTTATAGTGACAGTAATTGGCTTTTTAGTAATTTTGAAGTTTTTAACAAGAATGCCTTCATAATTTCCAATACCTTGAATATTTGCTTTTGGCGCTATTTCACTAGCATCAATGTTATCGTCATATGTTACTGTGTAATCTTTTCCCAATTTAAGTGTCGTGCTTCCATCTGCAACTGTAACAGTTGGTGTTTGCACCATTCCATCATATACTACATCCGAAATTTCACCAACTACAATGTCGCTCGAAGAGAAATCCTTAGGGTCAATATCAAAATTAACTTCTTTATCTCCCTTATAATTCCCCATTAAAGTAATTGACACCGACCCTGCATCTGCTCCAGCATTGATGTTCTCCCCATAAGAAAATGTAAAGTCAGTATTTAATACTAGTTCGTCTTCCCCATATTTCACTGTAAATGCTGGAGTTAATTGGCTTCCAGTATATGTCTGTGGGTTAATATCACTAACCACTGGTTCAATTGACATAGCTTCTATATCAAACTCTTTCGTCACATTTCCACTGTAATTTCCTATAAACTCAACAGTTATAGAACCTTTTTTTAGTCCCGCATTAATATTTTCCCCATAAGTAACTGTATAGTCCTTATTTAGCACTAATGTAGTGCTTCCATCCATAACTTCTATTGACGGCATTAGTTGTGATCCTGTATATATTTTACTTCCAGTAATACCAACATTAGGATTGCTTAGTGGTTTACTTGTAATTGTTATTGTTTCAACATCTGTAGCTTCCCCATAAATATCGCAAGCCTCTTTTGTCGCTGTGATTGTTACAGTTCCAACTTTCTTAATTGTTGCTGTTGTTCCTTCAATGCTAATAATATCAGGTGCACTACTTATAAAAGTAATATCGCCATCTCCACTTCCACCTGTTGCCATAAGCTCAAATGGTGTATCGCCAAATACTTTATCGCCTATTGATTCTAGCTCTATTGTTTGCACTTCTTTTGCCATTAACTCAGTAGAAATTACGACATCAAACACCTCATAGTTTACTGTTGTGATTGTTGCTGTAATTTCTGCAGTTTTTCCAACTTTCTCTACAGGCAATCCATTATTTAAAGTAAACATAGCAGTTTCATCATCAACATTACTATTTACGCTAGCAATTAAATTTTCGTTATCCGAAGTAATAGCCACATCAATGCTACTTACATCTCCTGCATTTGTTGGAATGTAGCTTGAAAGGTCTATTACTTGTTCCATTACATTTGTGTACCTCACATTTTTGCTTGCAACTTTGTCTGTTTGAGGCGCTTTTGTAATATTAAATTCAACAAGTTTGTCAGCATCAAGTGTATAATTTCCTATTGCTTTTATAGTAATTGTTCCTGCATTTATTCCTGCATTTATATTCTCACCATACGAAACCGTATAATCTACATCTTTCGTCAGTACGCTTCCACCATCTTTTACAACTACAATTGGTTCTATCTTGCTTCCTGAAAAACCCTTGTCTTCAATCGAATCTACACTGATTGTACTAGTAATATTTTTAGGTACAATAGTAAAATTCTCTGTAGATTTTCCAGAATAATTTCCTTTAAAATCTACCGTAACTGTTGCTTGACCCACATTTATATTGTTATCATAACTAACATCATAGTCACTTGCAGTTAATATCTTCTCTCCATCTTTTACAACAACGTTCTGAGTAATACTGCTTCCTGTGTATGTTCTATCTCCTGATAACTCTATTGTTGCACCGCCAGATAAAATCTTAGGCAAAATTGAGAATGTTACAACTTTCTTTCCTTCTCTATCTTCATCTTGATAAGTAGCAGTTACTGTGTATGTCCCTTTAGATAGCGGTTTGCCTTCTGCATTCAAAGTCCCTGTAACCGCTTCATACGCGTAAGAAATATTCCCATCGCCTAAGCCTGTATACGTTGCATTTTCGTACAGTAAAGGTTCTCCTGTGTATACATCTCCTCCATTTTCAAACACTATTTCATTATCTACATTGATTTTATCAATTATTTCCACTCTAACATTTACAGTCACATCATTGTAGTTGTCCATTACAATTTTAACTGGTATTATGGCGTTTTTTCCAATATCCGATTTGCCACTTACTTTCAATTTGTAGCTTAATATTCCTCCAGTTACAGACGGTGACAATTCCAATATCTCATTCGAATCCATTACTGTTCCAACTTCATAGGAAACATCGCCTGCATCTGCTGGTACTTCATCACTTAAACTCAAATATTGTGTACTTACATTTCCAAAACGAACCTCTTCATCGTTGAAACTCAAAACAACATCGGCTTTACCTACAGTTATTGCTTGAGATGCTGTTATGTTTGTATCTGACTTTACCCGTATCGTTATTTCTGTTGTTCCTTTTTCTAAATCTTGCCCTGCAACAATCTCATATAAATTGTCATCTAATACTTGCTGAGTCATATCATCATAAGTAGCAGTTACAACCATTCCTGTTGTTGCAAAATTATCCCCATGTATATATTCAGTCTTGGTAGGAGGGTTTGTGATATTTATACTTTCTATAATTCTTTCTTCTGTCTCATTGAAAATGTTTTCGTATTTGTACTTTTCTCCATCTTTTATTGGAACTATTACATTGCCATCCATTGTAAAGCTGACATCATTTCCCCAAGAGTATCCCTCTTCCAGAGATATTTCTACTTTTGCCGTATATGCTTTGCCACCGAGAAATTTACCTGAAATTTCATCAGCACCATCAAACCACTTAACTACAGCATTAATTCCATTAGGAGTTGTTAAAGAATTTATCGGTGTCGCATTTTTAGTTGGAGTTGTTAAGCCTGTAATTGCTTGCTCTCCCGTAAGTTCTTTTTCTATCATTACTGAGCCATTTTGTATTCCAAAATTTATTTTAGTAAAATCCACATCCATAATATCCGAATTAGCATAATTATAGGAAACACTAATAGGAGCTGCTCCTAATGTGGCTCCTTCCAGTACATCGAAAGTAAGTGTTACTATTGTTCCATTCGCTGTAATATTTTCAGTTAAAGTTGGATTTGACCATGCCAAGGTATAAGGAGACGATCCTCCTGTTTCTTTGTGTAGTTTGCCGCTAATCAAGTTTGTATCTGTCACTTTAGTTAAGCTTAATTTACTTTCATCAAATGAAACATTAAGTCTCATGCTCGCTATTCCAGGGTTATTTTCAAGTGCTATATTTACTACTACTTGTTCTCCTGGAGCAGATGCAACATTGTCAACAACTATCTTAGGCGTGTTTTCTTCTGCTAATACATCTATGCCAACATTAGTCATTTGCATAAATATCATCATCATAATTAGCATGCTTGCAATGACTTTATTCCTCGCTCTTACTTTCATACTTTCAACCTTTCCCCACTACTATATATTCTCTAATATGGCAAACTATCATATCCATCCCAGTTTGCCAAGTGTCTTCCCAAGACCATTTGATCAACCATGTTCACAAAACCATCTGCATTTACATCTGCTGCCATCATCGAAATGTCACTCGAACTATATCCATCCCAATTTGCTAAATGTCTTCCTAAAAATGCCTGATCTACCATATTCACAGAACCATCTGCATTTATATCCCCAATGATTGCATCTGAGACGTTAATATATCCATTTGACAATGCAAATCTAACTTTATTAAAATCTTTGTCCATAATATCCGAGTTGTCATAATCATAAGTTACTGTTATTGGATATTGGCCTATTTCTGCTTCCTCTAAAATATCAAAAGTTAAAATCACTATTTCCCCATCTGTTTGAATATTTTCGGTTAGAGTAGGATTGGACCATGCTAATGTATACGGCGAGTTTCCTCCTTCTTCTTTATGTAGTTTTCCACTCAGAAGATTTGTATCCTCTACATTTGTCAGTGTTAATGCTGTTTCATCAAATGAAACATTAAACCTCATGCTTGTAATTCCAGGATTGTTTTTCAGTTCAATTTTTACTTTTAATTGAGCACCTGGCAACCCTTTATCAGAAGAGATGAAAATTTGAGGCTCGTTCTCTTCTATGTAATTGGTGTATGTATCTTTAAAGTTTTCGCCACAGACAGAACATTCATGCAATGTGTATCCTTGAGCTTCTGGAGTAGGTGGAACTATCGTACTTATATAACTATGTGCAATAGTTCCCAATGGAACCCCATATTCAATAATCTGTTCGCAATCATTACAATAAGTATCTCCTGTATATCCTCCTGTAGTGCATGTTGGTACGATTGCATTTATTATTTCTACATTCGTATGCAAACACTCTGTTTCTTCAAACACAGCATTAATTATTGTATCTTCTATAATTCCTTCCAAAGGTTTATCCCAACCTATAAATGCAAAACCTGGTTTGCTTGGATTCTCTGGAGCAACTGCGTTCTCTCCATGCAAAACATCTTGAGTGTCAATTACTGCACTATTCCAATTAACGAACTCCACCTGATAACTGTTTTGTTCATATTCTGCAGTTACGGTGAGATCTGAAGTTACATTACTAAAATCTGTATCCCACCCTGTAAAGGTGTATCCTTCTCTAGTAGGTTCAGCTGGGGGTGTAGCCCCTTCATTCTTCAATACAACATCCGTAGAAATATATTCATCATTTATGTCCATAAAAGTAACATCGTATGTTTGAGGAATTATGGGAACAATTAAAGCTTCGCTCATATCAGACTCTGTTCCATAATGCAAGGTCGTTATATTTACTCTATATTCAGTCTCTGGTAGCAGACCTGTAACATATCCTACATTTTCAGTTATTACTTCATCATTATGTTTCTCTCCATTTAGATATATATTATATCCTGTATTTCCATCTACTCCATTCCAAGTAATTTCCGCAAAGTGGCTATCCTCAACCTCCATCACTTCTATTATTTCAAGATTGGTTGGCCTTCCTAGTGACGGAGCTTCAACGGTAATTCCCCCCTGAGTAAGGTTAACATTCAATTCCTCCACTCCATCTGAAAACTCAATAATGTCGACAGTTAAAGGCCTTTCTCCATAAGGTGCATCATCTTTGATTTTAAAATCTAAATCTAAAATACTTCCGGCATCAGTTAAGGGAGTAGTAGATACACTGCTAAATATTATTTCGCCTAATTTATTTGTGTTAATTATAGTTTGCCCCTTAACAATTGTTCCCTTAGTTGCTTCTACTAATTCTACTGCTTCCGAATCATATAGAACCTTGAAATTTGACGCTTTTAAGTTGCTTTGCGACGAGACATCAATAGATACAGTAACTACATCTCCTCGAACACCTACAACACTGCCAAGATTCAAGTCAACATCGGTCGCAGCAAATGTTCTAATCCCAGCCGGAAAGGCTAAAGCTATCGATAATATAAACACTAACACTATTGCTGTTATTCTTTTCATTGTTTCTCCTATTCCTTAAGCTTAAAGTGGTTGATTTGGATAAATATAATATGTTGGATGTTTTGATTGTAAGCCTGCTTTCACACCAGCATCTTTACTTCTATCGCTATAACGAAAGTCAAAATCATACTTGAGTGTACTATCCCAGCTACTTTCTGAGTAATAAACAACGCCGTTTTCTATTTTTTCGACAAAAGCAACATGGGGATAGTCACCAGTCCACACACCAACTGCACCTACTTTTGCAGCCTTTCCAGTTTTATAATGTTTTATCGCTTCATTATAGTATTTTTGACCAGCTCCAGTTTTGACTTTCAGTTTTATCCCCCAATATTCCCAAACTCTTCCCCATACATACCATGTGCAGTTTCCTTCCGACTTACCTATTCGGTAGTAATTACTATATGGCCATGTGTACGGAGCTAGGCCGCTTGCAGTATATGGATTTCCGGTTGAAGCATAATATTTATTTGATTTTGTTGGCGCCGTTGTTCTAACACTTCCTTGTGGCACAATTGTTGGCGGAGGAACAGGCTTAGTCAAACTAACATAATCAGCAGAAACATACCCAGTTTTGCTTCCATACTTTGCTTGATACCATCCTTTCTGTCCACTTACTCCATGTGCTGTCATGCTTCCATATATAGTTATTTGTGCACCATCTGGCATAGTTGCCAAAATATGCGAGCTTGAAGTTGTTGGTTTTGATCTCAACCTTACACTATCCGCAGTAATCCATGCTGTTTTGCCAGCATCCACTTTTATCTCACAGACACTTCTCCTCGAACTATTTTCGCCTTCAATATATATTTTTGCTGTACCATGTCCTACCGCAGTTACAAGTCCAGTTTGAGGATTAACTGTAGCGACTTTTGTATTGCTAGATGTCCATTTCAATGTGTCACTTCCACTATTAAATTTAGCAGTTAGCTGTTTTGTTTGACCTGTATTTGTGAAAGTATGGTTCTTTGGAGTTACCGTAATCTGTATAGGAATCCACTTAGCATATAAGGTTTCATCCTTACTAATGGTAGTAGTGTTAAAATCCCATTTAGTTTTGAAGCTAGAATCCCTATACCATCCTCCAAAAGTATATGCGTATTTAGTAGGCGCTGTCGGTGCATCTATACTTGTTCCATAATCACCTACTTTACTGCTCACACTATTTCCACCATTTGAATTAAACGAAACTGTATACTCATTTACTTGATATCTAGCATAGAAATTTTGTGGTCCAGTTGCATTTGAAAAATCACTTACCTCTGTTCCTCCATCAAGTTCTGTATACCAACCCACAAATGTATGCCCCGTTTTTGTTGGATCTTCTGGAGCAGTCGCCGCTCCTTCGTATGCAACTGCTTGAGTTGCTATTTCTGTATTATTCCAATCATAAAAAGCATAGTCATAATATTGAATTTCGAAAAGTGCAGTAATGACCGCATCGTCAATAATGTTTGTAGTTTCTTTGTCCCACCCTGTAAAATCATGTCCTACTTTTTCTGGAACATTTGGAGGCGTTGAATCTTGATTGAACAAAACTTTTTCTGTACTCAAAACAGTTCCATCCCAATTTTTGTACGTTATCCAGCTATGATGTCTTTTTGTAGTGACATCTAATAAATCACTTCTATCCGATTCTTTTAGAGAATTTACTGCCGAGACTTCGATTTGATAACTTGTATTATGATCAATAGTATTATGTATAGAATTCGGGATAAGTTCACTACCTATAATATTAGCTGTTGCATCTCCTCCTATTGTGATACTATTTTCTTTTAATAATTCTGTATTAACTTTTGTCCCATTAAAATATAGATTGTATCCGATAGCATAGTCTGTCTCTTCCCATCCCACAGTAAAGTTATACTCATTTAGTTCTGTAACAGTTACATTCTTAGGCGATTCTATATTATATATAAAAAAGTCAACTTCCTCTTCTTCAGTTACATATAGTACATCTCCCATTTCTGCAGTAAAATACAGAATCTGCAATGCATCAGTTGAATTTACTACGCCATCTCCATTAACATCTGCCAATTTCTTTTGTTCATCTGTTAATGTTACTTCCTCAGTAAGAGAAGACAATACTGTAAGCACATCTGTAGGGGCTATTCTATTATTTGAATCCAGATCTCCATACAATCTCTCTACAACTTCCACTTGTCCTGTTTTAACAGAGTATTCACCATTAATGCTTGCTGTAGTTTGAAGTTTTGGAACATCCAAACCTATTTCAATTTTTTCATTATAATCTTCACTCGTCAGCAAAAATGTTGCCTTAAACAATACTCCCCCTTCATCGATAGGTTCTACTGAAGCAAAACTGACTTTCAATGTATCAGAGACATTTGCACCATACGATGAAATCCCTACTTCCATGATTTCGCCACCTTCAAAAGAGTCAAATAATAGTTTGCTGCTGTCAAACTTTAATTCCCAATCTCCTGCTGTAATCTGTGAATTGTCTGATACTCTAACTTCAATTTCAACTGTTTTTTCAGAAACACCCTTTGCACTTGTTACTGTGAATTTTGCAGGGTCTGGAGAAGCTGCATGAACGTTTACTCCCATTCCCAAAAGTAATGTCATCGTCATCGTTACTACCAAAAGAATGGCTGTAATTTTTTTATGCGTTTTCAATAATAATTCTTTCATTGTACCTCTCCTTTCTATTTTTCAATTGGAATATATCTATATGTAGTTCTTGTTTCAACATTTGTAGTGCTGTCGGCAACCTTTTCGTTTGTTGACCAGTCACTCCAATCTGACCATTTATAGTAGTAATATGTATATATTGCATTTCTATATCTATATTCTTTGTGAGTTACTGCAGGTATAACTCTTGATTCTTCATAGAACCAAGTCCCTGACGTTGTATTGCTTGTTCCACCATATACATAAACTGTTTTATAATGCACAGAACAAGATTGTCCATATCTAGCTCTGCTCTTACGACTTGTACTCCAACTAGTATACTCCTTGTAGTATTTACTACCATTACTACCTACTAAGTGCGTGCATATACCAAAGTGAAGATTGTTGCCATATCTATATCTCCAATATCTATACTGAGTATACGCAGCTTTATCTGTTACTGTTTTAACTTCTACATCCCTATTTGAAGTTTCTGAAACATAATTTTTTGACCAAGACGACCAGCTACCCCACACTTTTGTAGTGTCATATTTTGTCCACCCCTGAAGGGAGCTACTATTACTTGTTGTTGTGGATTTAGTTTGAGATCTACTTTCTTCTCTAGACTCTATAATATAATTTTCCTCAGTAACATCTGCTGGTAGCTCTGTTAGCCAAGTACTCCATGTTTGCCATTTCGCATATAGTACAGTGTCTCTTTCAATTTTATCTACAGTAAAATCCCATTCTTCTGTATAAGCCGAATCCTTATACCATCCCATGAATGTATATCCGTCTCTAATTGGGTTAGTAGGTTTTTCAGCAATTGTATTGTATTCTAGTATTTGATTTGTTACGTCACTGCCTCCTTTAGAATCAAAACTAAGTTGATAGTCGTTAATTTCATAAAGTGCAGTTATGACTGTATTTTCAGTAATATTCTCTAGTGATTTATCCCAACCCACAAAAGTATATCCACTCCTGTTAGGATTTGCTGGCGCTATTGCGTTTTCGCTTGACAGAACTATTTGTCTATTTAATGTAGTTCCATCGTAATCTAAGAATCTGACTTCACGATCAGCTTTGTTTGTGCTTACTTCAAATTCTGTGCCAATAGGCGATTCCTTCAATGTATTTACTGCTGAAATCGAAAAAACGTACTTTGTATTTTGCTCAAGCCCCGTCACTTCGTAAGTTGTTCCTGTGATAAGATTCTCATTTATTTTTATCCCATCCATATATATGTTATATCCTATTGCCAATTCTACTGGATCCCATGTCAAGCTCACAGAAGTTTCATCTGTCGCTGTTGATTCCGTTTGAATAGGTGCTTTTATTTCAAAGATCATATAATTTGAAATATGACCCGCTGTATATTGTAAAATTTGTAATGCATCAAAAGAATCTGCACTTCCATCTCCATTTACATCTGCTCGTACTAATTGATTTTCATCAAGTGTAATATTTCCAACAGAATGGTTTAATATCATAAGTGCATCACTTGGTGTTACGCCATTCATATTGTTAACATCACCAAAAGGAATATCAATAATATTTATAAATCCATTATTAACTGAGGGAACTATATTAACATAATCATACCCTTGCAATTCCTCAATTACCAACTGAACGGCTATCTCATCAATTGTTTCTCCTTCAGCAAGTCCACCCACAACATCAAATTCTACTTCAAAAAGTCTTCCACCATCTTCTTTGCCTAATGGAACAGAATTTGCATATGAAACTTTGACATAACCTTCTTGCGTAATATTTTTAGAGACATATCCGTCCTTCAATACATTTCCAACATCCACACTCTTTGCTTCTAGCTTAGTTGTATCAAAACTTAATTTGAAAACACCTGATGACATCCTAGAATCAGGTGCAATATCCACAAAAATTTTCGCCGTTCCATCTGTAGCACTAAATGCCGAACTAACATTAAAATCTACTGTTTCCGTTACAGAAGGTTCTGAGGTTGCGCTAACCGATGTTGCACTTGGCATAACTACTGTCGCAAATAATGCAGCTATTAGAACAGCAACAATGGCAACATTTAAAACCCTTTTCATCTCTCCAATTCCTTTCTTTTAGCACTCTTTTTAGAGTCAGCTATAACATTTTATTAATCTATTTTTTTATTAATTTATTTCTTTCCTTCTTTATCCAACAAGCTGCAAGAAATGCCAATACTCCTACACCAATAAGCATAATTATTATTCCATAACTTGTATCTTCGTTAGAGGTTGTGCTATTTTCTGCATTTGGTTCTGTATTATTGCCATCTACATCAGTATTTTCATCATCTTCTGTCTCTTGATTTCCATTTGATGTATTTTTCGGTGTGTCCGCATTTTCTTCATCACCTTCTTGTCCAGTATTGTTTGTTTGCGTTCCAACATAAATTTGATTCATCTCCACATTTACTTTACTTCCGTCTTTATCAATTGCATCATCTATCGACAAGTTTGTATAAATTTTAGAAACTTCTAAATTAGATTTTTTCTCAAATTCCATTTGAAGAATTTGCCCTGATTCAGAAAGAGGTTCTAAGGAAGCGTATGCCATCATTATTTTTCCTGTATCGCTATCATTGATACTAACAATTCCATCATTAAGCAAGGATCCTGCACTGGCCGTTTTTAACTTTAAAGCCTTTGAATCATATTCAAACACTACTGTCATTGCTGCAATATTCGAATTATTCGAAACCTCAATTGCATACGTACTTATGTCATTTTTTTCGTTTTCTTCAATTGTAAATTTCGCAAAACTAGAGGCTAGAATATCTACTTGTGCGACAAATCCTAGCAAAAATCCGCATAATAGAATAACGCATATTTTTTTAATCATATATCTATTCCTTCCCTCTAGCTCAGTTCCACTAGCGATTTACTTGTTTTTTATCATTTGTAGATTGCTAGTCCAAACAAAGCTATTTAACATACTATACACAACTCTACATTACAACACTCTATATATATGCTAGTATAGGGGGGGGGCGCCCCCCCCCCGGGGGGGGGGGGGGGGGGGGGGGGGGGGGGGGTGGTGTTTTTTTTTTTTTTTTTTTTTTTTTTTTTTTTTTTTTTTTTTTTTTTTTTTTTTTATTTTTTTTTTTTTTTTTTTTTTTTTTTTTTTTTTTTTTTTTTTT
>CAYJEX010000034.1:0-12536 GCA_964369465.1 uncultured Oscillospiraceae bacterium
TATACTTTCTTTCGCATTTTCTTTTCCTTGTTATTTGTCTTGATTTTGTGTATAATTAGTTGTAGATTCTTTGATTTAATCAATTCATCTACATCATCTAGATATATTCAGCTACAAAAACGAAATGAATGTTAATTCAGTTTACAGTAACTATGGTTCAAGATAACAAACAAAGTAATTAAATTGTGAATTCAGGCAATTATGCGGATACATATTTTATAGTCGAAAACTTATCTCATCAAAGGAGAAAAGAATGCTTTCTTACAACTTATCATTCGAACTTGCAGCGTTATTTATTATGATAGTTCTACTAGTCAATTTCATTCTAGACAAAGAGCTCCATTCCACACGTTACAAAGTTTTTCGCTGGATGTGTATTATTACTTTCATCAACATCATTGTAACTCTAACTGCAATGGTAGTATCGGATTTCTATATGTCTTGTCCTCTCTGGCTAGTTTATATTACTAACATGTTATATTTCATCCTATTACCATCTCCATCTGCCATTTACTTTTTCTATGTAATCATACTGACAGTTCGTAAATTAACGTTTTTACGTTTATTTATTTTATTCATACCATATGTAATATATGTATTGATTATTTTGATAAACATTATATCTCCTTCTGTATATACAGTGACTGCCGAAGACGGTTATTTACGAGGAGATTTATATCAACTTCCATATATTATCGTCTTCATCTATGTTATATTTATTATCCTATCTGCTATCAAACATCGAAACACAATATATCGAGGTATTACAACAATACTATGCTTTAGTTTATTATTTTCAGTTGGACTTGTTGCAGTGCAAATTGTTATGCCAGAAGTTGTAATGTCTGGTTTCGGAAGCGCTGTTTCCATGTTATTCATTCATCTATACATTCAAAACGAGAGTAGTTCCAAAGATGAATTGACAGGATTAAATAGCCGCAAGACACTGGTATATCGGATGACTCGCCTTACAGAAGCGAATCAACCATTTTCGTTATATGTTTTCAGCATTCGTAATTTCAAAACAATAAACGAGCGACATGGGCTTGCATACGGAGATTTACTTTTACAAAAAATTAGATCGCATTTCCTCTGTTACTTTCCATCAAAAAATTTGTACCGTTACAGCGGAGATGAATTTGCAATGATTTCTTTCGATTCAAACGAGAATAGCATCATTTCAACAGAGCAAAAGCTATTAAAAGCAACCGACCGTTTCAACTCTTCATTCTCTATCGAAGAACAAGAATGTATGGTTGGACTTGTATATACAAGAGTGGATTTTCCAGAGTTTGGTTCCAATACAAGAGAACTTATTTCGGCTGTTGATTACTCAATCAATATTCTCAAAACACGCTTTGATGGCAATAATTTTTATTATGATGCTTCTGTTTACAATAGCGCTAAGCGTTACAATACAATTGCCGAGAGAGTAAAGCACGCATTGAATCACGACGGATTCGATGCATACTATCAACCGATTTTTTCAGCAAAAACAGGTGATTTTACTGAGGCCGAAGCATTAATTCGTATCAAAGATAATGAAAATGATCCTATTTTCCCAGAAGAATTTATCCCTATCGCGGAACAAAAGGGATTAATTGTTGATATAACATACTTTATGGTTAAAAAAGTGTGCGAAAACATGAGAGAAATTTATGACACATATGGAGATACACTACATTTAGATGCAATCTCTGTAAACTTCCCGTACGTACAATTTTTAAAACCAGACATGGAAAGCAAAATATCTGATATATTAAAACAATACAATATTCCTACACATAAGATGAAAATCGAAATTACAGAACGTACTATTGTGTCCGACACCGCAATAACCAGAGCAACAATGGAAAAGATGCAGGAAAAAGGGTATGTTTTTGAATTGGACGATTTTGGTGTTGATTATTCCAATTTGAGCCTTATATTAAATTTACCAGTTAGCATTATCAAAGTTGACAAAAGCCTAGTCAGCGCTATACTTTCTAACAGTGAAAACATGGCATTTTTTGAACGCTTTGCGCAAGGTATCAAAACCACAAATCGAACTATTGTTGTTGAAGGTGTCGAAACACATGAAGCAGCAAAATATTTCATTGATTGTGGTTGCGAGTTTATTCAAGGGTTTGTGTTCTCAAAACCACTTCCTTTCGAAGAATATGTAGAATTTCTCAAAGTACATAAAGACGAATGATAAAGAGCTAGTTATATACTAGGTTATTGCAACAAATAGTCTGCTATATTATTAAGGAGAAATTTAAAACATGAGGACTCAATTCGAAAAACCAAAAGTTAATATTTTTTTGTTTGCAACAATTATATTTGTAATTATGCTCTGCTTTTCCCTTTGGTATTTACGCGTAGAACATCGTATTTATTCCAACGAAAACATGACTATTAATTCTCAAACGGGCGTATGGGATTTGAGCGAGTATGATTTTTCAAAAGGATTTGCTATTACAAGCGGTAGTGAAGAATATATAGAGGGTAAACTTGTATCACCACAAGAATTCGATACGGAAGAAATAAAGGTGGGTTCGACTTCTTCACCTGTCAACACTTCACGCATTACTATTTATATGCCTAACGACAACACATACACCATAATGGGCAACAGTTTTGATTTTGCCGAACGCATTTACATAAATGGCGAACTTGTAAAAGAGATAGGTACTGTCGGTTTATCTGCCGATACTTCCAGCCCCGATCATTCTTATTTGAACATTGCTGTAACTCCTCAAAATGGAAAAATTGAAATTGTGAGGCAAAGCAATAATTTCGTTCACCGTGATAATGGTGTCGCTTCTCATATTTTGATAGGTACGCCAGAAACAATGAACCGCTTGCACGCTGTAGAGTATGGTATCACAGGTGTTATGATTGGTTTATTTATCACGATAGCGATTTCACACATTTTTCTTTTTTTTCTTTTTCAGAAGCATAAGGCACACCTTTATTTTGCAATACTCTCACTGACTTGGGGTTTGCGGCTTGGAGTGACAGGTATAAAGGTGTTTGGAGAGTGGTTCACATTTTTTTCATGGGAGTTTATGTTCCGCATTGAATATATGACTGTACCAATTACATCGGCAATGCTGCTTCTAGTTGCAAAAGAAATCTTTCCAAATGCTTTGCCAAAACTATATTTAAATCTTTATGTGGGTGGTTTTTTGCTTTATTCTGCATTTTGCGTTTTTATGCCTACAGTGCCACTTTCCCATAGCATGTTATGGCTACAAGTTGCATTTATTTTAGGTAGCATTCTACTTTTCTTCTTCATTTCCTATAAAGCATTCTGTATGGCAAAAACAAAAGAACTAGGGTTAACCCATTTTCTTTTTTTAGTTGGTATAATTCCATTTGTAATTTTTGTTATCCATGATGCCTTTTACTACAACAGAATACTTCTCTTTGGTATAGATGCCCTCTTAATAGACCTAGCATTAATGATCATTATATTTACTCAAACAGCAGTAATATATTATGATACTGCACAAAAAATGATACTTGCTTATCGAGCAGAACAAGAAAGTCGGATTGAAACTTCTTCACTTCGCAAGGCTAAAGTAATGCACGAGAATTTTCTCAGAACACTTTCTCACGAAATGCAAATACCGCTGACTATAATGTCTGGGTATGCACAGCTCACAAGTCAAATCCTTGTCGAAGATGAAAAGATTGACAAAGCTTCAATGCTAGATAAAATGAGGGTGATTGATGACGAAGCAAGAAAACTCTCTCGCCAAGTTGTACAGCTTTTAGATGCTTCCGCAATGGAAAACGGAACTTTTAAGTTACATTTAGAAAAAGTTGATATAAATAATCTTTTGTCAAAAATTAATACCCAACACTTTCCTACAATGAGCGATGGTAGTTTAAGTTTACAAATTACTTGTCCGCTCAAATTGCCTATGGCTTATGCTGATGAAAATAGACTTCGTGGATGCATACTTAACATTTTATCCAATTCTATAAAAAATACAGAAACCGGAGGTCTTTCCATTGATGTCAAAAATGAAAATGGGTTTATTCAAATTGCAATCTCTGACACAGGAGCAGGAATTTCTCCTGAATTACTTGAAAATTTATTTGACAGATATCCAGAGCATCGCGAAAACAAAGGAAATGGGCTGGGGCTTTCTATCGTAGCACAAACGATAGAAGCTCAAGGTGGTGAAATTTGGGCCAATAGCAAAATAAATGAGGGAACGACTATCACATTTACCGTTCCTATTTGGAAGGAAAAATATGAATAAAATTGTTTTAATGGTAGAAGATGACATAAATTTATTGAAAATGAATACTGAGCTACTGAAGCGACATGGCTATACAGTTCACAGTGCAAAAAATGTAAAACAAGCAAAAATGTTTATTAATGACTTGGACAGAATAGACATTGCAATTTTAGATGTTGTATTGCCAGATGGAAACGGATTTGACCTTGCTACTACAGTGAAAAATAGAATTTCTTGCCCCATTTTAATGTTGACAAGCAAAAATTCACACGAAGATATTGTGGAAGGCATGATCTCCGATGCTGATATGTATATTACAAAGCCTTTTGTTATTACCGACCTTATGGCACGCATAGAGGGCCTTATCAAAAAACAACAAAATTACAATGTGCCGCCTATAATAAAAGGAAGCTTAAAGCTTGATGTCAACTCAAGGCAAGCTATTATAAATGGTAACGACTTGACCTTGACACCAAAAGAGTTTTCCTTGTTACTATGTTTGGTCATGCGAGAAAACGAATTAGTATCCATGGAAATCCTCTTCAAAGAAGTATGGGGACAAACCCTTGGCAGTGACACATCTGCACTACGAATGAGTATAGCTCGACTTAGAAAAAAACTCATAGGTAGCGAATATACCATAAATTCAAACCGAAACAAAGGTTATGTATTTGAAAGAGAATAAAAACACAAATCAAAAATCGAACTTGAATTAGCCCCTAAAGATTTTATTTTCTCATCCCTTCATTATATCGAATACCGAAAGCATATTAACAAAAACCAAATGTAACAATTCTGTTACATTTGGTTTTTTTATTTTATAACATAGTATAATTACTGTATATATTTTAAAAAAATGTATATATGATTTTACGATAAAATAAGGAGGCATTTCATGAAAATCAAGTCAAAAAAACTCTTGGCACTATTGCTAACTTTTGCTATGATACTTAGCATACTGCCATTTAACGCTTTTGCAGAGGGTGCAACATCTGCCCCATCAAATGCATCTGCAGGCAGTGTTACTTACTTTGGCAACACACTCGTACCTGACACCTATTACAAAGTCGGAGATGATTCTGCTCTGCAAATATCTACGGTAGCCGATTATAACATCCACCTATCGGCTGATAGTTCAACATTGACTTTGAATAATATGAATCATACAGTCACATTCCAACACCCTATAATAAACAGTGGTTTGGATGATCTTACTATACACAGTAATAATAGTAGTCTTACAAGTAAAAGTAGCACTGCAATTTCTGGAAACAATTTGACATTTACCGGTAATTTGAACCTAGCTGTTGATGGTACAGGCAATAACGGAATACTTTCTACAGGTGATATAAATATTGTCGGAAATATTGATTCCCCTTCTATTCATGCAACTGGTAAAATCACAATCAGTTCTGAGAGTGAGGTTGACATTAGGGCAGCAGGAGAAGATCCATATGCTATAAGTGCTATGGAAGTTATCGTAAATAACAATGCATGTTTGAATGCAGTAGCTTCACTAAACAATGCTGTATCTGAAAGCATCGCCATTGATGCAATCCTTGTTGTAAATGATGGAGGTGAAGTTTTAGCCTTTGGTGGTTCAGGAACAGCTGGTGGCGACGCCATTCTTCGTGCAGAAGTTAATGGTGGTAGTGTTATAGCCACTACTCAAGGCAATGGGGACGGTATAGCTAGAGATTTAACCGTAAATAATGGTGCTGTTACTATAGACTCACGAAATGGTAATGGTATTGGCTATTATGCCACTGTTTCAGGCGGCACTTTGGCGGTTAATGCCTCAGAATATGGCATAGCTGACGGAGGCGTAGGTCAAGATACCACAATAACAGGTGGTAATGTAATCATAACAGGCGGGACAAGCGCCTTTGAAACAAAGCCCACAGTAACTCCGAAAGGTGAAAACCAAGCCATTGTAATGGCAGGTGCATCTGCCCCAGGCGAGCTTAAAGATGTTACAAGTTCAAGCTATGGCTATACAGATAAATATGTAAACATAAATATTATAAAATCTGGGCAAATAACTCTAGCAGGAACTCCACTCACCGAGGGCTATCATAAATTTGCCGCAAATGGAACTCACTTTGTGGGCACATCCAGCGACTACAACGTCCGCCTTGTATCTCAAAATGGAATTAATAATCTATATTTCAATGAGCTTTCTATTTCATCTGACTTTGCTAGCGAAGCGTTGAAAACTACAGGAGATATAACGGTACATTTATCTGGTACAAATAGTATTAACAACACAAGAATTGGTTCCACCGCAATTACGGCGGAGAACAACATTACCTTTACAGGTGGAGGTTCTCTAATTATCCAAGGTAATGATGGCGTGGGAATAAATGCTACAGGTGCTGTTACAGTTACAAACGCCAACACCTCTGTCACAAGCACAGGAGATGCGGCAAATGGAATTACAGCAAGTAGTGTTTTGGTTCAAAACAATGCAACCCTTAGTTCTTTAGGTACTCTTAATTCCACAAATATAACGGTAAATAATGCAACTATAAGCGGGAGCAGTTTAACTGATTATGGTATAGATGGAGCAGTCCATTTATATGGTGAAGGTTCTGCCACAGCAAGCGGAGCGACAAATGCCTTTTCTCAAAAACCAGTTATTCATTCAAATCTTGTAACAGTAAATGGGGGAGACACACAAGGAACTGCTTCACTTATAGCTGATTTAACAAGTCCTTACCACCAAAATAAATATGTAAAAATCGACTTTAAAAACACTACTAGCCCTGTTACGGTTTTAGGAACAAACCTGTTAAAAGACACATACTATTTAATTGAAACCCCTGCAGAGGGTAACAGCACTCTAAAAACCCTAGGTGCAAATGCTACTAATTATCATCTGCATCTATCTGCCGATGGGTCCACCTTAACAATGAATAGTGCGGTGATGAAATATAATAACCATGCTGTAGAGTTTGAAAATACATTGACCATACAACTCATTGGAACAAATAAGATTGATACATTTTTATCTGCAATTACATCCGACAAAAACAATCTTACAATCAAGGCCGACAATGTATCAACAGGAAGTTTAGAAATGCTTTCATCTAGAAATTCGGCAATAAATATTGATGGGATTTTGAGTATAACAAATTGCACTATCAAGGCAACTACAGAAGAAACTACTATTTCGGGAGAAGCAAACGGTATATCGGCAAACCAAATTATTATTGATAAAAGTAATGTAGAAGCGGTTGGAGGGAACTCTTCTGATACCGCCTCTGCAGGAAGTGGCATATGGGGCACACATATTTATATAACTAACAGCACTGTAACTGCTACAACTGGGCTAGGAACAGATGAGCCTGCCATCAAGGCAGACACAGGCGATTTAAGCATAGAAAATAGCATTTTGACTGCTAACACAAACACTAGTGCAGCAATGAGCCTAGATGTAGCAGGAGATATCCGTATTGGCCTTGGAAGTACCGTAAACACCCCAAAAACTTTCGGAAACAAAGCCCCTCTTTTCCCTGCAGGTGCAACTGTAAAAGTTAATGGCAGTGTTATAAGTTCCCCAGAGAGCGGAATAGGCAATCTTGGAAGTGTGCGTAAGGTTGAAGTGAGCAGTGAAGTCAGCACCACAAGAACCATGCTTATGGATTTTTCCCATTTGCAATATCGTTCCGTACAAGGCGATGATTATGGAATTCAAGGAGATTTGATATACCTGGGCACCCATGTCAACCCTGTGGGATGGATAAAATTAAATGAAGCTGGCCTTATGTTAAGCCGAAGCGTTTCAGCCATTACCTATGACAACTTAACTGCTGAAGAAAAAATAGCAGTAAGTGGGACTTTTTCAAACTTATCAAACGAACAAGTTACAAGCCTTGTGGGAAGTTCTTCAAGAGATGATTTGCATACAGGCGCAACAACACGTCCTACATTGGCCTTAAGCCGTAACGCTATACTTTTCTACACCCAGACAGACGGAAGCACTGTAGAAGGTGCCGGAACAGCTCTAGGTTCATTTTACAAAACCACAGAGAAAAAAGGCGGTACTTCTTCTACTTCAGAATGGAAATTACGGATTCAAGACAGCGGCAGAAACTTCAGTGTGTCTAATGTAGTTGTAAAAGGCAATAAGGTTACCTATGATTACGCTAATGCAAAAACAGGTACAGACGAATATGTTTCAGTACTTATTCTTGATGACAGTGGAAAAAACATACTATACTACGGTAAAATACTGGATTTATCCGGAGGTAGTACAAATAGCACAAACAATATATTCACACTACCTGATGAAATTGCAAAGCAAAGTAGTGTAAGATTGCAATTTATCAACGAAAATGAAAGTGGCACAGAAGCACCGAATATTTCTAGCGCTTTTGTAAGGGAAAGTGAAGTTGAAACAAATACAAATCCAGGTTTACCAAGAAATATTACTATAACAGCAACTACAAATGGTAGCGTAAGCACAAACCCTGAATCAGTAGCAACAGTAGGATCAAATGTAGCAATTACAGCAGCTCCAGCTGGTGGCTATGAAATAGATACGGTGACAGTTATGGATTCAGATGGAATAAATATTTCAGTAAATGGAGCAGGCAGCATACGCACTTTCTCTATGCCAGACAAAGATGTAACAGTAACGGTGACATTTAAAGAAAAAGTACTCCCACCAGCTACCCATAACATGATATCTGGGGCAAATCAAAGTGCAAAGCAAGGACAAAGTTTATCCTTTACTTCTGACGGAGAATATGCTAACTTCCAAGGTGTTGAGGTAGATGGGAATGAATTAACTAGAGGCACACACTACACAGATAGTGAAGGTAGTACCATAATCACATTACATGGCAGTTATACAGAAACTCTCTCTCTAGGGGAACATACAATTGAGATAATAAGTAGTACAGGTGTAGCTACGGCGCAGTTTACTATAACTGCACAGACCACTCCAACACCTACACCAGATCCAGATGATTCGGATACCTCATCACATACAGATGAAGACATTCCTCAAACAGGTGACAATACTGCCTTACCGATTTTTGTTGCTTTACTGCTTGCTTCAATTTTGGGAATGGGAACTATGTTTATGTTTAGAAAAATGTCAATAACGACAAGAGAAAAATAAAGTGACCAAAATACAAACCGAATAATTCGAATCATTCGAATTAAAATTACAATTGCCATACACGAAGATATGATAAATCAACATAATATCTTAACCCCAAAAGCAAATTCGCACTATATAAGTGCGAATTTGCTTTTTTTAATAAGGACAGCATTCCCTAATACCGAACATCAAATATCTTAGTTATTTTATCTAAAAGATTCCCAACTCAACTAGTACAACAAGTTGAGTTTTCTTTTATCTGAATCCTGGTTTTGTATTAGGGCCACCTCCCATTCCACCCATTTGATTTACATCTACATCGTTTCCCATAGCATCAGTTACTGAACCTCCTGTAATAGAGTATTCTCCTGATACATCCAATTCACTATCGCCTCCTGAATAGATAGAATTAACATTAATAACGATTTCGCCACCTTCAATATATAAATCTCCATTCGAGTCAATTCCATCACCTTGACAAGCTAAATAGATATTCCCATCTGTTATTAATATATAGCCACTATCACTGCTCGCATTCATTGCGTCATCCAAAACATTTATAGAAATATCCCCTCCATTTATTGTTATTGTTGAACCTTCTATTCCTTCATATCCATCTTCTACAATTAAGTCAATATCATTTATCTTTAAATCTATTTCTGCGTGAAGCGCATCATCTCCTGTGATTATGTTATACGCACCACCATTTACAGTTAAATTCTCATCTGCGTGAACTGCATCTTCATACGAGGAAATAATATAATCCCCTCCATTCAATATTATGTTTAAACCTTTCAAACCTTTCATACTATATTCTAATTGTGAACTTGGTTGAATTGTATTGCCAGATCCTTCCCCAGGAGTTATATCATTTAATACTTCTACAAAACCACCGCCCGATTTAATATTATATGACCCGTCATCAATTTGAAGTATTTGCTCCGAGCTTATTCCATCATTTTGTGCAAGTATATCAAAGTCACCACTTACAATAAGCACGTTTCCTTTGTCTGCTTCATCTGCATTTGATGCTTTAAGCCCGTCCTTTCCAGCTGTAATTTCTATATCTGCTTCCTTTATTGCAAGGAAATCTTTTCCAACAATACCATCTTCTACTGCCTCTACAGCAATTGTAGCCCCCTCTATTATCAAGTCGTCTCGACTATTAATTCCATCATTGTATAATGTGGTTACATCCAAACTGCCATCTCCAATTATTACTGTATCTGCTTTAGAGTAAATAGCAGCCGAAGGAAACTCTTCATCAGTTGTTGAAATTGAACCTTGTGTAACTGTGTTATGCCCTTCTAAAACTATCACCACGTCTTTTGCTTCTATAATATTAATAGGCGTAGAGTCTTGACTATTAATATTCGCTTCGTTTAAAACAAGGTACACTATGCCTTCATCTGAATTTTTATCAACGTTTACTGTTATCGTGCTAGTTGTATAATCTCCTGAAAATTCGTACGTTCCACTTTTAGTAATCAAGATTTCTTCACCATCACTAAATGTTACACTTTCTGCCATTTCGCTTAAATAGTCTTTAGTCGGGTATTCTAGGGAACTTATAGTCGCCTCTTCGCCTATGTTGTTAGTATCTCCATTTGAAAGCCTATTTATAACTAGCATAGAAATCACACCTACTACAACGAGAACAACCACCCCTATTATCAAAATGATTTTTTTATTCATAGTAGCTCTCCTTTCTATAGTCCTTTAAATAATATTTCTTGTTTGCCGATGACAATCTCTAGGTTTCCATTTCTTGTTCTAAGTTCATCAACAAAGTTTTTTTCTGTTTTTGTATCTTTAAGTTCAATCTCATAACTTAGCTTAAATACACTTCCCATATTGCTAGTCTTTGCCGAAACCAAGCTTGCACTCTTTGCAAATTTTTCAAAGATATCGTCAAACACATTTGTGTAATTAAGACTTTCTGGAATAGAGATATGTAGTGTACGATTTCCGTTTTCTTTCTTCTCTCCAAATTTTATACTACTCAAAACTAAAGCAAATATGCAAGCAGTGATTGAGAAAATCACTGCATATCCAATATAGCCCATCCCTATAGTAAGCCCTGTACACATTGAGGTAAAAATCGCAACTATTTCCTTTGCTGTTCCAGGTACTGAACGGAAGCGAACGAGGCTAAAGGCGCCTGCAACAGCAATCCCTGCTCCCAAATTTCCATTTACCATAAGAATTACCATAGTAACCGCTATCGGCAATACTGCTATTGTTATCACAAAACCTTTCGAGCTTTTTTCTTTGAATGAATAAAACTTTGCCATTATTATACCCAAAACAATTGATGATACAATACAAATAAAAAATTCTCCTATACTTATATCCGTTCCTGTAGTCGAGTCAAATATCCCTTTAAATATATCATTAAGCATTCACTAATCCCCCTATATTATTTTTAAAATCCTCTAAAAAGTATCTCTTATACGCTGTCCCATATTTCGAAAAAGATATTTTGTAAATTCCATTTGTTTCTAAGAATTTCAAAAACCAAAGAGGCAAACCTAATGCCGTTTTCACTTCAAGTACTACATATTCTTTTCCAATAATTTCTTTGTCTTCAGGGCTAGAGTATAGTGAAATATTAGTATTACGAGTCTTTATTTCAAAATCAAATGTAAGCCTAAAGTTTTTGTCCTGGGTAGAAAAAAACGCTTCTCTATCATATGACAAATAGACTTTAGGTTTTATTCCATCATAAGAATTTTTAAAGTACTCTATTTCATTTAGTATTTGAGACTTCTCTACTAAGCCTGCGTTGTTACAAAAATATGATAAAACTTTCTTCTGATTATCGTAAATTCTTCTTTTATATACTACGCCATTGAATTTCTTTTTTAATTCTACAAACGCAGTACTATCATCACTTGGTTGTCCGTAACATCTAACTCTAAGTTTTTCCTTATACCTTGGCTTTTCTATAGAATTTCGAATTATTCTATAATCTTCTGTGTCAAAATATATGTTGGAAATTTTATGCCTACCATACTCATCCCTCTGCATATCCTCAGGCATTGCTGCCAAAAGCAACTCATATTGATTTTTTGTCAGCATGTATTTTAATTCATATCTTTTAAAATTTGTTTTCATTTTACCTTGCATCTCCCTTCCACGTTTCTTCTCTTTTATTCTAAACGTGAAACTTTAAGTTTACTTAAAGTCAT
>CAYJEX010000035.1:0-11408 GCA_964369465.1 uncultured Oscillospiraceae bacterium
TTTATTATTTTACCATAGAAGGAATTCTTTATTTACAGACTTTTTTTCACACGCTCGGTGTGACATCTAAAAAATCTTAGACGTATCTTGTAGCTATTTTGTTACCCATTTGTCATCCATATACTTTTGAAAATTGTAATACTTTTGTTCTTTTTCGTATTCACGCATTCGAGCTAATATGGGGGCTAGGATTCTGGCATTGTCCCTAGTTATTTTAATTTTATCGATATTTTCGTATACTTCGTGAAAATGAACTTTATTAGGGTCTTTTCTAGTTGGAAGCTCTTCTGAACCAACATTTTTAGTCCATTTAGTTGTGTGATATTCGTCTCTCCTTTGTTCCATGAATTTTAATTTTTCATCTGTTGGCTTAACATATTTGGGAATTTTACATTCTTTATTTTCTTCTTGAAATTTTGCATCTATGTCTTCTCTAATAAATTTAGATGCGCTTTTTTTGATGTTATAATAATTTAATAAACCCATTTCCGAACGCAATAATTCTAAACTTTCTTTTTTGGGTAGTTTCGTGATATCTCTAGGATTTCCAAATTCAAAAGTGATATTCTTTTTGCCCATTTCATTAAAAGATGATAGCGGAACTACTTTTGCTCCAGTTTTTTCTGCTACTGAATATACCCCTCCTCGTATTTCCCCAATTGGCAATTCTTCCGTGTTATTTAGAGCACCTTCTGGAAAGATTAAAACACTTATTCCATTTTTAATAACTCTTTCCATTTTTAAAATGCTATTCTTTTTACTTGCTTCACTACTTTTGTCCACATAAATGAAACCGATTGCCCATGCTGCATATATTAAGCGATTATACATTAGCTGATCTGTCGTTCCTAGCAAAACATAGCACGGCCTATCAATTGCAACGATTCCAGCAATAATGTCTTCTGTAAAAGAATGGGATGAAGCAAATATATATGCTTCTTTTTTGTTTAATTTTGGATACTTCTTTGCCAATTCTTGCTTGTTTATTTTTCTTTTCATTCCTAGTGGTAATAGTCTTCTAATTAATGGATTTAAAATTTTTCTTACTTTCATACCAATATCACTAGTGAAATTTGTTTCATCTGCAATTAAGAATCTTTGTAATCCAATGTTCTTTTTTTTCATTTTATCCACCTTATTTTTTTTACTATTTTGCTATTTACGAAGAAAACGACGCCACATTAAATACTACCCCAGTTTTCGTACTTTTTTCCAAGGTGTTATATTCTCAGGTAATTCAATATGTAAATCATTATAATCTTCAGGTAATATTTTCTTTGCAAAGACAAATACGAATTCTTCACCATAAATACCAATCATATCATCTAAATAAGCAACATGTTCTTTATCTGATTCAGATTTAAAATGATTTATCAACTTGTTTTTTAACAACTTTAAGTTTTGCCTATATTGATATTCTAATTTGATATAATCAAAAGAATTTTTGTCAACTTGTACTATTTTTAATTCCTCACAAGCTTTATCTTTTAAGCCTTCTTTTATACGAATTGAGTAGTCCAATTCACTTATAACCCAATCAGGTACATCTATAGAAAACTTGTCATAAAAATCATCTAATTCGTTATCAATAAAATTTAACTCTTTAATTTTTTTAGCCGCATGAATTCCATATATAGACTGTAAATAAAATATAACATCTAATAACTCTTGGTTGTTTTCATAATAATCTAGAATTATATTCATAATTCTTTTGGAATTTTGTTTGTATTGATGTGCAAATTTATTATATTCGTATGCATCAACCCTCTTATTGAATAATTTTTCAAACATAGCAGCTGATACATTATACTTATTATATTCTTCTATTCTTTTTTTCTCATTTAACATTGCTCTTTGTAAGAATAAAGTCTCATACTTAACTGGAACTTTACTCATATCTTTTAAAACATCTATCCCTGTTATTTGATCAGGATATTTTTTTAAAATATAATCATCGTAATAGTCTGGCAAAATTCTTACTCCATGTTGTCTAGCCTCTTCACGAGTTCTAACTTCTAAATAATAATCTTTACTTGTGTCTTCATATACTAATTCTGATTGTTCAACATTACTTGCTATTGGCTTAAAAAAATCTTTACGACATATTTTTTTATTGGTCATTTCTATAATTTCCGAATGCAAAGAAACAATTTCATCCCTCAATTCTGCTGCAAATTCTTTTGAACTTTTACAATCAACAGATAATATTTTACCTCTTTTAGTCTCGATTTTATTATTATCCGGATCCCAATAACTAATTTCTAATTTTATTCTTTTCCCAGTTCTCTTACCAGCTATATAAGCAGAATTAAATAATTCTGTTACAGGAATATTAGGCGAATCGTTATAATTTCCTTCAACAAATGTGAGAGTACTAATATCATTATTCAACAAATATTCAGTAAAATTAACAGAAAATTTTCTGCTCTCGTCATCAGCTCTATCAACATTTACTAATCCAACAAAATCTGATAATACCATATCTGGATTAGTTAACAATTGCCCAAGAGAACCTGACAATAAAAATGAAGTTTTCGGTATTTCACACATTGCAACAGCAACATCGTTTGTATGCATATGTAATGCAACATAAAAAAATGTTTCATTCTTATTTTCCATATCATCTAATTTTTTTTCTTCCTTAGAATCCAAACTAACTGGTTGGAAATCTAAAGATTTCTTAAATGAAGGTTTAAGAACTTTTGTAGCAACTCCTTTTATTTTAAATTCAAATTTACTCGGATATTTCCCATTTATCATTTTTATATACTTCTTATATAATAACCAATTTAAAGGCTCTACTTCCTTTAAAATTATAGGTTTACCATATGCATTAGCAACCATCGGTTCTGGAAGTATTACCTTCCCCTTTACTAATTTTAAAAACAAATTAGGTATTTTTACTAAATCTTTTGATTTCATTATCGCTCCCCTTTTTTTGCCAAATGAGTATACATATATTGAAAAATTACCATTTCAGCGATTTATTTTCTTCTTTTTTTAACCGAAATATTATTGTTAACAAAATCTTCTGCTTGTTGTTGTAATAATTTTCTATCTTTTTTTTCTCCCTCAGTGTAAGGAATATTTTCGATTTCAGAAAAATAACTCGGAACATAAAATTCCTTTTTTATATGCACTTTTGCATAATCAACTATTTCTTTTTCTAAATCCATTCCAGAATTTTTGAATTCCTCTTTGATTTCATAATATAAAAATGGCACTTCTGTAAATTCAGAATCAACTTTGTTCTTTACCTCAATATCTTCGTTCTATGTCTATTTATCCTACTTACCGTCTTTGCAACATATACTTCCGCAAAAGAATATCTTATTTTTTACATTTTCTTTAAAGCATGGAACCGCTACATTATCAATAAATTTATAAACTCAGCAACAGTTCCCTCTATCATCAAATTTTATTTTCATTGTTTTTCTGTGTTCTTTCTTTTTTAGCTTTCTTTTATTTGTGTTTTATTCTTTCCTGAACAAAAATGAAGTAATTTTGGCGTGATTATAAAGGAATCTCAATTGTTAACTTTTCGTTCGCGAAACCCTGTACATCTATTGTCACAGTATCTTCTTTATCTACAAGTTCAAAAAAGTGGGGAATATCTTGGAGCATTTCTCCCTGACGAACTGTTTCATATTTCAAGTCTCTGTCGCTGTAGTCTTCGTATTCATAGTGCTCATCCCAATAACCGTAACCACTATAAATTATATGTCCATATTGATACGCATCTACCCATACACTCTGCGAAAATGCTATAGGTTCTTCCCCTTTATTCGTAAAGTCAAAATACACTTTTATGACATCTACGCCACCAATCTCTATGCCATCTACTCCAACCACCTCTATGATTTCTGACCAACTATATTCAATCAGGTAGTCTTCTGTTTCTATTGAATCTGATGTTACTATAACTCTGTCAAATGCGTAATTAAAAAGTATAATGATAAAAAATATAATGATAAAAAATATTGCGGTTATTGGTATTATGTACTCTTTATAGTTTTTCACTTTACCGTTTGTGTTTTTATCATCACTATTATCGGTAGTATTATTTGCATTAGACCTGTCATCATTCATAGTGCTATCATTACGATTATTATAATTCTCTATCTGTGTCGTAGTGTTACTGTTTTCAATATCTGCAATGTCCCACTCAGTGCCCGTACCCATGTGATTTAGCTGTGGTTTATAAGCTGGTTCTACATTGCTATCTATGCTGTTTTTCATATTATTACTTGTGTTGTTTTCCTTTTGTGGTGTTGATTTTTCCTTTGCGAGATTTCTCTCTTCGTTCTCGTCATTACCACTGCCCCTACAAACCAATCCCGTGGCGTTTACGAAAATATCTGTCACATACTCTGCCGCATCTTCTGCCATCCATGCATTGTTCATTAAGCCATTTTTTAATTGATTAATTCTGATTGATATTTTTGATTTGTCTTCTATGGTGTACATGTCTACAAAATCTTTTCCTATGCCATAATTTAGTGCCATTTTTATAGCATTTCTTTCTTTTTCATTTTCTGGAAAATAGTCTGCCAAGATACCATTTATCACTTTACTATTCTTTAGAATTTCAATGCCCCTATGTTCAATATGTTCTCTAAGCACATCAATTATTTTGTTCTCGTTCGTTTTATCCATTTTGTTTCCTCCTTAATAGGTTATATAAGTTGCCTACATCATTCGGCTAAGCGAATAAATTCAAGCATTGTGTCTGGTAATATTAAGCCTTCATCATTTAACGACATTTCAAGTAGAAGCACTCTATATTCTTCAGTCATTAATGTATATGACGATCCCCATTCCCCATCAAATGGTCCGCTAACATCGGCATCCATCAGTCTTGCTAATTCATCAACAGAAACACCGCTTTGGTCTATATCAAAAAATTTATCGACCGTTGCACCCAATCCTAAACATTCCGAATCATCCGCAAGAAATATATTACCATTATAAATTTCTCCTTCAACTAGACCTTCTCTATTATCTCCTGATTGAAAGATGAACACCATCTCAGTATTTTCAGCGCTGTAGTAATCTCCCCCTGCATTGTAGCCTGTATATTCAAGTTCCCCAAACTCATCTTTTATTTCTCTAGCAGTCATGCCAAAATAATTTGCGGGATTGCCAAGAGGCTTGGGACTTTCTACTTCCACTTCGCCTGGTTCAATTAAGTAATACCACTCACCGTCTTCTGGGAACAAATGAAATCTTTCGCTTTCCCAAAGTGTTTTTTCTAGTAATGTAATATCTATTACAGGCACATGAACAACAAGAGTTGCAGCTAGTCCGCTGTTGATTTTTGCTCTGGCAAACAGTTCATCATTTTCAAAACCGCCCTCCAAATAACCTGTCATATCTGCACTTCCTCTAAATCCAGTTGACCCGTACAAAAGACTCTCTACATTTGCTTCTATTTTTACTTGAAGGTTCGCATTTGTTTTAAACTCATTTGCTTCAAAGTTTTCTTCAAAAATCACACTATCTTCGTTGATTGTTTTAATACTAGGTGCAGTTGTATTATTGTAGTCATATCCCATTTCTTTTTTTAAGCCAAAATATAATTCTGCATAAGGTAAGTCCTCAACACTTGCATCAACAGTAGCATCAAGGCTTATTTCGTTTGTTATTACCACCGGTACTGGGCCTACCAAAAACTGTTTTGGATTTAATTTTTGTTTCAATAAATTTATTTCTTTTTCTAATTTAAGTCTATCTTCAAGTCTTGATAAGGCACCTGCTTCAACAATTACTTTTACTGAACTTTCTACCTCTTTGCCCCAATTTCGTACTTCGAAATCAACTTCAACCCTAACATCAATCCCTGCTTGTATAGTGGCTACTTCTTTAGGCACATTGATTTTTTCCCCAAGATCAAAAGTATATCGAAAATCATTTAAATCGTTTGGAATATTATCATTTCCATAGACTGTTGGTATTATCTTGTCCATGCTAAAGCTATTACTATCATCTCTATCATTTTCATCTACAACTAGTTCTCCAGATTCAGTTAAAACAAACTTCTCGGAAAATGTAGCTTCATTAAAAACATCTCCTAGTGTTGCAGGTTCTGTTGTTATAACCGTATTCCCATTTTTTTCTTCAACTATTTTCGCTTTGTATAATCCTCCATTAGGTGTTTCATCTGAAATTGGAAAAACTAAAACTTCTCCTTCTTTAATGTCGTTGTCCTTTTCTATAGTAATTTTCTCATCTTCGATTTTTACCGACACCATTTCATTTTCCGAAAAAATAACTACATTTTCTTTAACCGATACACCGTCATCTTGCCACATGGCAAAGCCAAACACTCCTGCACATACGAGAAAAATTGCCAATCCTGCTGCAATAATGGCTTTTTTGTTTTTAAAATTTATTCCCTTTTGAGGCTTAAGCCCATTAGGTTTATTTGAGTTTGAATTGCCGCTATTCTTATTTCTCGCACCTTTTATGTTAGAATTATTATTGTTGTGATTATTGCTAAAATTATTGTTGGAATCATTACATTTGTTCCCTGAATTTATGTTAACTTTAGCTCCGCACTTGGTGCAAAAGGATTCACCTTCATTTGCCTGCTTCCCGCATTTATTACAATACATTTAGAACCTCCTATCAAAGTAATTCATCATGTTATTTTTGGTGTTTCAAATATCAAATTATATAATTTCTCCTACTTGATTATTCATCTCTATTTTTATTCCTTTGGCTACCTTAATAACTTCGCCATTTTTGAATAACTTTTTTTTGCCATTTGGAAGAATAGCTATAAGGTCATTCTCCCCTGTAACTTTTATTCCTAATATAGAAGGTTCTTTTTTGTTTGCAACGACCACAGCAACTACTTCCCCAAAGTTACTAACACTCTCTCTTGTCTGACACAAATATACATGCTTGTCTTTAAGTAATGGTATTTTATATCTGCCTAGCTTTAAAATTGGTGGCACATGGAAAGTCGTTTTGCAATGTGAACATTTTATGTTTTTTCCGCCTTCTTGATAAAAAGTTTCTATGCCACACTTACAATAACATAGTGCCGATCTAGTATTAATCAGTACATCTTCCCATCTTTTTTCTGTTATTCTACGCTCTGTTTTCTCGCCCCTCATCAAAGAGTGACTAAAAGCTTCAAGAAACATATCTTTAAGAATCTTTGGGTACAAATTCCATAAAACTCCTTGATTGCTCTGCATTTTCCTATTAGAGTTATTTGCTGTGTTTTCAGGGTCCCATACAAATATAGGGTTTTCGCCATATATGCTATGGTTTTCTTCCTGTGACAATGGTTCATGTGGGTTTGAATTTTCATACACGCACTCTAATGGATGGTTAAAAAACAAAAGCAAATACAAAATTATAGCTAGTGAAAATCTATCTGAATGAATGTCTGGTTCTTTTTCATTCAAAAGGACTTCTGGTGCCATATATCTGAATTTGCCTTTAATCCCTGTGTTTTTTCCATTAGGTGACACATTGTCATTATCACAAATAAGCACATCTCCCGTATCTGGATTAATGAAAAAATTTCCATCGTTTAAATCTTGATAGCTATATCCATTATTGTGTAAAATCCTAAATCCATTCACAATGTTTAGGGCCGCATTAATTTGCGTCTCCATATTTGCAAATCTTACTCGCTGTAATAGAAATTGAGATAGTGCATAATAGCCTTTTGGAATTATATCCATAATATATCCAAAGTAGCCATCTGATTCTCCAACTAAATCTAACGGCCATAAAAAAATTTCCCCAGGAGAGCCATTGTTGATATTTGATTCTAAGTTTGAATAGAATGCCTTTTGGTTGCTTAATATAAAAGTTTTGTACCACTTAAGTGCATATTCTTTTCCATCTTCGCTCTTTACTTTGTATACTATCCCCTGACCACCATCTCCTAGTTTACCTGTTACAACAAGTTTTAACCCTGCTGAGGTAAATATTTCATCATTAATTTTAAGAGTTTTCATCATATTTATCTACCTTGTAATATATACTATTCTATTTGTTCTAAAGTGCTATCATTAATTTTTTCTATAGTTTCATGCTCTTTTTCTTTCTCTATTATGTTTCTGAGCAGTTGAGTTTTCTCTAACATTTCCTTGTTTAAAATCCATGCTAAGGAAATATCATCACCACTGCCTTTCTTTGTCAAAATATGTAAATATTTTTCTATTTCTTCTTCTAGATCTGTTTTGCTTTTTGAAACAAATAAATACGAAATCGCTTTATACAGCTCATGCAATTCTTCATCATTATTAAATGAGTTATCCACTCCGTCTGTTCCTATAAAAACTCCTGCTATAGAATCATCACTAGAATAATATCTGAAATTTTCTACTGCATTATCATCACACAACGAAGTTGTAACATTAAAAGCACACTGCTTGTCTTCCGGTATCGGTTGAAAGATATTACCATTTTCGGTAATTAATACACACTTACCATCACCAATTTGAATCCCCAAATTAAATTCATCTGTAATTACAAAGGCTATTAATGTAGAACCATAAATCTTACCTATATCCCTGTTTTCCGAGTTTTCCCATATATATTTGTTATAAAAATTTGCTGATATGGTGTTGGCTTCTTTCAAAGACAACAAGTTTTTATCATAATGGTCATTTACTTTTTTACGCCAATGCTGAAGTATTTTTTCCGCAATATTACTTTTTAAGATATTCGCATCTTTTATGTCTGATATATTATTTTTATCATATTCTTTTACGAATTCTAACATAACATCTATTGCTACTTCAGTTGCAATCTTTGAACCTATATCACTCCTTACATAATCATCTCCGCCATGCCCATCTGCGACAACAATTATTTTTACAGAACTGTTCTTGTTTTCATAACTAAAAGATGAATCTTGGCATACTGTATCTTTTTTTATGTGATTCCATCCCTGAGCAGAAAAATGATATATTGCATATTTTTTCTCTTCTATATTGTCATTTTTTTCTCTCTTATCATACGAGTTTTTTCCTGTATTGTTAAAAAACTTTACCATTCATCATCCTCTTCAAATTCTTCCCAGTCCATATCACTTATGCCACCTTTATTGTTACGCACATCAGTTATTGTCATTTCAACATCTTTTTGCTTATTTTCGTGTTGCCCCGCATCTAATCCTCTACTTCCTATCTCTGACACAGTTTTTGAAAGAAATTTTATCCATGCTCCCAATTCTGCGGAATTTTTAACGGTAATTACCGACTCTGAGGTTCCTGTAAATTCCGTCAAAACACTTTGGTCTGCATCACTACCTATTGCTACTGCTACTTTAATAGCATTAGCAAACCAGCTATTTGTTTTAATTTTTTCTAAATTTTCAATATAATCATCTGTAGGAATTCCATCCGACATTAAAAAAATTACAGGAGCAAAAGATCCATGTGCTTCTTCCATAAATTCTTTTTTTGATAGTTTTTTATTAAGTTCATTAAGAGCACTTCCAAAGTTCGTTACTCCTGAAGCATCAAGATATTTCCACGCAAAATCTTCTACTTCAACTGGTCTATCGTACAGCCAATCCACTCCTGTCGAAAATGTCAAAACCGCTATTTTGATTCTTGCATCTGCATTTTCAGCTGAAATGTATTCAATTTCCGGAAGCACTTCCTCTATTGCTGTATTTACTGATGTTATTTTTGTGCCGTGCATGCTACCAGATACGTCTACAAGAAAAAACAACACCATTGTCCTCCTAGGAATTTCCACCATACTATCCAAAATACTCATATCCTTTTACATCCTTTCATATTATAAAATTTAAATTACTTTTATTGTCTGTATCTATTTATTAAACTATTTCAAATTTAACTTCATTTATATACACGGTCATACCTTTTTTTAGTTTTAAAACTTTGCCCTGTGCCAATTTTTTCATTTCTCCTCCGCTTTGAGAAATTACAACCCACTCATAATTAGAACTATTTAAAATTCCAAGAATCTTGCCTTCTGCATCTTTTTTAATTATTTCTCCTATAGCTCTATCTTTGGAATTTAAACCAACTTCGTTTTCAAAAATTTTACGCCCAGAATATAGTTTTATATCTTTCCTGTCAGTTCGTAATATATATCTGCCATCATTAGCCTTACTTGATGTAGGATTATTTTGTGAGGAAACACTTCTTCTCGTATTATTGTTTGAAACGGTTTGATTATTAGAATGGCTACTATTTGTTGTTTGCTTCCCATTGTTTTGTGCATTGACATTTGAAGCGGTTTGATTATTTGCGTAGCTCATGTTGTTTGCACTCTTCGCTGCACTGGTTTGCGTATTGTTACCTAGTACTGTTTGATTATTTGCATAGTCTGTATTATTTGCACTCTTCGCTGCACTGATTTGCGTATTGCTATTTTTTGTATTTTGCACTTTATTATGTGAGGTGTTTGTACCTCCACTAGGATTTGATACAGTTCCCTCTCTATTAATTTTTAGTTGCATAGCGAAGCCAATAAATCCAAACACTACTGTAGGTATTACAAATAAAAAGGTCAACCCCCATGATGCTACCGCATACACAATTGCCGCAACTAATGATGCCCAAGGCTTTCTACAAATAAATCCAATCCACCCAAAAACTCCTCCAACTAGCATTAATAATATGTCTACCACTAGAAGCGGAAGCAAGAAAGTAACAATTCCTGCAATAATCATTCCAGGGACATATACTGAAGCCAAAATATTACTTGTTAATAAAAATTTACTTCTGCCATCAAGGTTCTTTCCTACTTTAGAACCACAATTGCCACAAAATCCGGATTCCCCTGCATTGTCGTACCCACAATTCTTACATATCATATAATTTCACCTTTTGCCTTTCATAAATTTATTCAATAACAAAAGTCTTCTTTCTCTTATTAAACCTAAATATGTACAGTTTAGATTTAGGCAAATACTGATTTGCGATATTACTCGAATCAACGTAATCCTATACAATTTTTTTGTAGTATAATATAAAATCAAAACAATTCGTTATATTATATATTTCGAAGTATATTATTTTACTATTAACATTATGTATATAGGTTTTATAGATGGTTTTTTTAGGACTTTTATTATTTTTATTTATTTTACCACAAAACAAAAAAATTATAAGTTATTTTATAATTTTTTTGAAATTTTATTGTATTTTACGCCAAACACTTATGATTTTCTGTTTTGTTTCTAATTTGGAGAGTTTTATATGAAAATAGAGCACTAGCTTCAAGGACTAATTGTTGTATTTTTTAGGTCTAGCGAGAACTTAAAAATCACCTCTAATACATGTAGAATATCATTAGAGGTGATTGAATATGATAGACATAAAGTTATTGGGCCAAAACATAAGAAACACAAGAAAACAAAAGTTATTAACGATTGAAGCTTTGGCGGAAAAGGCAAAGATTAC
>CAYJEX010000036.1:0-10051 GCA_964369465.1 uncultured Oscillospiraceae bacterium
GAGTTAAATGATACTTAATAAAAAAAGTAGCAAGTAAAAAATTACTTGCTACTTTTTCGTTGGAGGCGACACCCGGATTTGAACCGGGGAATAAAGGTTTTGCAGACCTCTGCCTTACCACTTGGCTATGTCGCCCTATACTTGTCTTTTTTACCTACTACTGCGTTATTACTCTTCAGTGTTTGCTCGTGTATGTCTATATACACGTCGCTTCACACTTCATCGCACGCCTTGTATTAGGCAAAAAATCCTGCGTATTCTTTTTTTGTCTTTTTCCTAACACTGCGTTGTTGCTTTTCAATGTTTGTTCATGTATGTCTATATACACGGAGCTTTCCCTCAGCGAAAATTAATGGGGTGGATGATGGGACTCGAACCCACGAATGACGGAGCCACAACCCGTTGTCTTAACCACTTGACTACACCCACCAAATCATATACTGGTGTAAAAAAAAAATTGGCGATCCGGAACGGGCTCGAACCGTCGACCTCCAGCGTGACAGGCTGGCATTCTAACCAACTGAACTACCGGACCTCACCATAATATTATTTGGTGGGCGCAATAGGGCTCGAACCTATGACCCCCTGCTTGTAAGGCAGGTGCTCTCCCAGCTGAGCTATGCGCCCTAAAAAACATGGTAGCGGCGAGTGGAGTCGAACCACCGACCTTCCGGGTATGAACCGGACGCTCTAACCAACTAAGCTACACCGCCATATGTTTATGTTGTTATACAACACAAGAATTATTGTACCATTATATAATATCTATGTCAATTCTTTTTTTCAATTCAATTTAAATATATCTGAAGAAATTACATGATCATATATTATTACTTTATATTTAAATTATATGTCCAAAACACTAAAGCTACAATTTATTTCCCCGAAATATCTTTCAATATTTTTGCCAGATTAAATGTTCCTTTTTTATCAATGTTTCCTCGTCTTGAGTCTAGTAGGAAATCTTCAAATTTATCAAATGGTTTTGGTTTTGAGAAGAAAAATCCTTGCACATACTTACAGTCACATTTTCTAATAAAATCGACATCTTCAATTGTTTCTGCCCCCTCTACAACAATTGTTTTTCCTATCGACACAATTGCTTTTATTAATTTTTGAAAGAACTTGAAATTAGTTTTAGAAGAAGAAGCAGAAACGAGCAATGCTCTATCTATCTTAACTAAATCAACACGCATATCTAGCAATAAATTAAAATTAGAATAATCAATTCCAAAATCATCCAACTCGAATTCAAATCCAATTTTTTTCATATTATCTATTGTTTCATTTACAATAGCAACGTTAGTAATCAACGTTCTTTCTGTTATCTCAATTTTTATTGTTTCTGGAGATATATCGTACTTCGTCAATATTTCCATAACATTATCTATCATATCCGGTTTGAGAAAATTATGATAAGAAAAATTAACGGAAATTTTTGTGCCTAAAATTATTATTCCATATTTGTCAAGCATTGTTCTAATATCTTGACATACCTTTTCTAAAACAATATATGTCAATTCTACTATGGAACCATTTTTCTCCAGAATTTCAATGAAGTCACTTGGATACACTAACATTCCATCCGAACCAACCATCCTAACCAAAGCTTCTGCTTCTGTAAACGTGTTGTTTTCAAGGTCGTAGATAGGTTGATAATGAACTTCAAAACTTTTGTTGTAAATTGCTTCTTTAAGACTTTTTTCCAATTCGACTCTTTTTCTCATTTTATCTAACACATTTATGTCTGAAATAAAATTCGACTTATCTTCGTTTTCGCTTTGGAGTTGAAATGAATATTCAATGGCAGAAAACAGTTCTTCTGTTGAATTCCCAAAATTAGGATACCCAACTTTTGCACATAATAATTCTATAAAATATTTTAATTTTTCCTTTTCAAATGCATCCTCAAATCCATTAATTATTTGTAAAACTCTATCATCAACTTCATCTCGCGAAATTTTAGTTTTCGATGTAATCAATATTGCAAACTTATTACCACTATATCTAAAAAGTTCTTTTGTAGTAAAATACGAACCAAAATATCTCGCTATTTTAATTAATATAGTATCCCCATATTTTGTACCAAGTTTTGCATTAACATTTTTAAAGTTGTTTAATTTCAAAACATACAATTCAAAATGTTCCTCTTTTTTGATACACTCATTTATTTTATATGTAAGTGCCAGCTTATTCGGAATACCTGTAAGTTGGTCTGTTGATTTGTATATATTATGTACACTTAGATGTATAAACAGTATCCCTGCAACAGAAGCAATACCAGTTGTAATTACATCGTCAACTACTAGCTGTACCGATAAAATCGACAAAACAATACCAATGTTAATAGCAATCGGTAGTTTCGCATCTCTGTATGAAACACTAAGATTAGTAAGTGCAAGAATAATTACAATTAACGAATAAAGTCCTCCAATAATATAACCAGATAAATACCATTCCCCTCTAAAATATTCTCCAGTGGCACTTATTGTAAATATTATTCCTGTGAAAAAGTTTGACGTAACAACACCAATATACACTACGTATGGAATAGCCATCAATGTGCATATCATCTTTCTTTTATTTTTAATAGCAAATATTTTCGTTAATGAAAGTACGAAGAAGGCAAAGAATAAATATTGCAAAGGAACAAATAAATAGTACATGAAATTAGCAACTTCTATCGTCCAAGGATTTTCTTGAAACATCTTAATATCAAGCATTACCGAAGAAATAATTGTAATTACAATAGAAGCAAAAATAACAAGATAAAGAATCTTGAGAATCATAACCCTGATAGTTTTCTTCTCATAATCCCGATGGAAATTCGATAATATTATCGTAACAATAATTAAAGCTGCAATTTCACCTAACAAATTATAGTCTGGCATTTATCATCCTTTCAAATTTTATATACAGTAGTATACCATAATTTTGGGGTTCAAACAAGTATCTAAAAATGCAAAAGCCCCTTATAAACTGTGGTCTATGGGGCTTTTGCATTGTATTACTTTTTTATAACTCTCTAGAAATCAGATCTTCGTTCGTTTGCCTTCTAACTATTAACTTATGTCCATTATCATTTGTCATAACAACAGCAGGAATTGGAAGTTTGTTGTAATTACTTGACATCGTGTAGCAATATGCTCCTGTAGAAAAAACGCCTAGAACATCGCCTCTTTTTGGTAATGGCAATTCAATATCTTTTAAAATAATATCACCCGACTCACAGCATTTCCCACATACAGTGTATTTCCCTACTGTTTTTTCATCGCAACGATTCACCAATATCGCCTGGTATTCCGATTGATATAGAGCTGGTCTGATATTATCTGTCATTCCGCCATCAATCGATACATACGTTCTTACACCTTCTATCTCCTTCATAGATCCAACCGTGTATAATGTCATCCCCGCATTACCTACAAGGCTTCTCCCAGGTTCAGTTACAATAGCTGGTAATTCCATATTCATTTTTTTGAAAGCATTAGTAATTTCTTTTATTACTGGTTCAAAGAAATATTTGTATTCTTTTTCATCATCCTCGTCAGTATAATTAATTCCAAAACCTCCACCAATATTTATTTCCTCAGTGATTAGTCCAAAATCGTCTTTTGCTTTCTCAATTATACTCAACAAAACCTTTGTTGCTTTAATATGAGAATTATTTGTATGAAGCTGTGACCCCACATGAAAATGAAAACCCATCAAATTAATGTATGGTGACGCCATTGCATCTGCTATTACTTTATCTAGCCCTCCTTCTTGCAAAGGAACTCCAAATTTAGAGTCTTTCTTTCCTGTCGATATGTAATCATGTGTATCAACTTTAATTTCAGGGGAAATTCTAATTATACAGTTTACTTTTTTACCTTGTTTTTTGCATTCTTCTTCTAACAAAGCAACTTCTTCATTCCCATCAATGATTATTCTCCCCACACCGTATGAAATCGCCATTTCAATTTCTTCAAGAGACTTATTATTTCCATTAAACTCTATTCTTTCTGCTGGAAACTCAGCCGCAATTGCAGTATAAAGTTCTCCTCCTGAAACAACATCTAAAGAAAACCCTTCATCTTCAATTATTTTGCATATTGCTTTTGTCAAAAATGCTTTCCCCGCATATGCGGCTCTGCCTTTTGGATAAACGTCCAGAAAATCTTTCTTCATTTCCATACATTTTTTTCTTATATATGTTTCAGATAATACAAATAGTGGTGTTCCATATTCTTTCGCAATATCGCTTGCTTTTGTACCATCAATATACAAATCATTACCTTTTATTTGAAATACATTATTTTCTATTATTTTATTTATTCCTTGCATTTTTACTCCTAATATATTATTACAACACTTATATTTGGCTTAGGTTTCATGATAGTAATTTTTTTGCACCTTCAATAGCTCCTATTGCAAATATTTTTCTAGAAAAAGCCGTGTGAGTTATCTCAATTGTTTCATCTATTCCTGCGATGATTATTGAGTGTTCTCCTGGTATTGTTCCTCCCCTGTATGCGTGAGTCGGTATATCTCTTCCATCATCTAAGCTATTTGCCAAATCATCTCTCAATGTAATCGCTGTTCCAGAAGGTGCATCTTTTTTTTGGTCATGATGTTTTTCAAAAATCTCGACATGCCAATTATGGTTCATTTCTTCGCCAATCAATTTCATAATTTTTCTCATCAAATTTATTCCTTGTGATGTGTTGGATGTGAGTGTAAGTGGAATTTTTTTAGATGCTTCATGTATTTTTTCATAATCATCTTGTGCAAGCCCTGTTGTTCCGATTAATATCGCAATATTATTTTCTAAACAAAACTGTAACGCCTTCATCGTTCCCTCTCGATGAGAAAAATCAATAACAACAATACCATTTTCTAAGTTATTGTTATTTTTTTGTACATCAATTTCTTTTTTAATTTTTTCCATAACATTCTCAAAAGAGTCATCAGAATCTTTATCTATTTTTGCGATAACATTTACGTCATCTAACATTTCGGCTTGCGAAATTATTTCTTTTCCCATTTTTCCATTACAGCCATTCATTATTATATTAAACATAAAATTTGTTCCTTTTCTCCTTCAAACAGTTCTGATTAATTTATAAAAGTCCGTATGCTTCCATTTCTCCTCTTATTCTTTTCGAAGCAGTTTCAGATGGCGGAGACAATGGCAATCTATATTCTAATTCACACATTCCCATCATATGCAAAGCTGCTTTAACTGGAATTGGGTTGACATCACAAAACATGGAATCAATTAGAGGTTTCATATCCAACTGTAAATTCATCGCTGTTTTATAATCACCTTCCAAAAAACTTCTTGACATTTTTGCCGAATCTTTAGGACAAATATTTGCAATTACGGAAATAAATCCTTTTCCTCCTACGCTCATAAGCGGAACTACCATATCATCATTACCTGAATAAACTGCAAAATCATCTGGTGTCACTCTAGATATTTCTGCAACTTGAGCTATATTTCCACTAGCTTCTTTTATCCCAACGATATTAGGATGTTTTGCTAATGTAGCAACCGTTTGCGGTTCTATGTTTACTCCTGTTCTTCCTGGAACTGAATAAAGTATGCATGGAACATCTGACGCTTCAGCTGTAACTATAAAGTGTTCAATTAATCCTTGTTGAGAGCATTTGTTGTAATATGGAGTAACAAGTAAAAGTCCATCAACTCCTGTTTTAGAAATTTCTTTCGCCAAATTAATCCCATGTCTAGTATCGTTACTTCCTGCTCCTGCAACAACTGGAACTCTTCCGTTTACAACTTCAACACAAAATCTCGATACTTCAATTTGCTCTTCGTCTGTTAATGTAGAAGCTTCTCCTGTTGTTCCTGCTACTACAATAGCATCTACACCTTCTTCGATTTGCCAATTTATCAATTCACCAAATCTTTCATAATCAACAGTTCCATCATTTAGAAATGGAGTTACAATTGCTACTCCGCAGCCTTCAAAAATCGCCATAATATTACCTCCTATGGTTTACATAAAAAAAATGGATTAAAAAAGTCGCATCCTATCGATGCAACTTTAATCCACCATAGTAGTAAAATCACAACCGATAGCTCCTCCACCTTCTGTGGTGGGAGTCTAAAGCATATTATTGCCTTAGCCCAGGAAAATCAAGCGTCCCCATTCTCCTTCGGCGAATCCCCCTTTCCTTAACTTCGTAGGTCACCACCTCCATTAAGTACTTTTTGAACTTCGCGCCTCTATCAACTTTTAATTGCTCTAATTATAATACAACACACATTACATGTCAATAACTATATTGAAAATTTAAAATGTATTGTTTTCCAACCAAGATGGCCTCATATACAAATCAATTGGATAGATCACAAAATTATCTTTTTCAATTTTTTCATCAGTTATTTTCTTTTCTAATTCTTCAACCAAAGATTTTCTGCATAAATTATATACAATAGGTATCGCTTTATTTTTCGAAACCTTTTCACATAAAAAATATCCATTAACAATATCATCCACTGACGTTTCACTAGCCATATGCGTGTTATTAACCAGTCCATCAATCTTAATTTCAACTTCATCTTCTATAATCCTTATTTGTTCTAATGCCCCTTCCAAACTATCTGTTTCAGGTCTATTTGCATTTAAAACGAAGAGAAATTCGACATCATCTTTATTTTTTATTTGTTTTTCAATCTGTTTTAAAATTCTTGCCCCACTATCATTTCCACCTACATCTACAACCACTTTATAGTTTTCATTCTCTAGTGGAGCTTTTATGCTAGCTGAAATAGCTGGCAAGTCTTCCGTAATATCATATCCAAAGGAATTAAATTCCACAACTATATTCATATCATTTAGTTTTTTTTGTCTTTCCCTACTTCTAAAATATGGGTTAGCAATATCTAAATCAACAATGGCAACATTCTCATTTTTTTTCTTTAAATTCACAATTAAATTGACAGAGAATTCTGTTTTACCACTTCCAAAATGACCTGTAACAATTGTAACTCTCTTCATTATTTCTCCAAATTCTCTATAGTATCTTGATATAGTACAATTTATCAACAATTATCATTGAAAAACATATAAACGATTTGCTTAGCTATTGTGTTGCAAATGCTGACAAGGCAGTTATATTATCTGGAACCAGCTTTGCTTTATTCCCTGTAAGTACTTTTGCAAATACATTCTTCATAGTATCAAGCTTCACAACATTTGTCACACACATAATCGCTCCTAGCATAACCATATTCTGAGTCTTATCATTACCCACTATTTCATGTGCTAGTTTAAAGCAGTCCACATAATAAACATTTATATCATTTCTTTTAGGTTTTTCTTTAACGATAGTCGAGTTAACAAATAAGTTTCCACCAGTTTCTACCATTTCTTCAAATTTAACAAGTGATGGCCCATTCATCGCTACTAACACATCGCACTTCGCTGAAAGAGGAGAAGAAATCTCTTTGTCAGAAATATTTACAGTGCAATTTGCTGTACCACCTCGCATCTCAGGTCCATAACTTGGCATCCATGTAACTTCCTTATCCTCTTCCATGCCAGCATAAGCTAACATTTGTCCAATAAGTAACACCCCTTGCCCTCCAAATCCTGCTACAAATATTCTTGTTGAACTCATCACTTTACCTCCTCTGGACATTTGAACTGTTTCAACGGAAAATATGGAATCATATTTTTGTTTAACCACTCTATAGACTTAACTGGCGTCATTCCCCAATTTGTAGGGCATGTAGATAAAACCTCAACAAACGAATATCCTAATCCTTTTTCTTGAACTTCAAAAGCCCTAGCAATTGCTTTTTTTGCTTTACGAATGTCTCCTGGCGTTCCCATACTTACTCTTTCTACATAAACTGCACCGTCTATTGCTTCCATTATTTCACACATTTTAATTGGGTTTCCCGCTTGTCCAACCGTTCTTCCTTCCGAAGATGTAGTCGTCTTTTGTCCAATCAAAGTTGTGGGCGCCATTTGCCCTCCTGTCATTCCATATATTGCATTATTAATAAATATTGTTGTTATTTTTTCTCCTCTTGCCGCAGCATGTATGACTTCTGATGTTCCAATTGCAGCTAAGTCTCCATCCCCTTGATATGTAAATACTAATGATTTAGGATGAACTCTTTTTATACCTGAGGCAACTGCCGGAGCTCTACCATGTGGAGATTCCAACATATCAACATTTAAATACTGGTGAGCTACAATTGCACAGCCTACCGGACCCGCCGCAATAGCATCGCCTAATTGTCCTCTTTCATCTAATACTTCCATAACTAATCTATGTGTTATTCCATGAGTGCATCCAGGACAGTAATGTAATTCCTTTTCTCTCATTCCTTTCGTATACTCAAATATCGGTTTCATCTATTTCCCCTCCAACAATATTTTAGTTCTATCAACAATCTCTGTAGGAGATATTAAATTTCCGCCAACTCTATTTATCAAATCCACTTTGTATTTACATTTCAGAGCCCATTCGATATCTCTAACCATTTGCCCTTTCGAAAGTTCAACGCTAATCACTTTTCTTACATTATTTCCAATTTGTTCAAACGCTTTTGTCGGAAAAGGCCATAAAGTTTTCAGCCTTATCAATCCGCAATTTATGCCTTCTTTTCCCAAATGATCTATTGCCTCTTTTGTAATCCTAGCCGTTGTCCCATACGAAACAAATAACACTTCACATTTGTCTGTGTTTATACATTCATACTCTTGAAGTTCTTCTTCTGCTTTTTCAAACTTTGTCCAGTAGCCATTTATGTATTCTTCTAATCCTTCTGTCTGTAGCCAAAGAGAGTTCATACCAATTCTATCTCTTTTATTTTTATGTCCAGTTAAAGCCCATGGTTTTAATGAAGAAATACTATCTTCATTTGGGGGTTCAATTTCCTTCGGTATTACTACTGGTTCCATCATTTGTCCCAGTATTCCATCTGCACAAATCATAACTGGATTTCTATATTCATCTGCAACATCGAAAGCTTTATATATCATATCCATTCCCTCTTGAATAGAGCTAGGAGCATATACAATCGTTTTATAATCTCCATTTCCGCCTCCTCTAGTCGCTTGATTATAGTCTGCTTGACCAGGTTGAATAGAGCCAATTCCTGGGCCTCCTCTTGTAACATTAATGAATACTACAGGAACTTGCACTGAAGACAATATAGAGAAATTCTCCTGCATAAGCGCTATACCTGGTGATGACGATGAAATCAAAACTCTGCCTCCTGCCGCTGCCGCACCATATGCCATGTTAGCTGCTGCCAATTCACTTTCAGCTTGAATATATGATCCTCCACATTTTGGGAATTCTCTAGAAATGTATTCGGGTATTTCATTTTGTGGTGTAATTGGGTAACCGAAATAAAATCTACATCCAGCATTTATTGCTGCTTTTGCAAAAGCTTCATTACCCTTCATTAATTTCTTCTCGCTCATATATATTTCTCCTAATTTATTCCGACTTATATACATTTATAATGCCATCTGGGCATATGATTGCACAACTTGCACATGCAATGCATTCTCCTTCATCCGTAAGAGTAACAGGATGATATCCCTTTTTGTTCACATTTTTTTCATCAATTTTTAAAATATTTTTCGGACATACTGACACACAAAGCTCACACCCTTTGCATCTATCCTCTCTAAATATTAATTTTCCTTTTGCCATTCTCTCATCCCCTTCTGTGTTTCTTTTTTTTCGACACTATATTATATCATGACACGATAATTTTTTCATTTTTTTGTTGTAATTTATAATTTAATTTCACATCTTGAATTTTTACATCAAATATGTTATTTTATATAGAGTTGGAATGATGTATTTGGAAGATTGACCGAGTGGCTAAGGGGCATGATTGGAAATCATGTAAGGTGTTAAAGCCCCGCGGGTTCGAGTCCCGTGTCTTCCGCCAGTAAGCACCCTATAGGGTGCTTTTTATATTAAGGGACTCGAACCCGAAAGGGCGTGAGCGTTATAAAAAAGCCTTGTAGCTTTTTTCATTGCTCAATATAATCTTTTCTGCTAAAATTAA
>CAYJEX010000037.1:0-9178 GCA_964369465.1 uncultured Oscillospiraceae bacterium
TTGTCTTTTTCACTTATTACTGCGTTGTTGCTTTTCGATTGTTGCTTGTGTATGTCTATATACACAAGCAACAATATTACTCCATTACAAACTATTTATGATTCGAGAATATGAATTGTTCACTTCGAAAGTTACTTTTTCAATATCTATTGTTGTGAATTCGCCGTTGTTGTAGAGAATATTTCCATCAACCATTGTCATGACAACATCGCCGCCTTGGGTAGAATACACAAGATGTTCTAGTAAATTATCTGTTGGTTGCATATGTGGTTGGCTATAGTCTAAAAGGACGAGGTCGGCTTTCATTCCAACTTTGATCATGCCGCAGTCATTTCTTCCTAATCCAATAGCGCCAGCTCGAGAAGAAGCATATAATGCATCTTTTGGGTCGATAAAAGTTGGGTCTAGAGAAATACCTTTATGAATTAACGAGAAAAACTTGAGGTCCTCAATATAATTTAAATTATTGTTACTTGATACTCCATCTGTACCTACAGAAACATTTATGCCTTTTTCAAAAACCATTTTTGCTGGCATTACACCGCTAGAAAGTTTCAAATTGCTAATAGGGCATGTTGCAATTGTGACATTTTTTTGAGCCAAGATTTCAGCATCTTTTTCATTGATGTGAACGCAGTGAGCGGCTATTGCTCTTACATCGAAAAGGCCAACTTTATTTAAATATTCTACAGGAGTAAGCCCGTTGTGCCTTTTTTGGCAGCCCTCAACTTCTGCTTCTGTTTCGGCAACATGGACATGGACAGGCGAGTTATGTTCAAGGCATGCCTCAGCAACTCCTCTTGCTATTTTTTCAGTTGAAGTATATTCGGCATGCAAACCAAATTCAACCTGAATACGCCCGTAGTTTTTTTTGTTATATTCTTGCATAAGCTCAAGGCATTCTGAGTAAGAAGAAAGCTGTTTGAATGACCTGTCGTCGAAACACACCGCTGCATCAGTTAAGTTCGCTTTTATTTTGGCTTCATCGTATGCTTTACACATGTGCGATGGTTTCATATACATATCATTATTGCAAACAATTCCAAATTTAAGGGCTTCAGCAGTACCTAAAAGCGTTGCCCAATATACATCGTTTCCTGTGAGTTTTGCTTCAAAAGGAAAAATCTTTTCATTTAGCCAATCCGACAAATTCATTCCACCGCCGACCCCGCGTAAAAGGCTCATCGGTACATGAGCGTGTGCGTTATAGAAACCTGGGATTAATACTTTGTTTTCAGTATTGGTCCATATTTCTCCATACATCTTTTTTTCCTCGACAGAAGGTTCTGTTTTTGAGATATATGAAATAATGCCATCTACTACTCCTATATACATATTTTTTTCTATCGTATAGTCTTCCGTTAGAATTGTAATTTTTTCGAATAACATATTGTTTTTCCTCTCATTCTTTACTCGATAGTTAGTTTGTAATTGCGTAATAACCAAATTATATTTGAATGTGTTTGTTTATACATATATTATACAGTAATGGCAGACTATCTTCAACGATTGGAAGGGAAGTGACAATAGAATTTTGGGAGTCTTTGTTATGCATAAGAGTATAATTTTCAGTATGTATTGTATAAATTGAAACTACTCAGCGAAATTTCATACAAAAATTAAATAATTATTTTAAGCATATGATATTTGAATTATTTCTTGTTAGGCTTCTTGAGTTTTTCAAATTTCTTTTCTTCTTTTTTATAAGATAATTTTTTTACACAACAACTGCAAATATAGCCATCTTTAAAAGGAATAACGTCTCTAGATTCTTGGCATATGCTACAAAAATTCACTATATGTTTTAAATTTGACATATTTTCCTCCTTTGTATTCGATGAGTAGCTTCTAATAGAATAGTATTCTTTCTCCAAGAATGTATCAAGGTGAAATTGTTAGTTCTGATTTTAAAAAATTGAATGAGAATTTCATTTGTGGTACAAAAGGGCAATCAACAATAAAAGGTTGATATAAACTATTGGGTAGGGTATTATATAAGTATGAAGAACATAGAATTAATCAAACAAATTATTCATACTGACACATTTGATTTAACAAAAGATTTGCACATGCATTCGTACTTCTCTGATGGTGAACTCTCTCCTACAGACCTTATGTATAAGATGAAAAATCAAGGAGTAAAGGTAGTTTCTTTGACAGATCACGATGGGATAGCGGGGAACAAAGAGGCGTTAGAGGTATCGACTTCACTTGGTATGAAATTTGTGAATGGAATAGAAATATCAGCACATCATTTTTTTTGTGAAAAATTCATAGGTATGCATATTTTGGGATATGGAATAGACTGCTCAAACACAGAACTTTTACATATGACAAAAAAATTTGAAGCAAATAGAGAAAAGAGAAATTTTGAACTTTTTAAAATAATGCAGCAAGAAGGCTATGATATAAAGGAAGAAGATGCAATTTTCAGGAAAGAGCAACCATACATAGGAAAAGCACTTATTGCTAAAGCTTTAATAAAAAAAGGGTATATTAATAGTGTTGGAGAAGCTTTTGGAAAAGATGGTATTTTTGACAAACCAAATATAAGGAGAGTAAGCAAGAGTAAACTTTTGGCCAAAGATGCTATTGATTTGATACACAGAAGCGGAGGAGTTGCTGTTCTTGCACATCCGGGAAGAATAAAAGGATTAGGAATGCAAGGTACGACAGAGTTTTATAAAAAAATAGAGGAGCTAACTGTATCTCTTAAATCCATAAACTTAAATGGAATTGAATCATGGTACAGAAATTTTTCAAAAGAAGAGATGGATTTTTTTGCACAAATTGGAAAAAGAAATTCACTTATTTTAACAGGCGGAAGTGATTTTCACAGTGAAAGTGCGCTTCCAGAACCAGAATAAAACATTAGATGTACACAAGCAACAATCGAAGAGTAACAACACAGTAATAAGCGAAAAAGACAATAAAAATTGCGCAGGATTTTTCGCTTAGTACAAGGCGTACGATGAGGTTGGAAGCGCCGTGTATATAGACATACACAAGCAACAATCGAAGAGTAACAACGCAGTAATAAGCGAAAAAGACAAGCAAGAAAGAGGAGAGATATGAGGATATACAATACCCTAACAAGAAAAAAAGAAGAATTAATACCTATTGACCCGAAAGAAATTAAAATATATGTATGCGGACCTACTGTGTACAATTATTTTCATATTGGAAATGCTAGACCTTTTGTTGTTTTTGACACATTGAGAAGATTCTTAGAGTTTATGGGGGAAAATGTCAAGTTTGTTCAAAACTTTACAGATGTAGACGATAAAATAATAAATAAAGCAAATGAAGAAGGTGTGAGTGCAATAGAAATTAGCGAAAAATTCATTGAAGAGTATTACAAAGACGCCAAAAGTTTACATGTTAGAAAAGCAAATATTCATCCTAAAGTTACAGATAATATACCTGAAATTATTGCGTTTGTTACAGAGTTGATTGAGAAGGGATATGCATACGAAGTAGAGGGTGATGTTTACTATAAGGCGAGAGAGTTTGATGGATATGGAAAACTTTCAAAGCAAAATATAGAAGACCTTGAATCTGGAGCGAGAATAATGATAGAGGAAAAGAAAAAAGATCCTCTGGATTTTGCGCTGTGGAAAGCAAGAAAAAGTGAAGGCGAAATTGCATGGGAAAGTCCTTGGGGATTAGGAAGACCAGGATGGCATATAGAATGCTCGGCTATGTCGAAAAAATATTTGGGAGAAACAATAGACATTCACGCTGGAGGACAAGATCTCATTTTTCCGCATCATGAAAATGAAATAGCGCAATCAGAGGCTTGCAATTCTTGTACATTTGCAAGATATTGGATGCATAATGGGTACATTACAATTGACAATGAAAAAATGTCAAAATCAAAGGGTAATTTCTTTACTGTAAGAGATATACTTGAAAAATATAATGGAGAAGTAGTTAGATACTTCTTGCTTTCAGGACACTATAGAAATCCGATAAATTTCAGTGAGGAACTGATGGAACAAGCAAAAAACAGTTTGGGAAGAATGGAAAATGCAAAGCAAAGTTTAATACATCTTACGAAAAATGGAACAGACGAGTTTTCAGATGAAGAAAAAAACATATTAGAGAGTTTGTCAAAGCACAAAGAGGAATTTATTGATGCGATGGAGGATGATTTAAATACAGCGGATGCGATAACAGCTATATTTGGAATGGTTGCCAGTATAAATGTGGCAATAAAAGAAGGAGCCTCTAAGAAAATGGCAACAAAGTCGCTAGAAAAAATCAAGGAACTGACAAATGTTTTGGGTCTTTTGAATGATGAAGAAGAGCAAAATGAAATTGATTCAGAAATTACAAAATTGATAGACGAAAGACAAGAAGCTAGAAAAGAGAAAAACTTTGCAAGAGCAGATGAAATAAGAGATATTTTGAAATCGAAAGGGATTACATTAAAAGATACTCCGCAAGGAATACAGATTATTAAAGAGTAAGAAAATTAGGTTGATGATTTAATGTTGAAAGATGAAGTAAAAAAAATAAACACAACTGTTCTAGCTTACATCGGGGATGGGATATATGAAGTTGCTATCAGAAAATATATTGTTTCGGGAGGATCGCCTCATATAGACGTAATTCATGGACAAACCGTTAAGTATGTAAAAGGGGAAAGCCAAGCAAAGGTTCTGAAGGTAATCATGGAAATATTATCTGAAGAAGAAATATTGCTTGTTAAGCGCGCTAGGAATAGAAAAACAATTTCAAAACCAAGGAACATAGACCCTGTGAATTACAAATTGGCGACTGCGTTTGAAGCTTTAATTGGATATTTGTATATGACTGACCAAATAGAAAGGTTAGATGAAATTGTAAGACTAAGTATAGATATAATAGAGGGAAAATAAAATGGAAAAAAACAAGAAAAAAGTTAGGAATAAAGGGCGAGATATGTTAGGTGATTACTACAAAACAAACCGTCAATACGAAAAAGAAAATGATATAGCATATAAAAAAGAGCAAGAGGAAGCTAGAGAAAAAGGAGAAAGAAAAAAACTTAACTCTACTGAATTGACATTTGTTATTATTATTGCGTTAGGAGCAATAGGCTTGTTTGTGAAATACGTTATATTATAAGAAAGGGGTTATAGGAGATATGAGTAGAGCGGATCTTATATTTGTCGATATGTGTCGAAACATATTAGATAATGGGTATTCTACAGAGGGCCAAAAGGTAAGGGCTAAATGGGAGGATGGAAATCCAGCACACACAATAAAATCTTTTGGTGTGGTAAATAGATACAACCTTCAAGAAGAATTTCCAGCTCTTACATTGAGACCTACAGCTATCAAATCGGCTGTTGATGAAGTTTTGTGGATTTGGCAAAAAAAATCGAACAATATTAATGACCTTAAAAGTAATATTTGGGATGAGTGGGCAGATGAAAAAGGTAGCATAGGTAAGGCTTACGGATATCAACTAGGAATAAAGTACAAATTTCCACAAGGAGAAATGGATCAGGTCGATAACGTGATATGGCAACTTAAGAATGCGCCATACTCTAGAAGAATAATGACAAACATATATAACTTCTCAGATCTTATGGAAATGGGACTCGAACCTTGTGCGTATAGCATGACTTTTAATGTTACAGAAGATAGGCTAAATGGAATATTGAATCAAAGATCCCAAGATATATTGGCAGCAAACAATTGGAATGTTGTACAGTATTCGGTGCTGTTGATGATGCTTGCGCAAGTATCAGGATTGAAAGTAGGTGAATTAGTTCATGTAATTTCAGATGCACATATTTATGATAGACACATACCAATAATTGAAGAGATGATTACAAGACCACAATTTGATGCACCTAAATTCAAACTAAATCCAGAAGTGAAAGATTTTTATGCTTTTACAACCAACGACATACTTATTGAAAATTATGAAAAGAATCCTCAAATAAAGAATATCCCTATTGCGATATAGAATTATGCAAAGAAGTGTAGAGGGAAAAATAAAATAGCAGCGAGTAATTGGCTAAACTGTTGATAGAAGAGAAGGAGATGTTTCGTATGAATGCTATAGTAGCCGTAGATAAAAATTGGGCAATAGGTAAAGAAGGCGGATTGCTATGCCATATACCTGGTGATTTAAAATATTATAAAGAGAAAACAATTAATAAGACGATTGTAATGGGAAGAAAAACACTAGAATCATTGCCAAATGGAAAGCCACTACCATCTCGAACAAATATTATTTTGTCTCGCAACAATGAGTTGAAAGAAGCGAGCCAAATAGATAAAATTTTTTATGTAGTCTCTTCTTTAGAAGAATTTAAAGCCAAAATTATAGAATTAAAAATCAAAGAGGAAGATATATATGTTTCGGGTGGGGCAGAGATATATAGAGAACTTTTACAATGTTGTACAAAAGTATATGTCACGAAAATAAATGAAAATTTTGATGGAGATACATTTTTCCCAAATCTTGATTTAGACGATGACTTTTATGTCTCGCATAGTGAGGAAAGCAAAGTGGAAAATGGAATTGAATATACATTTTATATATATGAGAGAAATATATAAAGCGATGAGTGAAGTTGAAAGCGGAAGGAATTGAAAACAGTGGCGAATAGAGAAAATGGAAGAAAAAATGGTAAAGCTGGTGGGAATGATACGAATAGAAAGAGCGGAAATGATAGGAAAGGCAAAAGAGCTCCTTCAGAAAGAAATGCTATTAGCTATGGAAAAATAAAAGGCGAGAATGATAGAGGGAATAATATTCAGAATAGAGATTTTGCTAGAACAAACCATAGAAATGTAGAGAATACATTGGCAAACAAAGAATCCCTGACTTCATTGATTTATGGAAGAAATTCAGTAATGGAAGTGCTAAGTGCTGCAGAAGAAGCGAAAATTAATGGAAAAAAAATGCCTTTTGCGATAGAGGAAGTGATTATTCAAGAAGGTGCTACAGGATCAACTTCAAAGATAATGGGTAAAGCAAGAAGTCAAGGAATAAAGATAGCAATTGTTCCTAAAGAAAAAATTCAAAAAGTAGTGGTTAGCCATGATTCGCCTTATGCAAAACACCAAGGAGTATTAGCTATAACTTCTCCTTATAGATATAGTGATGTAGATGACATTTTGGAAGTTGCAAAAAAGAGAGATGAGGACCCTTTTGTAATTATTCTTGACGGAATTGAAGATCCACATAATTTGGGCGCGATAATGAGAACAGCAGAATGTGCAGGAGCGCATGGAATAATTATTCCAAATAGAAGATCTGCGACAGTAAATGAAACGGTTATCAAGACTTCCGCTGGAGCAACGGCACATATAATGTGTGCAAAAGTATCTAACATTGTGGAAACAATGAAATATTTGCAGCAGAAGGGGATATGGATAACAGCGTTAGATATGGATGGAGATGATTATACAAAAGCTAACTTCTCGGGGCCACTTGCAATAGTTGTAGGAGGAGAGGATAAGGGGGTCACTAGGTTAGTTAGAGAGAATAGCGACTTTGTGGCATCTATTCCGATTAAAGGAAAAGTGAACTCGCTCAATGCTTCAAATGCAGCTGCGATAATAATATATAAAGTAAACGAAAACAGAAAATAACATAATAAAATACAAGAATGTTCGATAAAAATACAATTTTGCATTTTTGTTTTTACCGAAGAAAAGGCAAGGCTTAATTTAAATTAAACTACAACATCAATTTTCTTCGTATCTATAAATCTGATTGACACAACAATGCTTTTATTGTATTATTTTCTTATGCGTGCTGTTGTAGCTCAGTCGGTAGAGCACTTCCTTGGTAAGGAAGAGGTTCGGCAGTTCAATCCTGCTCAACAGCTCCAAAAGATTTTGATGTCGAGCGTTTCGACTTTTGCATATCAATCGCAAGCCGATTGATATTTTTATTATTTAAGCTGAGTTGTGGAGAAAAAAATACGTATAAATTTGCACATTACAATTTCAATGCTTTGTATCGCATACTATAAGGTTATTTGCTTGGGTTTAAAATGATATTTACTATTTCTGGATTGTTGTTTATACGCAAAGGAACTATGCTATTTCCTAATCCTCTGCTAACATACATTGAAGTTCCATTTTCAACAAAAAGCCCAGCATCATATTTTGGAAATAATCCTTGATCGGGAGCAACTAGCCCGCCAATAAATGGAAGCCTAACCTGCCCGCCATGAGCATGCCCGCATAATACTAATTCCATACTATTTTCAACGTATATATTGAATAATTCGGGTCTGTGCGATAGAAGTAATTGAAAGTTATCACTTTCTTTGTATTTGGACAAAACATCTTCTATGTTTTCGATTCCCAAATCACCTAGATATGGTTCGTTAGGCAAAAATGAGGGATCGCTAAGACCTATTAATTCTATGGTTTCGTTATTTACAGTGATTAACTCCATATCATCCTCAAGGATAATTACACCTTCTTCGGTGAATCTGTTGTAAAGTTCGTTGTAATCTATTGATGATTCGTGGTTGCCTGAAATTGAATAAATAGGTGCTACATCTTTAATTCCTTTTATAAAAGTCATGGTTGTTTCTAAATCATATTTATTTCTGTCAACCATATCTCCTGTAAAAACTATCAAATCAGGATTTAAAAGTTTTACTTTTTCAATTAAAATCTTTTGGTTGTCCCCGAACTCTTCGTTATGTAAATCAGATATTTGAACAACGCTATAATTATCAAAAGAAGCAGGGATTGAGTCGTTGTAATATTCGACGGTGGATATTTCTATTTTTTTGTTATTGATAAGAACAAATACTAGTAGCAAGAGCAAAACGAGAAGAATAGAAATTGATGTTAATCTCTTTTTCTTTTTTGATAAAGGTGTTTTTGTTGTCTTAGACTTTTTGTTCATAAAATACCTACTTTCTAATTATAGTATAATCTTTTGCAATTAAATTTCAATGAGAACTTTATTAAAATATGTTTGCATTTGTTGCGAAATATTGTATAATTACTATGGAATTAACTATAAAAAAATTTCCAAATGCCCTGTGTTCAGGTGCCGGTATACAGTTGACAGCGGAATGATATGTCAACTAAAAAATGTGAAGCGGATGCGACTCCGTGTTTGTAAGGTTATGTAAGTATGGAAGGTAGAAGAAAGGAAAAATAAAATGGCAAAACAAAAGTTTGAAAGAAATAAGCCACATGT
>CAYJEX010000038.1:0-8050 GCA_964369465.1 uncultured Oscillospiraceae bacterium
TAGAAGCAAGCATTCCTGATGCATCCATTATACCACCAAATACCATTGCACAGATGATAAGGTTGATTGTCCAAAGCATTGAGTCCATACCACCTCTGGAAAGTAGGTTGAGTAGTTGATATTGGCTGGAAAGCATATTGGCATTTTCCGCACCGTATTGAGCTGCTATAGCGGCAAAGTCAGCTTCCCCAAGCTCCGAAAGGCTAGAAGATATTCCAAAATCAGTTGCAATATGTGGATTAGCAGACATTATAGAATTACTTACATCAACAAATGCTTCGCTTAATTCGTACGAATATCCATAGTGAACAATTCCAAACCAATCAGGGAAAGCTACTCCTTGGAATATGCTTCCAAAGATACAGCCCAAAACTACACCAGCAATTAGGCCTGGTAATGCAGGTAACTTGAGAGCTACAATAACAATTACCAATAGTGGTGGAATTAACAAAGCAAGATTTAGATTAAAGTTGCTTGACAAGTCGTTTTGTAGTTGAGCAATAGTTCCAAGGTCAGCAGAAGTTGCGCCTAGTCCTAGTACAATGTAAATTATTAGTGCGATAATTAAAGATGGTGTTACAGTCCAAACCATGTGTCTTATATGATCAAATAGGTTAGAACCAGCAACTGCAGGAGCTAAGTTAGTAGTATCTGATAAAGGTGACATTTTGTCTCCAAAATATGCACCAGATACGATAGCACCAGCTGTCATCGCAGGATTAATTCCAAGACCTGTTCCAATACCGATAAGTGCAATACCTATAGTACCTGCTGTAGTCCAAGAAGATCCTGTTGCAAGAGCAACTATAGAACAAAGAATACAAGCAGCGAATAAGAATATTCCAGGACTTAATATGGATAAACCATAATAAATCATAGCAGGAACGATACCAGCTGAGATCCAAGATCCTATTAGCATACCAACCACCATAAGGATAAGCATTGCTTGCATTGATCTGTTGATTGAAGCCATAATACCAGCTTCAAGGAAAGACCATTTGTAACCGTTAAGTACGGCGATAATCGCTGCAAATACTGCAGAGATGATTAGTGGAATGTGCAATTCTGCATACCCTGCTGCAAGAACGTCGCTACCAAATATAGATGATAACATGTCCATTGCATACATAAAGGTAAGGACTGTAAATATCATTACAATTGCAACTTGCCACCCAGGTATTTTTCTACCCATAATATTTCCCCCTTTTTTATTTACAAAAGAAATTAACTTAAAAGCCAGCATTAATAAATAGCAAATAAAATAGTATATAATGTTGACTTTGATACATAAAAGTATATCACTTTACAATGGAAAGTCAAGTAAAACCAACAAAATGCAAAGTGATATTTTCTTGTCAATTTGTTGATTTTTATTATAGTTTAATGTGCTTTTTCAGTGCGTTAAACGTTTCAGAACTTATTGCGTGTTCAATTTTGCACGCATCATCCATAGCTACTTTTGGAGTGACACCTAGCTTTATTAGGAATTCAGAAAGAACTACATGTCTTTCATACATCATCTCTGCAATTTCTGCTCCTTTTGGAAGCAAAATAATATTTCCGCTATCCTCAATTCGAATATATCCATTTTCTCTCAATTGTTTCATTGCTACACTTACACTTGCTTTAGAGTAGGAAAGAGATCTTGCAACATCAATTGATCTAACTTGCCCGTTTTGCTTTTGCAAAAGAAGTATTGTTTCTAAATAATTTTCTGATGATTCTAAAATTTTCATAAATATATTAACCTTTCATAAACTGAATTAAAAGCGATTTATTTTGCTGTATTGTTTGAATTATCATATTTGTTTCTACATATTAATAGTATAATTTATCTAATTTTAAAAATCAACAATAGTTATGGAAAGTGTGAAATAAAGTTATTACATGAAAACTGACAAAGTAAATCCCCCTACCCCAATAGGAGGGAAGAAGGTGAAGCTAATTTGACAAAATGATATAAGTGTATATAATTTTATTTAAGAAGTTACCATTTATTATTGAGAGTATAGTATGTATAAAATTAACAAAAAAATAACTTTGATTGGAGTTCCGCTAGATTTAGGCGCAGGACAAAGAGGAGCATCTTTAGGACCTGATGCGATTAGAATGGCAGGCATGTTGGAAAAACTTGAAGAAATTGGATATGAAGTAAAAGATTTAGACAATATACCGGTTGATAAGAAATCGGCCAAAACAGAGGAAGGTAGCAATTTAAAAAACCTTAATGAAGTATATAATGTTAACAAGAAATTGTCGAATATTGTAGACGAAACGATAAGAAATGAAGAGATTCCTATTGTTATTGGAGGCGATCATTCAATTGCAATTGGAACTATTTTTGGAGTTCTCCAATCTATTCCTAAACTAGGTGTAATATGGTTTGATGCACATGGAGATATAAATACTCCGGAGATTTCCCCAAGTGGGAATATTCATGGCATGCCAGTGTCAGTTTTGACTGGTGGAATTGTAGGTGGGCTTGAAAAAATAGGGAACGGTAAGTTTTTGGATAAAACAAAGATTGTATATGTTGGCGCTAGAGATTTAGATAAAGATGAAAGAGATTTGATGAAGCATCATGGAATTGCGACTTTTACTATGCATGAGATAGATGATTTGGGTATAAAAGAAGTAATGAATAGAGCAATAAAAATAGCAACTAATGGAACTGATGGAATACATGTGAGTTTTGATATGGATGCAATGGATCCTGAAATAGCACCTGGAACTGGAACTAAAGTTCCTGGAGGAATGCAATATAGAGAAACTCATTATGCAATGGAAACAATAGCAATGTCAGGTAAATTAGTTAGTGTGGAATTTGTGGAAGTCAATCCTTTGCTAGATCATGAAAATAAAACGGCAAAAGCAGCCGTAGCATTGGCAGGATCGCTACTAGGGGAATGGTTGATATAAACTTGATATATATATTATTGGAAAATTTAGTTGATCTTATTTTTGGAGGTGGATAGATGGATAAAAATGTTGTATTTAATATTAGTTATGGGTTGTATATATTGTTGGCAAAAGAGAATGAAAAAGATAATGGATGTGTTATAAACACTTTGATGCAAATTTCTGATACACCTCAAATTTGTATTGTTTCTGTAAATAAAGAAAATTACACGCACGATATAATCAAGAAAACAAAAAAACTAAATATTTCGATACTTACGAATGAAGCAAATATGGATATTTTCACAAGATTTGGTTTCCAATCAGGAAGAGAAAATGATAAATTTGAAGGATTAAAAGGAGTGAAAAGAGCTCCTAATGGAATTTTGTATTTAGAAGAATATGCAAATTCATATATTTCTGGTGAAGTGTTAGAAGCATATGATTTTGGTACTCATACAGTATTTAAAATTGAGATTGTAGATGCAAAAATTATTTCTGATGCGAAGTCGCTCACATATACTTATTATCATGAGAATGTTAAACCTAAACCAGAAAGTAAGTCAAGTGATGGATGGAGATGCAAAATATGTAATTATGAACATGAAGGAAGTGAATTACCTGCAGACTTTGTTTGCCCAATATGCAAACATGGTGTGGCAGATTTTGAAAGAATATAAAACTTATAATTTTAGATACTAATAATATAGCGAGGCAAAACAGATGAATTTAAACAGAAAAATATTAAATTTAATACTTGTTCTATCTCTTTTGATTGGAGTGCTTTCTTTTTCAGGATGTGCACAGCAGGAGATGAACAACTCGGATGATGAAAAAATAGAGGTAGTGAATGCTGGTAGACTAGGGCAAGATTTAGGAATAACAATTAAAACACCTGCGGACTTAATAGAACCTCAATATAGTATTATTGATGAAAAAATTGGAGAGATATCGTTTGAGATTGATGGAATAGGGTTTGTCTGTCTAGTTGAAGGGGCTCTTTCAAGTGAGAACATATATGAAACATTATATGGTATAAATGATCCCTTTACAATTAAAGAAGCTGGAGTTGAAGGTGAAACTGCTTATTCATTTATGTCAAATCCTCAAAATGTAAATGTTGTAAACTGGTTTGATGAAACTGAAGAGGTGGCATATACACTTTATACTGTAGGATATGAAATTGAGGCAGTAACTTTAGAGGTGGGGAAAAAATTTATTGCATCGCAATCCGAGTACACATCTGAAGAGGAAAAATAAAAAATTATGAAACTAACTTAAACTAATGAAGGTGAAATAATCATAATGGAGCTCAAATTAAGTAAAAAATTCATAGAGGAAGAGTGGGATAGTGGAACTTCTGTTCAATTAGGTATTTATCCGAGCAAGGCAACCCCGGAAAAGGGTGATTTTGTTTGGATGTCCAGTATTTCGCAAGATGAAGAAATTGAGAATAATGAAATAGATGAGTTAGATGAACTCTCAGACTATCCTCAAGGAAAAACATTTTCAGTATTTAAAGGCTATGAAAGGACAGTGACTATTTTAGATGGAAATGTAATTTTAGCTCATGGAGAGGATAGGGCAGAGAGACTAGGGAAATATTCTCAAACAAAATTTGATGGAGGAATTAGAACAGATAGCTTTGGAACAGTCAAAGTACATATATTAACTGCAAAAAAAAATGCTACGACGAGAGTAGAGGCTCTTTCACTAGATTTAAAAACAACTAAAACTTTTTCTTGCTTACAAGACAAAAATAAAGCATCTATTCTTATATACTGCGAAGAGGGATTTGCGATATTTTCATTTCAAGATAAAAGAATTAGAGTGAGAGAAAAAGAAAATTTTGTTCTTAATATGATAAAAGAAGAAAGAGAAGAAATAAAAATAAACATCCTAGGAAGTGGATTGCTTGTCATTAGTGAAGTGTATTTTAACGAAGAAGAAAAAACAAAAGTATTAGAATTTGAAAATAATAAAAACACCACAACAGACCCAAATACTATACTTGAAAAAGTAAAAGTTGTTGATGAACTTACAGAGCAAAATAAATATGAAGATCTTCATGGTATAAATTATAATGATTTGAGTCCAATAAAAGACGGAAAATTCCACGAATATATTTTTGTGATAAAACTTGCAAATACTTTTCGGAGAGGGCAAGGTGTATTAAGAAAAAAATCAGATGATATTTTTTATTCAAAAGAACTGAAAGATAAAGTTGAAAAAATCCGTTCTGCATTTATACCTTCGATTATTGGTGTAATATCATTTATCAGTTTTGTTCTTGTGGCAAATCTTTTAGATAAAGCTGCATTATATATAATTCTTATGATGTTATGGCCAATTTTTGTTTTTGGGATTATTAATCCAATGATATATTATATAGCGATCCCTAAACCAATTCAACGCCATGTTAGATATAAGGAGGCTTTGTCTGAAGGAGAAAAAAACAACTTTGTGAGCATTTGTTCGGAAGAAAATAAAACGGACAGGATTCTAAAAAAATATAAAGACAATAGTAATACTTAAGATATCGAGTATCAAAATAAATAGACTGGTTCACTTTGTAAAAGAGATAGAGCGAAAGGATTTGAAGAAAATATGAAAAATAAATTGTATGCAGCACATGAAGCAGTTGCACCCATAAAAGATGGGGCAAGCATAATGGTAGGTGGGTTTATGGCATGTGGCTCGCCAGAAATATTAATGGATGCATTGATAGAAAAAGGAGTTAAAGATTTAACTGTAATAGGAAATGATGCTGGAGTTCCAGGAAGAGGTATTGGCAAATTAATTTCGACAGGGATGGTCAAAACAATTATAGCTTCTCATGTTGGTTTAAATAGAGAAGTTGGGGAAAGAATGAATAATGGAACGATAGAATGTATATTAGTGCCACAGGGAACGTTGGCTGAAAGAGTAAGAGCAGCAGGTGCAGGTCTTGGTGGTATTCTTACACCAACAGGAGTAGGAACAATAGTAGCAGAAGGAAAAGAAATTATTAACATTGGAGGAAAAGACTACTTGTTAGAAGAACCTCTAAAAGCAGACTTTGCATTAATAAGGGGTTCAATAGTAGATGAAAGCGGTAATATAATTTACAACGGAACTACATCTAATTTTAATCCTTTGATGGCATCTGCGGCGGAGCATGTAATTGTGGGTGCCTGCGAAATTGTTAAAGTAGGAGAATTAAATCCTAATCATATTGTTACTCCGGGCATATTTGTAGATGCAATTGTAGGAGGTGAAAAAAAATGGGAAGTGTAGATCCAAAAGTGACTATTGTAAAAAGAGTTGGAAAAGAACTTAAAGATGGCGATGTTGTGAATTTAGGCATAGGAATGCCGACGCTAGTTGCGAATCACTTACCAAATGGAGTCGAAATAATATTGCAGTCTGAAAATGGGATAATGGGCATGGGAACAGCAGCAGAAGCTGGAAAAGAAGATGTAGATATAATTAATGCAGGAGCTCAATATGTAACTGTAGAAAAAGGTGCTATGTATTTTGATAGTGCGACTTCTTTTGGAATTATCAGAGGGGGGCATGTAGATGCAACTATTTTAGGTGCCTTACAAGTTGATGAAAAAGGGAATATAGCAAATTGGATAGTTCCAGGGAAAATGGTTCCAGGCATGGGAGGAGCAATGGACTTAGTTGTAGGAGCAAAAAAAGTTATAATTTCTATGTTACACACGCAAAAGGGTGAGCATAAAATTCTGAAAGAATGTACTCTTCCTCTAACTGCAGTTGGCGTTGTTGATATGATAATAACTGAAATGGGTGTAATGGAAGTTACTGAAGAAGGCCTTTTGCTTAAAGAAATCCATTCTGACTTCACAGTAGAGCAAGTTCAAGATGCGACAGAAGCAAAACTGATAATTTGCCCTAATTTAAAACCAATGGAATAACTTATATAAATTTTTTATTTGAGGTGAATTGTTTTTATAATTGTGGGTATAAAAATATTATACAGCATTTTATTGGTGTAATATCACGTTGTTAATTAACTAGAGTAGTGTTGGATGCTAACTTTATCAACTAAAATGATATGAATTATATTGATTAGGTTAGTAAAAAAAGGAGAAGAAAATGATAGTATGTGATAAAGATAATTTTGAAGTTGAAGTATTACAAGGGGAAGGCTACGTAATTGTAGACTATTATGGTGATAGATGTGCTCCGTGTGAAGCGTTAATGCCGCATGTAGTAGAACTATCTGAAACATATGGAGACAAGTTTAAGTTTTGCAAGGTGAATGTAGTAGAATCAAGAAGATTAGCAATAAGCCAAAAAATCATGGGGATTCCTGTAGTGGCGCTATATAAAGATGGCAAAAAAATAGAAGAACTAGTAAAAGAAGAAGCAACAAGAGATAATATAGAAAAAATGATAAAATCATATATATAAAACATTATTTACTATAAATAAACGCAAAGTGTTTTGATATAGAATTTTAAAAATGGTTTCACCAATTTTATTTATATAAGACGATTTAAAACAGATAGATGTGGTCAATTAAGACGAATTCATATATGACTAGATGTGGAAGGGAGGGGTAAAATGCCACTTTTAAAGGACAAAAAAATAGTGATAATAGGAGACAGAGAAGGAATACCTGGTGTAGCAATTGAAGAATGTGTAAAGTCGGCAGGTGGTGAAGTAGTATTTTCTATAACAGAATCCCATGTCTGAGCGCCTGTAGGAGCAATGGATTTGAATACACAAAAGAAAGTAATGGAGCTTGCTGAAGAATATGGTGCGGAAAACTTAGTAGTAATATTAGGGCTAGCAGAAGCCGAAATAGCAGGACTAGAAGCCGAAACAGTAATAGCAGGAGATCCAACTTTCGATGGTCCATTGACAGAAGTCCCGTTGGGACTTAAGGCATACCACGTTTGCGAAACAGAAATAAAAAGTGAAGTAGACGAAAGAGTATATAAAGAACATGTTAGTGAATTAGAAATGGGATTGAATATTGAAGAAATAACAAATGAAATGAAAATGATAAGAGAGCAATTCTGTTAACATTAAGAAATATTGGCGGGCAGAATTGCACGCCTTTTTTCAATTAAATAGATCATTTGAATAAATCGTGAATACAAGGCGTACGATGAAATGTGACGCGCCGTGTATATAGACA
>CAYJEX010000039.1:0-7929 GCA_964369465.1 uncultured Oscillospiraceae bacterium
CTTGTAAATCATATATTGTTAAATTGCATGTAGATATGTGCTTTTTAAAATAAATTAATATGAATTATATTGTAGTAAAACTTAAATGTAGGAAAGGAAGAAGAAAAATGTCAAAATGGGGAAAATATTTTTTTTACGGAACTTTATTATGGCAGATTCCGTGTATTGCGTGGATATTTTATTTTAGTGAGCCTAATACGAGTATCATAATGGGATTACCAGCAGCAGTCTTTACATATGCAGCATTGTACTTATTCTATTGTGTAGTATTTGGGGTAGTATTTACTTGGAAGTACATTGATGACCCAACAGGAAAAGGTGTACCTGTACCTGTTTCTGCGGATGGAAAGGAAGGTAAATAAAATGACGATAGTAATGGTAACGTTAGTTGTATATTTCGTTGTAATGATTGTAATTGGATTTATTGGAAATAAGAAAACTGACGCAAAAAATTTAAATGATATGTTTGTTGCAGATGGAACATTAAGTCCTTTCATTATATTTATCACATCTACAGCGACGGCTTTCAGTGCGTTTGCATTCCTTGGTGCACCAAGTGCATTTTACTCAAGTGGTGTTACATCGGTATTATGGATGGCGCCGATAGTTGCAGACTTAACTTTTATGGCGATAGTTGCAAGAGGAATGTGGCTACTAGCTAAAAGATATAATTTCGTAACTCCAGCTGATTTGCTTTCGGCAAGATTTGATTACAAAAAGGATAAAACAGTTAGATTTATAGTTGCAATCATGTGTTTGTTCTTCTGTGGATTCTATATCCAGCTAAATATTACAGGTTCTGGATATGTAATTGAAACAGTAACAGGCGGAGTAATATCATATGAAGTAGGATTAATAATAGTTGCAGTAATAATTGGATTCTACACTATGATGGGTGGAGCTAGATCTGTAGCATGGTCAGACACTGCACAGGCAATATTGTTGATAGGAGCATTAGCGGTTATAAGTGTTATTGCTGTAATTAACGGTGGTGGAGCAGATATGTTCGATAAGATTATGGAAATCGCTCCAGCAGTAGGTAACATAGAAACTTCTAAATTATATGCATATACTTGCATGTTAGGTGTTGCAGCTTCTATGCCAGTATGGCCATCTATGTGGGTTAGATGTTATACTGGAAGAAACTTCAAAGGAACTGTTATAGGATTTGTTCAAGGCGAAGGAGTTGGTGTACTATTTACATGTATATTGTTCCCAGCATTAATTGGTGGAGCAGGGATATTGTTATTCCCAGGTCTTGTAGGTACAGAAGCTGATAATATTACAGTAATGTATTTCCAATATGTTCCAGATATTTTAGCAGGTTTATTCGCAATAGGTGCATTAGCAGCGGCTATGTCTACAGCAGATGCAATTACATTGTTATTAGGCTCTATCGTTGTTAAGGATATTATTGATCCGTTCAAACCTCAAATGAAGGATACTCACAAGGCAAATATTTCTAGAATAGCATGCGTATTAGTAATTGGAGTATCGCTTGCAATAGCGTTTAACCCTCCGGGAACATTAGTGGAAATGGCATTTGCTATTGCTTGGCCAGGAGCAGCTTGCTTCTTCCCACTTGTAGTTGGTACTATATTCTGGAAGAGAGCAACAAGAGAAGGAGCTATTATTGGTTTGATTATGGCCGTAAGTGCAGCAGCATTGACAACATTTGTATGGCCTTCAGCATTAAACATTTACGCATCAGTATGGGCGATATTAGCTGGAGGAGGCGGACTTATTGTTGGATCGTTATTAACTCCAGCGCCTCCAGAGCACATTGTGACAATGTTCCACGGCTTCTTGAAAGAAACTTACAAATATAAGGGAATTTCAGATAAGAAAGACGTAATGGCAATATCTGTGCCAGGAGAAAAAAAATAACCCTAAAATAAATCATAGAATTATATAATTACAGACAAAATTAAGCTAGTGCCTATATTATGGCACTAGCTTAACAAATAAGGAGAGAAAACATGGGATTAAGAGATCATGTAACAGACACATATTGTGGAGAACTATATGTACCGTTTACATTACAAGAATATAGAAACAGAGTTGCAAAAGTAAAGAAAAGAATGGCTGAGGAAAACATAGACCTATTATACTGTACAGCTCCAGTTAGTATGTATTACCTTACAGGGTATATGGCAGAATGGTATCAAGGCGAAGAGCCATTAGATTGGCTTCCTGTAGGAGGAATAGCACTTTCACTAAATTCAGATAAAATCTTATTCTTTGACAGATCAGGACACGAACCTCTTACAACAGCACATATTCTTGGAGATGATATAGATGTTAGAATACATTCGTATAAAATTCAAGAAGAGACTGGATTAACAGAACTTGAATTTGTAATTAAGAGTATAAAAGATGAAGGATGGCTAAAAGGAAGAGTTGGACTAGAAAAAATGAGCCATCGACCTAATCCGCTAGTTGCAGCGATGTTTGATGAAGCTTTAGCTAGAGAAGGATGTGAAGTAGTAAATGCTTCAGAAATAGTTAGACAAGTAAGAGCGATTAAATCACCACAAGAACTTACGTATCATAAAATTGCAGGGAAATTAGCAGATATAGGAATGAAAGCAGCAGTAGATGCTATAAGACCTGGCGTTACAGAGATGGAAGTACGTGCTGAAGCATTATATGCAATGACTAAAGCAGGAAGTGAAGACACAGGAATACCTATGCCAATATTAGCTGGTCCACAAAGAACAGCGATGGTACATGCTTTGACAAGTCAAAAAGTAATAATGCCAGGCGACATGATTTTGTTTGACTGCTGTGGTGTTTATAAGCGTTATCATACAAATACATCAAAAGTTATTTCGTGTGGAGAACCACACCCTAAAGTATTAGAACAACTAGAAAAAATTTCAGGGGCACTAAAACTGTTTAAAGAGACAATAAGGCCAAACTTATCCGCAAAAGAGCTTTCAAAGACTATGAGAGAATACTATAAAGAGGTAGGTATTTGGGATGACCGTAGATGGTTAGGGGGCTATGAGATTGGGCCTGCATTTGCACCATCATGGATAGGTTCGTGGGTTTATAATATAGGCGAAACAGATGAGGATGAGAGAATTTTCCTTCCAGGAAATGTTATGAATCATGAAGCACAATTCTATTTACCAAAAGCATCAGGAAGTGCAATAGTAATTGAAACAGTAGCAATTGAGGATGAAGACGCAAGTATATTGACTGAAACAGAAGGAAGCTACATTATTGCAGACAATTTTTAATTTGATTTTTACATTCGTCACAAAATAATGAAGGGATTTAGTCATATTAATAAATTGTAGAATAAGCAATTTTTACAAATTTTCAACAAATTGTAAAAGAAATAAGGAGAGAAAACATGGGATTAAGAGATCATGTAACAGATACATATTGTGGAGAACTATATGTACCATTTACATTACAAGAATATAGAAATAGAGTTGCAAATGTAAAGAAAAGAATGGCTGAGGAAAACATAGACTTATTATACTGTACGGCTCCAGTTAGCATGTATTATCTTACAGGGTATATGGCAGAATGGTATCAAGGCGAAGAGCCATTAGATTGGCTTCCTGTAGGAGGAATAGCACTTTCACTAAATTCAGATAAAATCTTATTCTTTGACAGATCAGGACACGAACCTCTTACAACAGCACATATTCTTGGAGATGATATAGATGTTAGAATACATTCGTATAAAATTCAAGAAGAGACTGGATTAACAGAACTTGAATTTGTAATTAAGAGTATAAAAGATGAAGGATGGCTAAAAGGAAGAGTTGGACTAGAAAAAATGAGCCATCGACCTAATCCGCTAGTTGCAGCGATGTTTGATGAAGCTTTAGCTAGAGAAGGATGTGAAGTAGTAAATGCTTCAGAAATAGTTAGACAAGTAAGAGCGATTAAATCACCACAAGAACTTACGTATCATAAAATTGCAGGGAAATTAGCAGATATAGGAATAAAAGCAGCAGTAGATGCTATAAGACCTGGCGTTACAGAGATGGAAGTGCGTGCTGAGGCGATATATGCAATGACTAAAGCTGGAAGCGAATATACAGGAATACCTATGCCGGTACTATCGGGTCCACAAAGAACAGCGATGGCACATGCTTTGACAAGCCAAAAAGTAATAATGCCAGGCGACATGATTATGTTTGACTGCTGTGGTGTTTATAAGCGTTACCATACAAACACATCAAAGGCAATTTCGTGTGGAGAACCACACCCTAAAGTTTTGGCACATTTGGAAAAAATTTCAGGAGCTCTTAAATTACTTAAAGAAACAGTAAGGCCAAATTTATCCGCAAAAGAGCTTTCAAAGACTATGAGAGAATACTATAAAGAGGTAGGTATTTGGGATGACCGTAGATGGTTAGGGGGCTATGAGATTGGGCCTGCATTTGCACCGTCATGGATAGGTTCGTGGGTTTATAATATAGGCGAAACAGATGAAGAAGATAGAATCTTTGTTCCAGGAAATGTTATGAATCATGAAGCGCAATTCTATTTGCCAAACTCAGCGGGAAGCGTTATGGTAATAGAAAGTGTTTTATTTGAAAATGATGACGCGAGTATTTTGACTGATATAGAAGGAAGTTTTTTAATAGCAGATAATGTGTAGGCATTTAACATAACTTTCTTATGTTGACAAGAAATAGATTTAAATATAAATCTGTTTCTTGTTAACAAAAAGATGATTAAGGGAGAAATCAATGAAAGCAGATGTAATACTAACTGGTAAATCAATTTTTGATGGAAAAGAGTTTTCAGATATAGAAAAATATATTGCGATAAAAGATGAAAAAATAATTTCTGTCGGTAAAATTGATGAGAAAGACAAATTTATTAGCAATGAAACAAAAATTTATGATTGTGGAGACAAGCTTATTATGCCAGGCTTCCATGATAATCATAATCATATTTACTTGAGCATGATCTTTTCAAACGCTGTTTTTTTAGGAAGTGCAAAGAGTGAAAACGATGTAATAGAAATGCTACGAGAAGGTGCAAAAGCACAAGAAGGCAATAAGTGGATACTAGGGTATGGATGGCATCAAGCAAAATGGGATAATCCAAATTTTCCTACAAAGGAATCCTTGGATACAATTTTTCCAGATACCCCTGTTTTTTTAATGCATGAAACAGGACATGCTGCGTGGGTAAATTCACTTGTTTTATATAAGTTTGGAATAGATAAAGATACACCTGATCCTCATAACGGGGCATTTGAGCGTGATGAAAAAGGAAACCCTACTGGGTTTATACTTGAAGATGCGTATTTGCCATTTGCAGAGGAAGCATTTAAGCTTGATGCGGAATCAGAAAAAGTGGCTTTAGATAAATATTTGAAAGAAAAAGCTGAGCTAGGAATAACATCAGTTGATGATATGTTTTATATAATGGGTCTTAACTTAGGTAACCCAGATCTATATAGCGAATATGAAAAAAATGGAAAACTTTCTATGAGAATTAATTTTTATATAAAAGAAAGTAACAAAATAGAAGATTTATGCGAGTACGAAAAGTATAAGTCACCGAAGGTTAATTTCAGAGGCGTTAAGATTTTCTTAGACGGAGTTGCAAGCACATATACGGCATTTATGGTGGATGAATATGCAAATAGATCTGATTTTGTTGGGTATCCATTCCATACAGAAGAGCAACTATTTAGTGTTATGAAATGTATTGATTCGGCAAATTATAAAATGAGGGCACATGCTGTTGGAGATGGTGCGGTAAGATTAATTGCTAATGCATATGAAAGACTAGTAAAGGAAAATGGTAAAAAAGATAGAAGATTGTGCATAGAGCATATCGAAATAATACATCCTGATGACATTAGTAGACTTGGAGAATTAGAAATAATACCATCTATCCAACCTAACCATATGGCTATTACAAAGCACTTGCCAGACAATCCGTTTCTAACATTTTTGGGTGAAAAGAGAGAACCGTATTTTTGGATGGGTAAAACTTTGATAGATGCTTGTTCTGCCGTTACGTATGGAACAGATTTTCCTATAAGTAAAGATAACCCTATGTTGACAGTTTTTCGTGCTGTCAATAGAGTTATGGATGATATGGAACCAAAAGGCGGATGGAATCCTAAAGAAAAAGCAAGTTTAGCAGAAGCACTAAGATGCTACACATATAATGGGGCTTATAGCAATTTCCAAGAAGATGAGTTAGGAACACTAGAAGTTGGGAAATATGCAGATATTGTAGTTCTCGATAGAAATATCTTTGCAGAAGAACCTTTGAAATTAAAAGATGTTTCAGCTAATATGACAATATCAGCGGGCAAAGTTGTATATGAAAAGGAACAAGCTTAAAATATACAACACAAAATAATGACACACCTATTTTATTGTATCGCATTCATGTATAATTATTTAAATGGATGCGATATTTATTTTGAATTTTAATTTGAAAAACACGGCATAATTTGAAAAAATTCATGAATGCTATTTGTATAATGATTAAAGAGAGGTACTGTTTTTGGAAAAACATATGATAGCAGGTACAAATAATGCGCTTGAAGAAAGAGAAAAGAGGCAAGCGTTATTCAAAAAAAAAGGAATTGTGTTTGGAGTTGCATCAGGGATGGTGTATGGCCTCTATGCTGCTTTTTTAAGCTTAGGATTGTCTCAAGGTGTATGGAGTGATTGGAGTCAAGGTATAGGGGTTACATTTTCTGACTTTATAAAAATATATGCACTTGCGTGTCTGGCATCTTCGCTTTCAGAGGTTTTTAGTGCTATATATGTTTTGTTAAAAACTGTTACAAAAGGGCTTTTCTTCGATTTTGTTCGTTCTCTAAAAACAAAACCAGGGAAAATTGTAATGTGTGCAGCTATAGTAGGAGCTCCATTGGGAGCTACATGCTATTTGATGGCATTTCAGGTTGCAGGCCCTATAATAATACCTGTTGCAGCTTTATCTCCAGTAGTGGGAGCGATTTTAAGTAGAATACTATTTAAGCAAAAATTAACATTTAGAATTTTGTTTGGAATATTTGTATGTATTTTTGCCTGTTCTTTAATTGGAATGCAAGGTGTAGGGGTTGATGCTACGCCAAATTTACTTTTAGGGGCAGTCTTAGCTTTTGCGTGCGCAACATTATGGGGGATAGAAGGATGCATATGTGGATATGCAACGGTTATTGTTGATTATAGAATTGCAATAACAATACGACAGATAGTATGTGCTATAGTTAATCTTTTTGTGATATTTCCAATACTATGTGCGGTAGGTGGAGATATAAAAATTGCTCCACAATTGGCAATAGAAGCGTTTACAGACTTGCCATTTGTGTTCATATTTATTCTTTGTGGAGTGTTGAAAGCCGCGAATTCAGCATATTGGTACAAAGGGAATGGAATGTGTGGAACGGCATTAGGCATGGCATGTAATTCAGCATATGCATTTTGGGGTCCATTTTTTACATGGATTCTTCTCGGAGTATTTATAGGATATGATGGCTTTGCTCTTCCTGCTATAGCATGGGTTGCTGCAATACTGATTGTTATTGGAATAATAATTATTTCTTTAAATCCTAAAGAATTACATTTAAAAAGGAAGTGAATATTATGTTGCCGTTGAATTATGCGATTCTTAATTATTTTTTAGAAAATACCGAATCAAGTGCAATTGAAATTATGGGTATCTTGAGAGAAGATTATGGAAATCATAAGCAGTTTAAATTAAAGGAAATTGAAGAAGTTTTGATGACAGCGGAGAAAAATTCAATACTATACGCTGTAAAGTGTGAAATAAAGAAAACTGATGAACTAGTAGTATATTATTCTGTCACAGAGTATGGGGAAAAAATCATATCTAAGTACATAAGATAAAGTGTCTGACAGTCTATTTATTAGAATTTTTATTTGAATTATAGTATAATAAATTAAAATAATAAATCAA
>CAYJEX010000040.1:0-6960 GCA_964369465.1 uncultured Oscillospiraceae bacterium
ATGTAATAATTAGCCTCTTTAATGTAATAATTGGTCAAAACATCATTTATTTTTTACTTTATTTCATCTAGGCTTCATCATTTTTGTGTTCTATTTATGCGTAATGTTTCGCATGAATTTTGATACCTTTTATTCTTATTTTAAATTCAGCATACAAAAAACCGACCTGCAAAAGTTAGTTTTGTTCTAACTCTTCGGTCGGTTTATGTTTCAAATTTTACATTATTTTTATTTAAATTCTTTATCTACATTGATCGTTTCATAGTAGGGTTATTTTTTTCTATTTAAGAATGGAATTTTTATTTCTCCTAAGAGTTCCTTGAGCGTTCCTGTGAAGTAAGAAAAAAGACCATAAATCCCGAACGTTACTATTCCATAAAATGCCAGATATACAATTTGCATTAGTCTGCTTTCTAATCCAAAATCAATATACTCTTTAACAAGCAATGCCGTTATTACAAACAACACTATTCCAGTTATTATTCTAGGTAGCAATTTCACCGTTTCTCGATATTTAAACTGCTCTTTTTTTATGAAATTTGTTACTCCGATAAGAAACGCAAGTGACATACTTATTAACGTTGCCGTCACAGCTCCGAAAACTACATCAACACCTAGATAATCCATCAATATCATAAGAGGAATATCTAAAACTAGTTTCAGACCCATCCCTACACCAACCAATGTATATACAAGTTTGAATTTATTCATCCCTTGTGCCATATCACTCGCAAGAACAAAAAAGGCGTTTACAAGTGCAATGAAAATATAAAACTGCAAAATTTCTGGTCCATATTCACTCTCACCATAAAACAACATCCATATTTCATCAGAAAATATGCTAATGAATATTGTGAGCGGCAGAATAAATGAAATTATCAACTGCAATGCCCTATTATGCTTACGGCATATTTCTTCGACATCTCCTCTCGCATAACTATTAACAATATTAGGAAGAAGGCTCATACTTATTCCTGCTGAAAAAGAAGTTACTATTAATAGTAGTTTAGGCGCCCAGATTGAATATACGGCAGTTATTGAAGTTGTTACCTCTGGGTCATAATGTAATATATCTCCCATCGTTCTAACAACAAATATCATATCAATTAAAACATATAAATCCACAGATATTGCAGTAATAATAAATGGTATAGCATATTTAATTATTTTCTTGGAAATAACTTTTGTAGTAATATGAGAATCATCAATTCTTTCCTCACATAGAAACACCTCTTTGTTTTTGGATAGTTTTCTTTTCAGATAAATCAATGCACCCAATCCACCAATAGTTGCACCTAGCATTGCAACTCCAATTGTTAACTTGAGCCCTAAATCAAATACGATCATCATTAAATACGTTCCTACTAAAATGACCGATACTCTAAGTATTTGTTCTATTATCTGACTTGCAGATATCGAAGATATGAATTTGTGACCTTGTAAATATCCTTTTGTAACACTTAAAAAAGGAATAACCAAAACAGCAGTAGATACACATCTTATTACAAACGCTATATCTTCAATAGGTATTGTTACAGCGTCTTCACCCACCATTATTTTTGCGAACACATCTGCAAAAGTAAACATAATTAAAAAAGCTATGACTGATACAATCGTAAGAATATTTCTCCCTATTTTATAAGCGTTGTTCTTCGCGTTTTCGTAGCCCAAAGAATTGTATTCTCCTATAATTTTGGCCATTGCAAAAGGAACTCCCGCAGTAGCAATCGTCAAGAAGATAGAGTATATGTTATAGCCAAAACTATATAGCGCCCCGCCATCTTCTCCTATTATTGCATTAAATGGAATAACATATAATACGCCTATTATTTTAACAGTAATAAATCCTGCCGAAGCTATAATTGCTCCTTTTATAAACGAATTCTGTTTCATTTCAAAACTTTCCCTATAGCTTGTGCTACTAGTTTGCATTTTTCTTCACTAATTGAAGCAACTGAAATTCTAATGCCTTTCGCTAGAGCAACTGTAAAAACATCTAGTTTTTCTAATTCACTACTCACTTCATCTGGATTGTCGCACGCAACGCAGGCAAAAAATCCAGCATCAAAAGGCACACCTTCAACTCCTTCTTGAGCTAGTGCTTCTTCAAACGCCTTTCCTCTTTTTAAAAGCATTTCTCTAAATACAACTCTTTCTTTGTCTACTTCTGCAAGTAGTTTCTCGTCAGAATATATTTTATCAATTAAAACTTGTGCTGCTTTAGTAGAGTTTGACCAAGTTCCCCTCGAAGAAAATTCATTTAACAGTTTGAACTCATCTGCAATCTCTTTGGTAGGTGACATACAAATCATAGCCCCACATCTCATTCCATAAATTGTAAATGTTTTAGATGCACTGTAGCCTACAATCGGTAAAACATTATCACTTAATCCTTCTAATATAGGGAAGAACGATCTACATTCTTTTGGATCTCCTGCAAAATCTATATATGCAGCATCAATAAACAATATTACTTTTTTATCACCTTTTACATCATCGTTTAAAAGCTTTACTATTTTTTTCCACTCTTCATCTGAAAGTGAACATCCTGTAGGATTATGTGCAGGCGTATTAATAAGTATAACTAGACTTTCTTGAATCTCCAAAAGTTCCTTAACTTTGTTCTCGAAAGAAACATAGTTGAAATTACCCTCTTCATCAAATAGAGTATATGTAGTAATATCTCTTCCTTGTTCCTGTGCTATTGTTTTGTATGGTGCCCAAAACCAATCGGAAGTAAGAACTTTTTCTCCTGGTTTTGAGTAATTTGAAATTGTGTTTTTTATTGCACCTGTTCCGCCTGGAGTTGCTACAACTTCAACAAATGTCTTCGGAGCAAAATCCAAAAATGCTGCTTTCTTTACAGCCTCTTTAAAGCCTGGTGTTCCCCCTATAGGTGCATAATCTGCATAATCCGCTGGAGAAAGTGATTTTAGAACATCAACAACTGATGACAAAATTGCCAAAGAACCATCGTCGTTCAAAAGAGATCCTATAGTTGCTATCGTGACATTATCCATACCAATTTCTGCCCCTCTTGCTTTCCCTCTGCTTGTCGCACCAAATATTTTATCTTCTTTTGGTATTGTTCTTCCATTTTTTTGTGCCATTACGAATTCGCTCATTTCTTTGTCCTTTCTCTTTTTTGATATTGTACTTTTATCTTTTTGTAATATTTATTTTTAAGTAGTTAATTTTTATACCTTTTTTGGTAAATTTCTCCTCGTACTCTGTTTTTATATTCCCCACCATATATTTAGATGCGTGGAGGTCTTCTGTAATTTCCGCAATCTCCATACCCACTGCTTTGGCCTCTTCAATTCCAAAAGTAAAAAGATCATCATTATCTGTTTTTATTTTTATAAAGCCACCGTCTTTTATCACTTTTTTATATTCTGTCAAATAGTTTCTATGATTCAACCTTCTCTTTTCATGTCTTTTTTTTGGCCATGGATCACTAAAATTCAAAAAAACTCCATCTATCTCGTTTTCTTCAAACCAATCCGTTGCATCTAATAGATATCCATTCACAAAGAGAACATTTTCCAAATTCGATTTACATATTTTTTCTGTTGCCGAAACCGATACACTCGGTTGTCCCTCTACACCTATATATGCATACTCTGTATTTTGTCCTGCATTTTCGCCAATAAATTTACCTTTTCCTATCCCAACTTCAAGAAAAATTTTAGTTGGAGGGTTTCCAGTTCTCTCCTCAAAAATTCTATTCCATTCCCCTTTATTTCCCTCAGGTTCGTTCACAAAATATTCTTTATATATTTCAAGTCTTTCATCTAAATCTTTCAGTCTTCTCTGTCTCATGAATGTTTACTCTTTCACTCCATAGATTACATATATTATTTTGATTATAAATTATTCTAAACAACTTCTTTTTACCTTTTTCGCTCCTTTTTATGTGTTCCTTCAAAAATGTATCTGTGTTCATTCTTTTTTAAGATTTTTAGTAAAGGGTAGCCTATTCCGTAACATGAAATTGTCTGTCCTAATCCTACCCAACATATACACATTAATAAATTTGGCACACCATATATGAAATGTAACATAGCACCTATGACTACCGCATTAATTATTACAGGAGGTAATGGTACAAGAAAATTTTTCTTTCTAATCAAATATGTTAAAAAAGATGCTGCTAACGTGGCTATGCTTCCAAAAATAACATCATATATTCCATACGGACCAATAATATTTGCAACTGCACATCCTATGAAAAGGCCTGGTATTGCTGCTGGTGTAAGCGCTGGAAGAATTGTTAATGCTTCCGAAACTCTAACTTGAAGTGGTCCAAAACTTATCGGTGATAGCAGGAGTGTAAGAGCTACATATATTGCTCCTATAATTGCTGTTTCAGTCAAAAACTTTGTTTTCATATTGGTTTATCCTAAAAATATTCTTTCTGCTATCATTCCTGAAAATATGAGTATTATTACAAAAATTGCAATTACATCTTTTTTTTCAAACTTTAGCCCATTCATTCTAGTTCTATTTTCTCCTCCTCTATAACACCTAGACTCCATTGCCATAGCCATATCTTGTGCAATTCTAAATGCACTGATGAACAAAGGGATCAATATTGGAACTAAGTTTTTTGCCCTTTTGAAAATATTTCCTGTTTCAAAATCTGCGCCTCTAGCCATCTGTGCTTTCATTATTTTATCAGTTTCTTCTAGTAATGTAGGTATAAATCTTAATGCTATAGACATCATCATTGCAAGTTCGTGAGCAGGCAAACCCAGCCTTTTGTATGGACTAAGCAAGCTTTCAATTCCATCAGTCAAAGTTATTGGCTTAGTAGTCAATGTCAAAAGCGATGAACAAATAATCAAAAGAACTAATCTTATCGCCATAAACACAGCCATCGTCAAGCCCTCTTTCGTTATAGTCAAAACCCAAAATTCGACTAAAATTTCTCCTTGTATCATGAACATATTCAATATGAATGTAAATGAAATTATAATAAATACAGGTTTTAAACCTTTCAATATAAATGAAATAGGCACTTTAGAAACTTTCACTATGATTGCAACAAAAATTGCGAACCCTACAAAGCCATAAAATGTTTTTATAAAGAACAAACCTAAAATGAAAAGTAATGTCCCCATGATTTTGACTCTAGGGTCCAATCTATGCATTATAGATTCACCTGAATAATATTGACCTATTGTGATATCTCTTATCATAAAATTCCTTCTAGTATCCGTACCAATTCATCCGTAGTTATTGGAATATTATTTGTACAATTTTCCTCTTTATCCTCTGAAGTTTTACCAATGAGGTTTTCTTTTTTTAATTTGTTATATAGTCTCGTTGCTTTTGGAGTGGTCAAACCAATTTTATTAAGCATATCTTCTTTGGAAAAAACTTCTCTAGGAGCTCCATCCAATACTATTCTACCTTCATCCATCACCAAAACCTTGTCACAACATTTTGCGATATCATCCATACTATGAGATACTAATATAGTAATCCCGTTCCAGATTTTATGCGTTTCATTAATCATTTCTAAAATGTCTTCATGTGTTTTGGGGTCTAATCCTGCTGTTGGTTCATCTAATATTAGAACTTCTGGTTTCATTGCTAAAACACCTGCAATAGCAACTCGCCTTCTTTGCCCTCCTGACAGTTCAAATGGTGACTTATCTTTATACTCTTCGTATGATAATCCTACCAAGTCAAGTGCCATTTTTATTCTGTCTAATATCTCCTCTTCTGGGAGCCCTAAGTTCTTAGGGCCAAAAGCAATATCTTTTTCTACAGTTTCTTCAAATAGTTGATACTCAGGATATTGAAAAACTAACCCGGTTTTTTTTCGCATCTCTACAGCAGTAGTTTTTGAGTCTGTTATATTTGCTTCATTAATAAAGATATTTCCACAATCTGGTTTAAGCAACCCATTTAACAGTTGCAGTAGTGTAGACTTTCCTGAACCTGTATGGCCTACAATTCCAAGAAAAGTTCCCTTACTTATTTTCAAAGAAACATCAGTCACTGCTTTTGATTCGTGGGGAAGACCTTTTGCATATGTATATGATACATTGTTAATTTCTATTGACATCTTTTGTTCTTTCTTTTATATTTTTTATCAATTCATCTTCTGAGATTATTTTCGTGGAAAAATTTATCCCTTTTTCTTTAAGCCTATAAGCAAGTTCAACTTCAAATGGCAATCCCAAGTTTAATTCCAAAAGTTTTTCTCTATTTGCAAACACTTCACTTGGGCTTCCTTCCATAATTAGTTTTCCATCATCAACAACAATTATTTTTTCTGCCAATACCGCTTCTTCCATAAGGTGGGTAATTAGAACAACAGTTATACCTTTTTCATTCAGCTCACTTATAATATTCATCACTTCATCTCTACCTTGAGGATCTAGCATAGCTGTAGGCTCATCGAAAATTATACAATCTGGTTCCATTGCAACTGCACCTGCAATAGCTATTCTTTGCTTTTGCCCTCCAGATAATTGATGTGGTCCTTTTTTTCTGTATTTTGCCATTCCAACCGTGTCCAACGCTTTATCAACTCTTTCTCTAATTATTTCAGGTGGTATCCCTAAATTTTCAGGTCCAAATGCCACATCGTCTTCAATTATAGAAGATACAATTTGATTATCAGGGTTTTGAAAGACCATGCCTGCCGCTTTCCTTATCTCCCATATATTATTTTCATCCGAGGTATCCAGTCCATTTACAAATATTTTTCCCTCCGTAGGCACATATAATGCATTAATGCATTTTGCTATAGTGGATTTTCCAGATGCATTTTTTCCGATGATAGCTGTAAAACTTCCTCTTTCAATTTCAAAAGAAATATCATCCAAGGCTTTAACCAAAGTATCCTCTTCAGAATTTACAGTGTATTTATATGTTACATTTTTTACTTCTATTATATTGCCCATTCCAATTCCTTTTGTTCTATCTTATCTGTAACTTCATGTT
>CAYJEX010000041.1:0-4603 GCA_964369465.1 uncultured Oscillospiraceae bacterium
AATTATGAGCAACACAATATTATCACTTGCAAAAAAACCTACATTATGGCAAAGAAGCGAAGAGCTATTTTGGGATGATGAACATATCTCAAAAGGAATGCTTGAAATGCATTTAGATTCAAATTTAGAACTTGCAAGCCGCAAGCACGATACGATAGATAAATCAGTAGAATGGCTATCTACTGTTATCCAGAAAAATAGTAAAATACTTGATTTGGGTTGTGGACCTGGTCTTTATGGGGCTAGGCTGTCTAATCTGGGATATGATGTGACTGGGGTTGATTATTCGAAACGTTCCATTGATTATGCCCAAAAGCATGACGACAAAACTAAATATATTTATCAAAACTATTTAGATATTGATTTTCATAATGAGTTTGATGCAGTCATATTAATATACTGCGATTATGCTGCACTTACAAAAAAAGAAAGAGAATTACTTCTTAGCAAAGTTCGGCGAGCATTAAAGCCTAATGGGTTGTTTATATTTGATGTATTTACACTTTCATCTTTTAAAAATGAAGCCGCATTACCTACTTGGGAATTTTATGAAAATGTTGGATATTGGAGTCCTCATTCATATATTTGCTTAGAAGCTCCTATAAGTACGAGAATGATACAGTAGCTGTAAGCCAATTTGTTGTGGTTACTGATAGTGAAGTTAAAGAATATTTAATTTGGAATACCATGTATGACTTAGAAAGCTTAACTAGCGAAATGGAAGAAAACGGATTTGTTGTAAAAGAGAAATTTGATGATATATGTGGAAGTTCTTATACTGGCAAGGCAGATACGATTTGTTTGATTGCTACTCCTGAATAAAATAAATAATAGAATAGGAAATAAATCATATGAATATTATTAGAAATGAAGAAGAAAAGGATTTTAAGCGTGTAGAAGAGGTTGCAAGGGAGGCCTTTTGGAATTTGTACTTCCCTGGTGCTCATGAACACTGTGTAGTTCACAAATTAAGAAATAGCAAGGATGTTATTAAAGAATTGTGCTTTGTTATTGAAGTTGATGGAGTTGTAGAGGGGGCAATTTTTTATACCCATTCTCATGTTGAAATGCCAAACAAAGGGGTATTTAAAACCATTAGCTTTGGACCTGTTTTCATATCTCCAAAGTTTCACCGCCAGTCTTTGGGAAGAAAGCTGATTACGCATTCTATTGAAAGAGCAAAATCCATGGGATATAGTGGGATTTTAACTCTAGGTTATCCATATCACTACGAGCCATATGGATTTGTAGGCGGCAAAAAATATAATATATCTATGGCTGATGGAAAGTATTATACAGGACTTTTGACTTTGCCATTATATTCAGGAGCCTTTGACAATATAGGAGGAATTGCTTGCTTTTCTTCGGATTTAGATGTTACGGAAGAGGAAGTAATAGAGTTTGAAAAATCTTTTCCTTATAAAGAAAAACAGGTTTTGCCTTGTCAAAAAGAATTTGAAATTGCTTGCACCAAGTTAGATGAATAAAATATGGAATCTTGTAAGCCATATATAGTAGTTATAAGGAGAAACTTATGAAATATTTTATGAATAGAGAAAATGTTGATTTATACACTGAGATGATGGGTGAGTATGATAATACTTTTATCATAAATGAGGTAAATAAAATTCTCCCAAAAGGGTCAAGCATTTTGGAACTTGGAATGGGGACGGGGGTGGATTTGATAGCATTATCAGAAACATATAATGTTGTTGGAAGTGATAATTCGCAATTTTTCGTAGATGATTTCAAGAACAAAAGTGACATTGAAGTAATGCTTTTAGATGCAGTAGATATAAATATTAGTGATAGCTTTGATTGTATTTTTTCGAATAAGGTTTTGCAGCATTTATCAAAAGAAGATTTTGTGAAATCACTGAAAAGTCAATATGAGCATCTGTTAGCAAATGGAATGATTTTCGCAACACTATGGGCAGGCGAGTATCGAGAAGAATTTGAATTTGATGGGCAACTAAGATTTGTTTACTATGATGAAAAAACATTAAGAAAACTTATTCCAGAAGAGCTGAAATTGGAGCAAGTAATTTATTATTCAGAGTTTGAAGGAAATGACTCGTTCATTGTTATTCTCCGTAAAAAATAAACATTTCCAAATAGCAAAAAACAAAGAGAAAGAATGAGGGGGATATTTAATTATGAGGAATGAATTTATAAAAATCACAGGGGCAAGGGAAAACAATCTTAAAAATATCTCAGTTGAAATACCAAAATACAAACTTGTTGCTTTAACAGGTGTTTCTGGTAGTGGAAAAAGCAGTTTTGCAATGGATATATTGCAGAAAGAATGCCAAAGGCAGTATTTAGAATCAATGGGAATGGTGACAGATGGTCTTAACAAACCGCAAGTTGATAGCATTGTTGGACTTTCTCCCTCTATTTCTGTTGGGCAAAGGGTGCTTTCTAAAAATCCTCGTTCAACGGTTGGGACGTATACGGAGATATTAACTTATCTTCGCATTTTATATGCAAAACTTGCAACACGAGTTTGCCCTCATTGTAATGGTGAAATCATGCCAAACTTTGAAGAGGAAGAAGAAATTGACTTTACTGACATTACTTGCCCTCATTGCAAGAGGAAACTTCCTCACCTTAGTATGGCAAATTTTTCTTTTAACAAAGCAGAGGGGGCTTGCCCTAAATGTAATGGTCTTGGTGTTGTAAAAGATGTAGATTTAAGTAAGCTCATCGACCCAAATCTTACTATAAAAGAAGGCGCTATCAAAATTTGGGGTAACGAAACATTTTGGGAACATTACTCGAAAACATTTGAAGCTTGTGGCAAACATTATGGCTTTAGTTTTGATGTTTCAAAGCCTGTTAAAGACTATAATGAACTTGAAATGCTGGTGCTTCTTGATGGTGTTGACAGTGAGGAATTTATAAAGCAGTTTCCAAACATCAAAAAACCAAAGAGAGTTATGGACGGTTACGTTGAGGGGCTTCGCACCTTTGCAAATAAAAAAGTAGTGGAGTCTGCTACCAAAAAGGTTGCAAACCCTATTATTGCTAATGCCATTGTAAGCACACCTTGCGATCTGTGTAATGGAACAAGACTTGGATTTGATGGGCGGACTGCAAAATTCGGCGGTAAAACTATTATAGAAGTTAGCACTTTTTCAATGTTGGCGCTTGTGGATTTTTTGAAAGATACACAGAACAGTTTGTCTCCATCACTTAAAGAAATTGCTACAGTGGTTATAGGTGATATATTAAAGCGAGTTGGAGGGATTGTAAAAATCGGACTTGAATACCTCTCGATTGATAGACCTGTTAGCAGTCTGTCTGGTGGTGAAAGTCAGAGAATTCGCCTTGCGAGTATTTTAGAGAGCGGACTTACAGGGGTACTATATATCTTAGACGAGCCTACAACAGGACTTCACGCAAGAGATACTTCGCTACTAGTCAAAGCAATAAAAAAACTGCGTGATTTAGGCAACACAGTTATCGTTATTGAGCATGATATGGATTTTGTGAAAGAGTGTGATTATATCATTGATTTTGGTGTTGGTGCCGGCTCTCTTGGTGGAGAAATTGTTGCAAGTGGCCTAGTATCGGAAGTTTCGCAAAATGAAATTTCAAAGACCGCAAAATACCTGCGTGAGGAAAAGGCTAAGCCGAATAATAAAAAGATAACTGCGAGTAGATTCATTGAAGTTAAAAATGCTACTGTGCATAATCTTAAAAATGTTTCAGTGAACATTCCTCTTAGTCAACTTGTTTCTTTTGCAGGTGTTTCTGGTAGTGGCAAAAGCAGTCTTGTTTTTGATGTTATTGAGCAGAGAAAAAATGCAGAGAGCATCAAGGGATTTGAGAATATTTCGGAAGTTATTAAAATCGACCAAAGTCCTGTTGGTAGACAGACTCGAAGTAATATCGCAACTTACACTGAGGTTTTTACATTTATAAGAGAACTTTTCTCTTCTCAACCAGAAGCGAAAAAGTTAAAACTAAAGCCTTCCGATTTTTCCTTCAATGTTAAGGGAGGTAGATGTGAAAAATGCGAAGGACTTGGAGTAATCTCTCTAGATATGCAGTTTTTAGATAATGTTGAGGTTATCTGTCCTGTTTGTAAGGGGCACAGGTTTAAAAAGAAGATACTTTCAGTAACATACAATGACAAAAACATTTCAGATGTTTTAAACATGACTGTTCTTGAAAACTTAAAGTTTTTTGAAGGCGACAAGGAAATTCACAAAAAATTTAGCGTTATAAACGAAGTTGGGCTTGCATACCTAAACCTTGGTCAATCGACAACAACTCTATCAGGTGGTGAATGTCAGCGGCTTAAACTGTCAAAAGAGCTTGCAAAAGGCAATACAGGCCACACATTATATCTTTTGGACGAGCCGACCACAGGTCTTCATCCATCGGATAGCGAGAGGCTTTTGGCTTTGCTTCAAAAGTTGGTAGGGCAAAATAACTCTGTATTTATAATTGAGCATAATACAGATGTTTTAGCAAAGAGTGATTATATTATAGAACTTGGACCGTTTGGCGGCGATAAAGGTGGCGAAGTCATAGCGGAAGGGACACCTTTTGAGATTTCAGTAAATGAAAAAAGTATAACGGGTAAATATTTGTA
>CAYJEX010000042.1:0-3930 GCA_964369465.1 uncultured Oscillospiraceae bacterium
GGTTTTTGGATTGTTATATTAACGATCTATAGTTCCATGAAATTTAAAGAGTATCCGAACAATTCAACACATTTTTAATTTTGTGTTGAACCATATCCCTAATTGCGTCTCTAGCTGGACCCATATATTTTCTTGGGTCAAACTCGCTTGGATTTTCTGCCAAATACTTTCTGATTTGGGCAGTCATTGCAAGTCTTAAATCTGTATCTATATTTACTTTACAAACACCATACTTAGTAGCTTCTAGTATCATCTCTTCGGGAACTCCTTGTGCTCCAGGAATCTTTCCTCCGTATTGATTACATAAATTTACAAATTCAGGCAAAACAGTTGATGCGCCGTGAAGAACTAAAGGTGTGTTGGGTATTAACGCGTGAATTTTTTTCAGTCTTTCATAGTCCAAATATGGATCACCTTTGAATTTGTATGCGCCGTGACTTGTGCCTATTGCAATTGCAAGTGAATCAACTCCAGTTCTTTCAACGAACTCCGCAGCTTCATCGGGATCTGTAAATGTAGCTGATCTTGCATCTACTTTGATATCGTCTTCTACGCCAGCTAATTTTCCTAACTCTGCCTCAACTACAACACCTTTTGAATGTGCGTATTCTACAACTTCTTTAGTTTGTCTGATGTTTTCTTCAAAAGAATGTTTAGAACCATCAAACATTACTGAGGTAAATCCATCGTCTACGCATTTTTTGCAAATGTCAAAATCCTCGCCATGGTCTAAGTGAAGACAAACATCTACATTTGTATCGATAATTGCCGCTTCAACAAGTTTCGTCAAATATGCAGGTTTTGCGTATTTTCTTGCACCTGCTGATACTTGAAGTATTAGTTGCGCTTTCTCTTTTTGAGCCGCCTCCACAATCCCTTGTATTATTTCCATGTTGTTTACATTAAACGCTCCGATAGCATAATCTTCTTTTAGGGCTTTTTCAAACATCGCTTTTGATGTAACTAATGCCATAATAACCTCCTATTATATAAAACATATTTCTCAAGTAGTCTTTATATAATATAATATACCATTGATTATGTAAAGTTGCAATTAGATTAGAAAAGGCGTCTCGAATTAAATTGTTATAACGATAATATTTACAAACATTAGAAGAGATGGGATAACTATTCTTCATGAAATAATAAAGTGCTATTTAAATATGCATTAATAAGAAGATAAGTTTTTAGGATATATTCCTAATAGGGATAGTAGAATATGTGGTATAATATATAGATGAAAAAAGAAATAATAAATAAAAATGATGAAGGGCAAAGGCTCGATAGATATTTTAAAAAAGCATACAAAAAAGCATCTCTTAGTTATATCTATAAACTAATAAGAAAAGATGTCAAAGTAAATGGAAAAAGGCAAAATGAAAACTATATTCTCGTAGAAGGGGATGAAATATCCATTTATATTCCTGAAGAGGAATTAAGTAAAATATCGAAAAATAAAGCTGAGGTAGTAAGAAATATTAATAACAAAATCAAAATTGTTTATGAAAATAGCGAAATATTAATAGTTGATAAAGCATATGGCTTGCTCACTCATGGGGATAAGAACGAGAAAAAAAACACATTGAGTAATCAAGTGCTAGACTATCTTATTGCAAAAGGTGACTATGATCCAAGGAGCGAAAAGACATTTACTCCAGGGCCATCTAATAGGTTAGATAGAAATACTACAGGGCTAGTGATTTTTGGTAAAAACGCGAAAAGCTCTCGCTTGATTAATGAAAGTATTCGAAAAAGAGAACATATCCAAAAATATTACTTAACCCTTGTAAAAGGTGAAATTAAGGAAAAACTATTCTTTAATGATTGGATTGGTAAAAACGAAGAAAAAAATATATCTGTAGTTGATAATTTTAAAGTTGAAGATAGTTGGAAAGAAATTGTTACAAGAACAAAACCGATTGCTTATAATAAAGGGTATACACTGATTGAGGTTGAAATCCCAACGGGAAGATCTCATCAAATTAGAAGCCATTTGCAGCACAAAGGATTTCCGTTGATAGGTGACCCTAAGTATGGAGATGGTGAGCTCAATAAAATTTTTTCACAAAAGTATAACATAAAATCACAATTATTACATGCATATAAACTTGAATTTTCATCAGGAATTGGCAAAGAACTTATGATGGAAAAATTAGAAATAAAAGTGCAGCCAGGCAAATTGTTCACAAACTTAATCAAGGAATTGGAGATAGAGCATAGCTTAGATTAATATATTGATAAAGTAAAGAAGTTGTAAAATAAAGGCATCTGTTTTGATAGAATTTGTTGTGCTAGAATATATATGCTAAAGATTGTAAAAGGAGAAACTGGAAGGTAAATGAAAGAAATAATTAAAGACATACTTATTGCAGTAGTTATTGTAGGAGCAATACTATTGTTTATAAGGCCCACAATAGTTAAAGAAGAATCGATGCTTCCGACTTTAGTAGAAGACGATTATTTACTTATGAGCAAGCAGGCGTATACTTTAGGAGAAATGGAACATGGAGACATAATAATATTTGAATCAGGTATATACGATGAAGAGGGAGAAAAGAAACTGCTAGTAAAAAGAGCGATTGCTCTACCAGGAGATGAACTAGCAATCGAAAATGGAGTTGTATATTTAAATGGAGAAGAATTAGTAGAACCATATTTAAAATCAGATTATACAAATGGCAACATTGAATCAATTACTATTCCAGATGACAAGGTGTTTGTAATGGGAGACAATAGAGAAGTGAGTAATGATAGCAGATCATCAAGTATAGGATTGATAGATATGGATGATGTTGAAGGACAAATTGTTTTAAGAGTGTATCCGTTTGATAAATTCGGAGTTGTTGATTAGAATATCTGATTAAATACTTATAATGATAACGAAATTTATTGCATTTATGAAGTAAGGAAAAAAATATGAGCAAAAATATCGTAGCGAATAATAAAAAAGCAAGACATGATTATTTTATTGAAGAAGTTTATGAAGCGGGAATAGTGCTTACAGGAACAGAAATAAAATCTATACGCAAAGGAAAAGTCAACTTAAAAGAAAGCTACATAAAAATATCAAAGGAAAGAGAAGCATTCGTATATGGAATGCATATAAGCCCTTATGAGCAAGGAAACATATTCAATGTAGATCCGTTGCGAGAAAGGAAGCTTTTGTTAAATAAAAGAGAAATTAGAAAGTTAATTGATGGGACAACTTTAGAAGGGTTAACAATAGTTCCATTGAACATGTATATTAACGAGAGAGGTAAGGCAAAAATAGAAATTGCACTTGCCAAGGGTAAAAAACTCCATGATAAAAGAGATTCAATTGCTAAGAGAGATGCAGACATGAGAATGAGAAGAGCAAAATTGAGATAAGTTATTTTTCAAAATTTCAGATAGATTGAGTGGGAGTAATTTCTCAAAGATTGAGATGGATTGAGGCAAATTATGACAGACGACATGTTGTAATTTGAGATGATTTAAGACGAATTATTCCTCTTAAATTGAAAGAAAGTAACGAATATGGTATAATAAAGATGTGATTAGCATATTATTTGCGGTTACAAAATATATGGGGGTGTTTTGGTTTCGACAGGGATGTGGAAGCTGAAGAAGCGAGTCGTAGTTTGCTCAGACTACGTAAAAAAGGGCACGTTAAATATAAACGCTAAAAATAAATTTAATTTTGCACCGGCTGCATTAGCAGCATAGTAGTGCCGTCGTTCCCAGTTCACCTGCAGGCAGGGTAACGGCGTCAACAATGCAGGAAATTCTCATGTGACTTCTCGGTAGCATGAGAGAATAACCGAGATAGCCAATTTTAGAACTTGCCTTTGAGGTCTAGAAGCGGCGAAACAATTAACAAAGGCTGCACTCGGAGAAACTTCTGTGAAAGTATCTTTGGACACGGGTTCAATTCCCGTCACTTCCACCAAA
>CAYJEX010000043.1:0-3787 GCA_964369465.1 uncultured Oscillospiraceae bacterium
AAATAAAATGGCTCCAAGGGCGGGGCTCGAACCCGCAGCCTATCGGTTAACAGCCGAGTGCTCCACCATTGAGCTACCTTGGAACATCAAATATGTCAGTAACGACAAGATTTATTATACAACATTTTCCTTGATTATGTCAACAAATTTTTTGAAAATAATATAAAAAAATATATTGTAAAAATTAAGTAAAAATGGTAAAATATTACACATATACAAAACGGCAAATTTCCTTTGACAGACACATTTTATAGAATTGACTTTCAATAAAAAAGATAGGATATTATTCAAGAGAAAATATGAGAAGACCTTTAGTTGCGATAACTTCAATTTATATAATGGGAATTATATCTAGTTATATTTATGAAACGAAATCGGAAAAAGTGATTTCTTACTTTACTGTTTCAGTATGTGTGTTCTCGCTTGTTTTCGTTGTTCTAGTTCTTTTGATTTCCAAAGCTAAAGGAAGTAATATATTCAAAAATTACTCGGAATGCAAAAAATATTTACTTCCTTTTTTTCTTATTCTAATTTTAGGGCATGTTATGTTCTCTTTTGCATATAACAACCTAGAAATGAAAGATGATGATTCACTGAATAGCGTTATGGAGGTGAAAGGGAAAGTTATATCTGTCGATGTAAAAGAATATACTAATTATAGAAAAACTACGCTAACACTTAAAATAGATGAAATGAATTATAAAGGTGTGAGAGGAGGAGATGGAGAATCTCTCGCTTCAGAAAGTTCTCCAGAAAATTTTGGAAGTGAATTCAAACTGATCTCGAATTTTTTCAGTAAAAAAATACATGTTGTAACTTACGAAGAAGTAGATAACCCCGAAAAGCTAATTGGATCTACGATCATGGTTGACGGTCAATTGGAAAGACCTGTAGGGAAGCGAAATCCAAATTGCTTTAATTATAACCTATACTTAAAGACAGAAGGTGTTGCTGCTATTATGCAGGTTGATAATTTTGATAGTATTACTACGATTGAGAATGCAAAAGGCTTAGATATAGTGCGCAACATAATTTGGGTAAAAAAGTTTAATTTTTCTTATTTTTTAGATGAACACCTTGGCGATAGACTTGCAGGGATTGTTATGGCTTTACTCTTTGGAGAGAAAAATGGATTATCTGAAGAAGATTTAGATAAGTTTCAGAAAAATGGTGTTATTCATATACTTGCTGTTAGCGGCCTACATGTTTCCATCGTGTACGCTTTTTGTATAATTGTATTTGGCAGTGTGAGAAGAAAGGGAACGTGCATTATCATTCTTTTCATATTGATTTTATATGCTACATTGGCTGATTTCACGCCTTCAGTTAGTAGAGCTATTGTTATGATATGTATTCATATATTTGCATCTGTTAGATTTTATAGATATGATATGCTTTCTGCGACTGCTTTTGCAGGGTTAGTATTGTTGATATTGAATCCTATAGATCTTTTTTCCCTAGGTTTTCAGCTGTCTTTTGGGGCCACATTTCTTTTGTCAATTTTTATTGAGTTTGCCAAGAGAAGAAAGAAAATAGGAAAACTTCATAATATGCTTCCAATTATTCTATTGCAGTTGGCAATGCTTCCATTTACAGCGTATACATTTAACTATATTTCATTTATAGGTATATTAGCAAATATACCTATAGTATTTCTGGCATCGTTAGCTGTTCCTATTGGGATGATTTGTTTTCTTATTACTATGTTTGGAATAATAGCAGATAGCTGGATTGAGGAAATCCTTGTTATATTATTGGAAGTTGTCTCGAAACTATTTTTATTTATCAATGATTTTTTCTATATCGAGAGAATTTCAAGTATCGTTGTCGTAAGCCCACCTCTTTTCCTTATTGTTCTGTTTTATATTATGATAATAATTATTTTTGGAGAGTGGGGTGTTATTTCTAGATGTCGGAAGCAATATAAAAAAATATTTGCTGTAGTCTTTATATGTGTTATTTCATGTAATCTTTTTGGAAATATATTTACAGATAAATATAGTGATATTAAATACGTTTTTGTCGATATTGGACAAGGAGATTGTATTCATATTAAGACACCATCAGGGAAAAATATAATGGTTGATGGGGGAGGCTCTTTCTATTTTGATGTTGGGAGAAAAACATTAATGCCGTACTTTTTGAAGAATGGTGTTGGTAAAATAGATTTGGCAATAGTAACACACATGGACTTAGATCATGTTGGAGGAGTTGTCTCACTAGCGGAGGAGGGATTTATTGATAAGATTGCTGTATATGAAGGGATTGATACACAATATGATAACTACTTAACATTAAAAGAAAATGCAGAAATTGTTTATTTGAAAAAAGGAGATAGAATAACGATTGAAGAAAGTGTATATTTGGATATTATTAATCCCATTCCAGAATTAATAGAAAAGAACAATGAAAATAATAACAGTATAGTATCTATATTGAATTATGGAGAGGATAAAGTGTTCTTAAGCGGAGATATTGAGGGAGACTTAGAATTGAAAATTAGCGAAGAATTCGATGTTAGATCAAATGTATTGAAAGTTAGTCATCATGGAAGTGATAGTGGTACGTCCGAAGAATTTTTAAATAAAGTATCACCGGATATTGCAGTATTCCAAGTGGGGGGAAATAACTATGGACACCCTAGCAAACGAATTGTTGAATTATGCAAAAAAAAAGGTATAATTATTTATAGAAATGATGCAGATGGTGCGATTAGATTTTATAGTAATGGAGAGGTTTTGGTGACGAGTGACATATAATACAAAGAAGGAACATGCATACGAAATGTTTACAAATTCAATGAAGAATAACGATATACCAGAACTCATGTTGCTATGTGGGCAAGAAGGGTATTTGATTGAATGGGCACTGGAATTATTGAAAAAAAAATTTGTGAGGCCAGAGTTTAAGGATTTTGACTTCAACTTTATTGATTGCCTTGAAAAAAATATAGAGGAATTAATTGAATTGGCGACGACGGTTTCATTTGGATCTGAAAGAAAGTTAATAGTTGTCACTAATTTTTTTGAGAGCAAAGATAAGGCAAAAGGAAAAGAAGATGTTGAAAAAATATTCAAAAGCGTAGAAGGAATGGCTATAATTGCATTTTTGTTTGAAGGAGAAATAAAGCCTTATGAAAAATCTGCAATGGCAAAATACATAAAAGAAAATGGAGAAATATTTGAATTTAACATTATTGATAACAGCGAGCTTAAAAGATTTATTCAAAAAAAATTCAAAGAATCAAATAGAGAAATATCTCCTGAGATGCTATATTATTTCATACAAAACTGTGGGTATTTGAATAAAGATAATGATTATAGATTGCATGATGTGCTGAATGACGTAAAGAAAATCATTGATATGGGGGAAGGCTTAGTTACAAAAGAGGAAATTATTGACGGAATATCAAAGTCATTAGGCGAAAGCACGTTTTCGCTTTTGGATGCGATAAGCTTGAATAAAAAAGAAGAAGCACTCATACTATACAAAGATATTATTATGTCGGGACAAAGCCCGTTTCGATTAATAGCAAGTATAGCGGGGCAGTTGGAGCTTATTTTAATGGTAAAAGAATTAAAAGAAAAAGGTCTCGTAAAAGATGAAATTGCAAAAAAGTTGAAAGTGCACTCTTTTAGGGTTGAAAAGGCGCTAGGTTTTGCAAGGTCGTTTTCCGAAGAAAAACTTAGACGAATGCTCATAAACATTTATACTTGTGACAAAGATATTAAGTCGGGAAGGATAGACGAAAAATTTGCTGTTGAAATATTTATTTCGTCGAACTAAA
>CAYJEX010000044.1:0-3207 GCA_964369465.1 uncultured Oscillospiraceae bacterium
TTTGTTATTAAATTTTTCTGATACTTTTAATCTAATTTTAATAATTCTATGCTATACTACAGAAAAACGCAACACTATACATAGAAAAAGGTGGGGAAATGAGAGTTTTACTTGCAGAAGATGAGCGAGATATGAACAAAATAATTACAAAGAAACTACTATCAGAAAACTATAGTGTAGATAGCTGTTTTGATGGTGAAATGGCCCTAGAATATATCGAAAGCGCTGAGTACGATGTAATTATTCTGGATATTATGATGCCAAAACTTGATGGATTTGGCGTTATTTCTAAAATGAGAGAGAATAAAATAAGTACGCCTGTAATCTTTCTAACTGCTAGAGATTCAGTTCAAGATAGAGTGAGAGGACTTGATCTTGGGGCAAACGATTATCTAATCAAGCCATTTTCTTTTGAAGAACTAATGGCTCGCATTCGAGTTATGACTAGAGTAAATTCAGGCAAACTCACAAACATCTTAACTGTTTCAGATTTATCTATGGATATTAACTCACATATAGTGACGCGAGGAGATTCAGAAATCACTTTATCTGCAAAAGAATACGCCATATTAAAGTACATGATGCACAATGAAGGAATTGTTCTTTCAAGAGAAAAAATCGAAAACCACGTATGGAACTTCGACTACATGGGAGGAACTAACGTGGTAGATGTATATATTAGATATCTTAGAAAAAAAATCGATTGTAATTCTGAAAAAAAACTAATCCACACCATAAGAGGAAGTGGGTATGTACTTAGGGAGGAGTAGGCAGGAGTAATGAAAAGAGTATCAGCAAAAGTAAAACTCACTGTTTGGAGCACATTACTTATGACCATAATGGCTAGCATATTAATGGGACTGATGTTCTATTTAAGTGATGATATTATAACTTCTAACACAACAAAAAAACTTATTGATGTTGTAGAAGATAATATTGACGAACTTGAATTTGATGATGGCCGGCTTGAATTAGATGAAATAGATTTATTTAACGAAAACATCTACACTCTAGTATACACTCAAGACGGTGATTTTCTCGCCGGGAATTTCCCTGAAGAATTTGTGACGAGACAGCCACTTACTAATGGAGAACTGATTGAAGTTACCTATGACGATACAGCATACAACATCTACGATAGGTTAGTAAATGTTGAAGGCAACAAATCTCCTGTATGGGTGCGAGGAATAGTGGCTATAGATGATGTTGCCAACGCAACAAGCATTATATTACAAGTAGCACTTATTTCCTTACCTATCTTTGTTATTTTGGGAGCTATTGGATGTTACTATATAGCCAAAAGGACTTTCCGCCCTATAGATAAAATTGTAGAGACTGCAGAAGAAATATGCAAAAGCGAAGACTTATCACTTCGAATCAATCTGGAAAAAGGGAGCAGTGAACTCCATAAACTTTCTACTACCTTTGATAACATGTTTCAACATCTAGAAAATTCATTTGAAACTGAGAGACAATTCACATCTGATGTTTCTCACGAGCTTAGAACCCCTACTGCTGTAATTTTAGCTCAATGTGAATATGCCATTGATAAAAATATTTCCACAGAAGACAAGAATGATGCCCTCGAAACTGTCCAAAGGCAGGCCTTAAAAATGTCAAGCTTAATATCCGACTTACTGAATATAACACGCATTGATAGAGGCATTGAAAAAGTGCAGTTCTCCACTATCAACTTAAGTCAATTAACAAACGAAATTTGTGAGGAGCATAAACTTCTAAAACCTAACGGCATTACTCTAACACATACCATAAGCCCTAACATATTCGCCAACTTTGACGAAGCAATGATAACAAGGCTTCTGTCAAATTTAATCAGCAATGCATTTCGTTATAGCAACGAGCCCGGCAATGTTGAAGTTGCTCTAACAGAAAATAACGATGAGATTATATTATCTGTAAAGGATGACGGTATTGGAATTTCTAAGGAAAACCAAGATAAAATTTGGAAAAGGTTTTATCAAGTCGATTCTTCTAGGACAGAAAGCCAATACGGCAGTATGGGGCTTGGCCTAGCTATGGTAGAGCAAATTGCAAAACTTCATAACGGAAAAACTAATGTAGAAAGCGAGCTAGGAAAAGGCAGCACGTTCACTGTAATTTTCAAAAAATAAAAAAACTTTCATTCTTTAATGTTACTTTAATTTTTCACCTTTAGAATACATATATAGAATGAATGACGATTCATTAAGGAGGTACATAGAATGAAAGAAGATAAGGATAAGAATTCAAATAATAGCAAAAGTAATAAAAAGAAAGATGAGGTTAATATGAATACTGAAACTAATGATAAGATTAAAGAGAGTGAAAATGGAAAACAAACTGTAGCTGAAGAGTTGAAAGAAAGTGATAATAGTGCTACTTTAAATTCAGCAGAAAGTGACAAAACTGATACTGCATCTATAGTCGACAACAATCCGAAAAGCAAGAAAAAATTCAGATGGGTGGCAATTGCTATTTGTGCCGCAATATTTGCATTAGGAATTGCTGGAGGAACTTTAATCCATGCAATCCTTTCCGATGATAATGATCACAACAAAGACAATAGTAGTGGAGGTTATACCAATGACATTAATAGCAACGACTATATTGGCGAAGATGAAGCCAAGTCCATTGCACTTGAACATGCAGCTGTGAGCGAAAATGAAGTTTCAAACATATCATGCCACCTTGATAGAGATGATAGAATAGTTGACTATGATGTGGAATTCTGGGTAGGTAATATGGAGTATGATTATGAAATAGACGCTGTAACGGGAGAAATACTAAGCTACGACAACGATCTAGAAAATAACGGTGCTAATTATAATAACAGCTCTTCTCAAAACTCAGATTACATCACTTCTGAAGAAGCAAAAAATATTGCTTTAAAAGATGCTGGGTTAAATGAATCCGACACAACACAACTTAGATGCGAATTTGACTATGATGATGGCCAAGCCGAATACGAAGTAGAGTGGAGAATTGGAAACACAGAATATGAATATACAATATCAGCTATAGATGGTTCAATATGGGAACGTGATATAGATAGGGACTAATTTAAAAATAGCCTAAACCACACTTTTCAAAATAGCCCAAACCACACTTTTAGAAATTTAAAAATGCAAGTCGCTGCACATTCGAAAATATAAAAAATGCAAGTTATAACAGATCTCTGTTAATAGACTTGCATTTTTAATGGTTTCA